>NZ_JAAVJC010000202.1 GCF_012033785.1 Streptomyces bohaiensis
GCGGCGCGGGTGCGCCGGCCGTGGTCGTCGTCCTCGAGACCGGCAGCCGCTCGGCGGGCGCGGGCGAGTTCGTGCCGGGCGGCGGTCGCGCAGTCCAGCGCGAGGTGGTCGGCGGCCAGCCTCAGGTACAGCAGGGGGTAGAGCCCCCGTGCCGCGTCGGGCGCGGCGGTGGGCCCGAGGGGGCGGGCGGCGCGGTCCACGGGCGGCGGGTCGGCGGGAGCCGCCTCGTCACCGGAGGCGGCGTCGGCCTCCGCCAGGGCGACGAGGTCCCACCGCAGCGCGTCCCGGGGGTCGTCCTGCGCGGAGGCGAGGTAGTGGGCGATCGTGCAGCGCTGGAGCGGGCCCGTACCGGGCCCGGGGTCCTCCCACAGCGCGGCGAGCCGGTTGCGGGCCTCCTCCCGGTCCCCGGCGCGGTGGAGCATGACGGCCTGGCCGACGCGCTGCATGACCGGGTGGTGGCGCGGGGTGTGCTGGGGCTGGGACACCCTGCCCTCCCGGGCGGCTGGACGGCTGCGGACCCCGAGGCTAGGCCGACCGCCGCGGGGACGACGGGTGCGGCACGGCCCGCGCCGCGCCGTGCGACCCGGGTGGCGCAACGCGGGGCGCGCCCCGCCGCCTCAGCCGGCGAGGTCGGGCACCCGCCAGTCGATCGGCGGGTGGCCCTGGGCGGCGAGGGCCGCGTCGATGCGCGAGAACGGTTTGGAGCCCAGGAACTTGCGCGCGGAGAGCGGGGAGGGGTGGGCGCCGTCGACGATCGCGTGCCGCTCGGTGTCGATCAGGGCGGCCTTCTTCTTGGCGTGGTTGCCCCACAGCACGAACACCGCCGGCTCGTCGCGCGCGGAGACGGCGGAGATCACCGCGTCGGTGAACTTCTCCCAGCCGCGGCTCTTGTGGGAGTTGGCCTCGCCCGCGCGGACGGTGAGCACCGTGTTCAGCAGCAGCACGCCCTGGTGCGCCCAGGGCATGAGGTAGCCGTTGTCGGGCACGGGGTGGCCGAGGTCGCTGAGCATCTCCTTGTAGATGTTGCGCAGCGACGGCGGGACCTTAACCCCGGGCCGGACGGAGAAGCAGAGGCCGTGGCCCTGGCCCTGGCCGTGGTACGGGTCCTGCCCGAGCACCACGACGCGGACGTCGGGGTAGGGCGTGGCCTCCAGCGCGGCGAAGACCTCGTCCTGCGGTGGGAACACCGGGCCGGCGGCCCGCTCCGCGGCGAGGAACGCGGCCAGCTCCTCGTACCGGGGGTGGGCGATCTCCTCGCCCAGGGCGTCCCGCCAGGACTCGGGCAGCTTCTCGAACACGTGCGGACCTCCGGTCGCCGTCGCCAGTGATACGCCCGAACGTACCCCGGGGGTCCGACACTCGGGCCGTGCGGGGAGCGGCGGCCGCGGCCGGCGGCCGCGGACGCCTCAGGTCACGGTGGCGCCGAGCAGCAGCCCGCCGTCGAGGAGGAGCGTCTGACCGGTGATCCAGCCGGCGTCGGGCGAACTGAGGAACGCGACCGCGCTCCCGACGTCCCGGGGGACGCCGAGCCGGCCCAGCGGGTACCCGGCCGCGGCCTCGGCCTCGCGCCCCTCGTACAGCGCGGCCGCGAACCGGGTCTTGACGACGGCGGGGGCGACGGCGTTGACGCGCACCCCGGGGGCCAGTTCGTGGGCCAGCTGCTGGGTGAGGCTCATCAGGGCCGCCTTGCTGATGCCGTAGGCGCCGAGCGTCGGGAAGGCCGAGACCCCGGCCACCGAGGCGATGTTGACGACGGTCCCGCCGTGGTCGCGCTGCCAGGCGGCCCAGGTCAGCTGGGCGAGGGCCAGGGCGGCGAGGACGTTGACGTCCAGCACCGCGGCCACGATGCCGAGGTCGGCGTCGGCGAGCGGCCCGACGGCGGGGTTGATCCCGGCGTTGTTGACGAGGTGGTCGACCCGGCCCCAGCGGGCCATCACCCGTTCGACGGCCTCGGCGCGGTGGGCGGGGTCGCGCACCGTGCCGGCGACGCCCATCGCGCGGTCGGCGCCGAGGTGGTCCACCGCGCGCGCGAGGGCCTCCGGGTCGCGGCCGGTCAGGCAGACGCGGTCGCCGCGTGCCACGAGCGCCTCCGCCACCGCCAGGCCGATCCCCCGGCTGGAGCCGGTCACCAGGGCCACCTCGGCCTCCGGCCGGTCGGCGTCGCCCGGTGCGGAAGCGGGCGGGGATGCCGTCATGGGGCTGCCTCTCGGTCGGTGGTGGTGCGGAACGGTGCGGCGCTCGGCCGGCAGCCCCGGCGGCCCCGGCGGCTCAGCCGGCGGGGCCGCCGGCGGGGCCGCCGGCGACGTAGAGGATCTGGCCCGACACGTACCCGGCGGCGTCCCCGGTGAGGTAGGCGACCGCTTCGGCCACGTCCTCGGGTCGGCCGATGCGACCGACGGCGGTGCGGGCCGCGATCTCCGCGGCGAACTCCGCGGCGGTGAGGCCGGCCCGCTCGGCCGCCGTCGCCGTCATCGCCGTCTCGATGAAACCGGGGGCGACGGCGTTCGCGGTCACCCCGAACCGGCCGAGTTCGAGGGCGACGGTGCGGGTGAAGCCCTGGACACCGGCCTTGGCCGCGGCGTAGTTGGCCTGGCCGCGGTTGCCGAGGGCCGAGGTGCTCGACAGGCTGACGATCCGTCCGAAGCCGGCGTCGACCATGGCGGACTGGCAGGCGCGGGTCATCAGGAAGGCGCCGCGGAGGTGGACGGCGAGGACGGTGTCCCAGTCGTCGTCGGTCATCCGGAACAGCGCGTTGTCCCGGATGACGCCCGCGTTGTTGACCAGCACGGTGGGCGGGCCCAGTTCGGCCGCCACCCGGTGCACCGCCTCCTCGACCGCCGTGCGGTCGGTGACGTCGCACCCGACGGCGAGCGCGGTCCCACCGACGGCTCGAACCGCTGCGACGGTGGCCGCGCACGCCGTCCCGTCGAGGTCGAGCACGGCCACGGACCGGCCGTCCCGGGCGAGGCGGACCGCGGTGGCGGCGCCGATGCCGCGGGCGGCGCCGGTGACGACGGCGACTCGGGGTTCGGTGGACAGCGGTGCCTCCCGGGACGGTGGGCGCCGCCCGGGACGGCCGGGGCCGGTCGGGCGCGTGGGTCCGACCGGACGCTAGAAGGCGCGGCGCGGGCTGTCAACGGTCCCGTCCCCGGCGCGGGAGCCGGCGGCCCGCGACCACCTCAGCGGACCAGCAGCTCCAGCAGGCGCTCCGCCTCGGCCTCCGGGTCCGCGGTGAGGCCGGTGTGCACCGGTCCCGGCTGCACCACGGTGCTGCGCGGCGCGGTGAGCCAGCGGAACCGGCGCCCGGCGTCGTCGCCCGCCGCCTGGCCGGCCTCCGCACCGCCGCCGCACAGCGCCTGCGCCGCTCCGAGGGCGGCGCGCACCCCCGCGACATCCGCGTGGCGGTCGAGCGCGCGCAGCCGGTCGGGGTCGAGGTGGACGCGGGCGGCGAGGAAACCGCGCGGACGGCAGTAGAGGAGGATCCCCGCGTTGATGTGCTCGCCCCGTTCGATGCGGGGGACCACGCGCAGCAGGGCGTACTCGAAGACGTCGCGCCGCGGGGGCGTCACGGCGTTCATCGGGCCTCCCCCGCGCGGCGGGGCGCCGGGGCAGTCAGCCAGCCGGGCGGGGCGGGCGGCCGGACGGGTGTCGGCTCTCCGACGGTGATGGCCCCGGAGACGACCGCGGCCCGCGCGAGCAGCAGTTCCGCGTGGCGGTCGCGGAGCGCCGCGGGGTCCGCCTGCTCGTCGTCGCCGGCGAGCCACACGTCGGGGACGAGGGCGACGACCTCCGCCAGCAGCTCGGCCGTCACCAGCGGCGCGAGCTCCTCGGCGGCGGCGCCCAGGTCGGGCCGGCAGGGCGCGAGCGCGTGGTCGGAGGCGTCGTAGGGCCGGGCGGCGGCGGTGCCGACCGCCGGCCAGCTGTGCTGCCAGGTGAGGGTGGCACCGTGGTCGATGAGCCACAGGTCGCCGTGCCAGA
This sequence comes from Streptomyces bohaiensis, assembly GCF_012033785.1. Taxonomy (GTDB): domain Bacteria; phylum Actinomycetota; class Actinomycetes; order Streptomycetales; family Streptomycetaceae; genus Streptomyces; species Streptomyces bohaiensis. The sequence goes on from NZ_JAAVJC010000202.1 coordinate 3,979, forward strand.
CGAGCATGTTCGGGTTGCGCCAGGAGCGGTCGACGTTGTTGACCAGCGCGTCGAACCACACCACCCGGCCCGCCTCCCGCGGGGTCACCGCGTAGGCGAGCGGGTCGAAGCCGAGGGACCCCGGCAGGTAGTCCATGCCGAGGTTGGCGCCGGGGCTGGCCCTGAGCAGGGCCTGGACCTCCTCGTCGGGTTCGGCCCGTCCGATGTCGGGGTCCAGGTCGAGGACGGCCAGCCGGGGGACGCGCAGCCCGAGGCGGCGCGCCAGCTCGCCGCTGATCACCTCGGCCACCAGGGTGCGGCGGCCCTGACCGGCGCCGGTGAACTTCAGGACGTAGGTCCCCAGGTCGTCGGCCTCGACCAGTCCGGGGAGCGAACCGCCCTCCCGCAACGGGGTGATGTAACGGGTCGCGGTGACCTCTGTGAGCACGGTCCGGGACCATCCGTCTCGTCGGCGCGGTGCGGGTGCCCCGGCGGCCCGGCACCGTCGCGGTGCCGGGCGTGAGGCAGCGGACCGTCGGTCGCGCTGCCCCTCCCGGCCCGTCCGCACCATGCTAGCGGCGGGGGCCGCGGGCGGACCGGGCACCACCGCGCCCCGGACCACGGCAGCTGGGTGACGGCTCGCGTGCAGTCACCGCCCCGGCGGCGCGGTCCGAGACGGGCACCGACGCTGTCAGTGGCCGGCGGCAGACTGACGTCCCGACAGCTCGGCGGTTCCCCGCCGACGAGGAACGGAGCGGACGATGGACGACAGCGGCGGACGGCTCGGGCAGTTGCGGCGGATTCTCGAACGGCGGGACGATAGCGAGGCGGACGGCCCGTCGCAGCCCTGGCGGATACGCGCGGACGGTGAACTGCCGACCCTGCCGGTGACGGAGGAGGTGCCGCTGATTCGCACCGACTTCAGCGACGACGGGGTCTGGGAGGCGGTGCGCGACGCCGTGCTGGCCCCGCACCCCCAGGGCGACGGCGAGGTCTTCCGGGCCGAGGTCGAGCCGGTCGACGACCGCAGGTTCGCCGGACTGACCGCCGCGGAGCTGGTGGCCCGGATCCCGGCGGATCCGGACTGCCCCGAGGAACCGGCCTCTCCGCTGCTGGTGGTGGCGGATGCCACCACCGTGTCCTCGGCCGAGCACCACCTCCTTGTGGTGGACATCGACGTCGACGAGAACGATCTCGTGCGCCGGCTGCGCGTCCTTCCCCGGGCGGTGCAGATGGTGGAGAACAATCTGACGACGGCCAACATGGGCTGGGAGGAGTTCGCGGAGGCGGCCGACGACGACGGCGTGGTTCGCGAGGTCTAGGCGCTCGGCGGGGCGGGCGGCCGGGGCGGGTGTTCCGGTACGCCCGCGCCCACCTGCCGTGCGGAAGTGACGAATGTACGATCGTGCACACCCGGGGTGGCCGTCCCGGGGGAGCCGTAACCGGCCCGTGCCACCGGGAGTTCGGGCCGGCGGATGCCCGTGGCGCGCGCCCCGACCCACGGAGAGACGCAACCATGACCGACCAGCTCCCCCACCTCGACACCTCCCGGTCGGTGGACGACCGGGTCGCCCACCTGCTGGCGCTGATGACCCCCCAGGAGAAGGCGGGTCAGATGCTCCAACTCGACGCGCGCGGCGACCTGGAGGACGTGGTCCTGGCCCACCACGCCGGCTCGGTGCTCCACGCCTCACCGGAACGGCTGGTGGCCGCGCACGGGCTGACGGCTCGCACCCGGCTGCGGATCCCGCTGCTGGTGGGCGAGGACTGCATCCACGGGCACTCGTTCTTCGAGGGCGCCACCATCTTCCCCACGCAGCTGGGCATGGCCGCCTCCTGGGACGCCGACCTGCTGGCGCGGGTGGCCCGGGCCACGGCGGTGGAGGCGTCGGCCACCGGCATCCACTGGACGTTCTCGCCGGTGCTGTGCATCGCGCGCGACCTGCGGTGGGGGCGGGTCAACGAGACCTTCGGCGAGGACCCCTTCCTGATCGGCGAGTTGGCGTCGGCGATGGTGCGCGGCTACCAGGGTGAGGGGCTCGACGACGCCACCGCCGTGCTGGCCTGCGCCAAGCACTTCGCGGGCTACTCCGAGACCCAGGGCGGTCGGGACGCCAGCGAGGCGGACCTCTCGCGCCGCAAGCTGCGCAGCTGGTTCCTGCCCCCGTTCGAGCGGGTCGCGCGGGAGGGCTGCCGCACTTTCATGCTCGGGTACCAGACCACCGACGGCGTCCCGATCACCGTCAACAGCTGGTTGCTGGACGAGGTGCTGCGCGGGGAGTGGGGCTACACCGGCGTGCTGGTCACCGACTGGGACAACGTCGGACGCATGGTGTGGGAGCAGCGGGTGCAGCCGGACCACGCCCATGCCGCCGCGGCCGCCGTCCTCGCCGGGAACGACCTGGTGATGACGACGCCCGGGTTCTTCGCCGGGGCGCTGGAGGCCATCGACCGGGGGATGCTCGCCGAGAAGGACCTCGACCGGGCGGTCGCCCGCATCCTCGCGCTCAAGTTCGAGCTCGGCCTGTTCGAGGACCCCCGGCTGCCGGAGCGGGAACGGCAGCGCGCGGTCGTCGGTTCCGCCGAGCACGCCCGACTGAACCTGGAAGCGGCACGGCGGTCGTTGGTGCTGCTCGCCAACGACGGGACGCTGCCGCTGGCCGGCGGGTCGGCCGACGGCGCCGGTGGGACGGCGGCGGGCCCCGCGGCCGAGGACGGCCGCACGGTGGCGGTGGTGGGGCCGCTGGCGGACGACGCGCAGACGCAGCTCGGCGACTGGGCGGGCTCGTCCGGCCAGGCCGACTGGCTCCCGAACGGACAGCCCCGGGCGATGATCACCACGGTGCTCGACGGGCTGCGCGCCACGGTGCCCGCCGGCTGGCGGGTGACCGAGGCGCGGGGGGCGGAGATCCTGTCCCTGACGCCGGACCCGGAGGGTGCGCTGTTCCCGGACGGCCAGCCGCGGCCGCCGGTGGTGGCGCCCGCCGAGCCGGACGACGCCCTGATCGCGGAGGCGGTGGCGGCGGCACGCGAGGCGGACTACGTGGTCGCCGTCGTCGGTGACCGGATCGAGCTGGTGGGTGAGGGGCGGTCGACCGCGACGCTCGAACTGCTCGGCGGCCAGGCGGCGCTGCTGGAGGCGCTGGCGGCGACCGGCACCCCGCTGGTGGTGGTGCTGCTGGCCTCCAAGCCGCTGGTGCTGCCCCCGGCGGCCCACGGCGCCGCGGCGCTGGTGTGGGCGGCCAATCCGGGTATGGCGGGCGGGCAGGCCGTCGCCGAGTTGCTGCTGGGGCTGGCCGAGCCGTCGGGACGGCTGCCCGTCTCGTTCCCGCGCCACGTCGGGCAGCAGCCGACCTACTACAACCAGATCCGCGGGCAGCACGGTTCCCGGTACGCCGACCTCACGCAGACGCCCGCCTTCGCCTTCGGCCACGGGCTGTCGTACTCCACGGTCGCCTACCGCGACCCGGCGGTGGCGGACGCCGGGCTGACGTCCGCGGACACGCTGCGCGTCGAGGTCACCGTCGCCAACACCGGGAGCCGGCCGGTGCGGGAGACGGTCCAGCTCTACATCCGGGACGAGGTGACGTCCGCGAGCTGGACCGATCGGGAGCTGAAGGCGTTCCGCCAGGTGGAGCTGGCACCCGGCGAGGAGCGGCGCGTGGTGCTGGAGCTGCCAGTCGCCGACTGCTCGATCGTGGACGCGGAAGGGGTGCGCCGGGTGGAGCCGGGCGAGTTCGAGGCCCTGGTGGGTCCGTCCTCCCGTCCCGACTCGCTGCTTCCGGTGCCCTTCACCGTACGCACCGCCGACTGACGCCGCCGTGCCCCGTGCCGCCCCGTCCACCGGGTGCCGGCGGCATGGGGCGCGGCGCTCGGACCACCGCCCCGAGGACGAGGGAGACGCATGAGCCATCCGCATCAGGACATCCCGGAGCGGCCGGGCGGGCGGCCGAGGGTCGGCCTGCTGCTGCCCCGCGACCTGCCCGCCGGGCAGCTGCTCGACTACGCCCGGCGGGCGCAGGACGCCGGCTTCGCCGCACTGTGGGTGGTGGAGGACATGAGCTGGCGCGGCGGCATCGCCCAGGCCGCCGCGGTGCTGGGCGCCACCCGGCTGGAGGTCGGCATCGGCATCCTCCCCGCGGGCGCCCGGAACGCGGTCTACGCGGCGATGGAGGTGGCGACCCTCGCGCAGCTCTTCCCGGGGCGACTGACGGTGGGCGTCGGGCACGGCATGCCGGAGTGGATGCGCGCGGCGGGCGCGTGGAGCCCCCGGCCGCTGGGCGTGCTCGCCGACCACGTCACCACGCTCCGCACGCTGCTGCGCGGCGGGCGCATCGCGCCGGTGGCGAAGGGGCCGGAGGTCGCCCTCGATCCGTCCGCGGTGCCCGATCAGGTGCCGGACGTGCTGCTGGGCGTCCGCGGGCCGCGCTCGCTCGCCCTCTCCGGGCGGGTGGCCGACGGCACGGTGCTGGCGGAGCCGACCTCGCCGGAGTACGTCCGCGCCGCGCTGGCCGCGGTCGCGCCGCGCGGGCCGCACCGGCTGGCCGCGTTCAACGTGGCGGCGGTGGACGAGGACCGGGGGCGGGC
>NZ_JAAVJC010000203.1 GCF_012033785.1 Streptomyces bohaiensis
GGCCGCCGCGGCGGAGGCCGTGGCGACGCCGGTGGCGAGGAGCCCGCCGAGGAAGACGGTGGCGACGATCAGCCGGCGGACCCGGCGCACACCGGCCGGGCGCGTGTCGGCGGACGGCCGCTGCCCCGCGCCGTCCCGCTCCGCGCCGGCGGAGCGGCCGACGGTACCGGTGGTGCGGGGCGTCGGGTTGCCGCGCATGCGCCCGTTCACCTCCCGGCCCCGTCACTGGCGTTGGTCGGGCGCGGTGTGGACCGCGTCCGGGCGTGCGCCTGCCCCGTTGCACCGCGCAGCTAACGTCGCGCACGGGGTGGATGTCGCGCCGTGGGGCAGGGGCGACCGGTGGGGCGAACCGGTCGGCCGACCTGGTCGTACGACCCTCGCACGCCCCGACCGCCCCCTACGGGACGTCCGCCCGAGGGACGACGACCGGCCGCTCGCGACGAGACCTTCGGGGGACGTGCGGCGCGCCGCGGGCCGGTAGCGTCATCCGGGTGACTGTGATCGTGACGGAGGGGCTCAGCAAGCGGTACCCAGGGGTTACCGCGCTGGACCGGCTCACCGTGTCGATCGGACCGGGTGTCACCGGTCTGGTCGGCGCCAACGGAGCCGGTAAGTCGACCCTCATCAAACTCCTGCTCGGCCTCGCACCGGCCAGCGAGGGCACCTCGCGCGTACTCGACAAGGACTCGGCGACCGAGGGCGCGGCCATCCGCGCCCAGGTCGGCTACATGCCGGAGCACGACTGCCTGCCGCCGGACGTGCCCGCCACCGAGTTCGTCGTCCACATGGCCCGCATGTCGGGGCTGCCGCGCGCCGCCGCGCGCGAGCGGACGGCGGACACGCTGCGCCACGTCGGCCTGTACGAGGAGCGCTACCGCCCGATGGGCGGCTACTCCACCGGCATGAAGCAGCGGGTGAAGCTGGCGCAGGCGCTGGTCCACGACCCGCGCCTGGTGCTGCTGGACGAGCCGACCAACGGCCTCGACCCGGCCGGTCGCGACGAGATGCTGGCGCTGATCCGCCGCGTCCACGCCGACTTCGGCATCTCCGTCCTCACCACCTCCCACCTGCTCGGCGAGTTGGAGCGGGTCTCGGACCACGTCGTCGTCATCGACGGTGGCCGGCTGCTGCGGTCGGAGCCGATCGGCGGGTTCACCTCCTCCACCACGTCGCTGGCGGTCGAGGTCACCGACAGCGACGCCCACCCCAACGGCGCCACGGCGCTCCACGACGCGCTCGTCGCCGCCGGGGTCGCCGTCCGCCGGGAGGGCGGCCGGCTGGTGATGGTGGACATACCGCCCGGCGAGGCCGGGGAACGCGGTTACGACACCGTGCGCGACACCGTCACCGACCTCGGGCTCGGGCTGATCCGGATGGAGCAGCGCCGCCGCCGCATCGCCGAGGTGTTCTCCACTCGGACGGACGGCACGCCCGCCGACCCGACCCACCCCGCGACGCCGGCCCCGGCCGCCCCCGCCCCGGTCGCACAGGAAGGAGCGGGCCGCCGTGCCGAATGACCACGCCGCCGACCCGGCCACCACCGGCGGGACGCCCGCCGGGACCGCCACCGCCCGCGGTGACGCCCGCATCCACGACATCGGCTACCGCGGCTACGACGGCCCCCGGTTGGGACGCTCGCACGCCCGGCGCGCCCTGGTGGAGCAGTCCGTGCGCGGCGCCTTCGGCATCGGCCGCTCGGCGAAGTCGAAGATCCTCCCGATGCTGCTGCTCGCGATCATGGTGCTGCCTGCTGTGATCATGGTCGCCGTCGCGCTGGTGACCAACCTCGACGACCTGCCGCTGGAGTACACCCGGTACGCGGTGATGCTCCAGCCGGTGCTCGGCCTCTACATCGCGCTGGCCGCCCCGCAGATGGTCTCGCTGGACCTGCGGTACCGCACCATCCCGCTGTACTTCTCCCGCCCGCTGGAGCGCACCGACTACGTCGCCTCCAAGCTGGCGGCGCTGGCGACCGCGATCTTCCTCTTCACCTCGCTGCCGCTGGTGGTGCTGTACGCCGGCGCGCTGCTGGCCGAGTTGGACGCCGGCGACCAGACCGTGGGCTTCCTCCAGGGTCTGGCCGGTGCCGTCGTCTTCGCCCTGCTCCACGCCGCGATCGCGCTGCTGGTCGCCTCCCTCACCCCGCGCCGGGGCTTCGGCGTCGCCGCCGTGATCGCGGTGCTGACGGTGCCGTACTTCGCCGCCACCTCCTTGCAGGTGATCCTGCACGACCTCGGCAACACCGCCGCGGCCGGCTGGGTGGGGCTGCTCTCGCCCGGCACCCTGATGGACGGCGTCCAGGGCGCCTACCTGGGCGGCGACACCGACTTCCCGCCGGGGTCGGACCCCTCCGCGGGCGGCATGGGGCTGGCCTACCTGCTGGTCACCGTCGGCCTCACCGCGCTCTGCTCGTTCCTGCTGGTCCGCCGCTACCGGAAGGAGGGGATCTGACCATGGCTGTCGTCCGCATCGAGAACGTGTCCCGCTGGTTCGGGAACGTCGTCGCCGTCAACGACGTGTCGATCGACATCACGCCGGGGATCACCGGCCTCCTGGGCCCCAACGGCGCCGGCAAGTCGACGCTGATCCACATGATGAGCGGGTTCCTGCCGCCCTCCGACGGCGCGGTCACCCTCGACGGCGAGGTCATCTGGCGCAACGCCGACGCCTACCGGCGCATCGGGCTGGTGCCGGAGACCGAGTCCACCTACGAGTTCCTCGACGGCCGCGAGTTCGTGCGTGCCAACGCCGAGCTCCAAGGGCTCCCCGACCCCGGCGCCGCCACCGAACGCGCCCTGGAGACGGTCGAGATGACCGCCGCCGCGGACCGGCCGGTCGGCACCTACAGCAAGGGCATGCGGCAGCGCGTCAAAATGGCGTCGGCACTGGTCCACGACCCGGCGGTGCTGCTGCTGGACGAGCCGTTCAACGGCATGGACCCCCGCCAGCGGCTGCACCTCATGGAACTGCTGCGGCGCATGGGCGAGGAGGGGCGCACCGTCCTGTTCTCCTCGCACATCCTGGAGGAGGTCGAACAGCTCGCCTCCCACATCGAGGTGATCGTCGCGGGGCGGCACGCCGCCTCCGGCGACTTCCGCCGCATCCGCCGGTTGATGACCAACCGGCCCCACCGCTACCTGATCCGCTCCAGCGACGACCGTGCGCTGGCCGCGGCGCTGATCGCCGACCCCTGCACCCAGGGACTCGAACTCGACCCGACAGAGCAGGCGTTGAAGGTGGAGGCGGTCGACTTCCACCGCTTCGCCGAGCGCCTGCCGGCGCTGGCGCGGGAGCGCGGCATCCGCCTGCTGACGGTCTCACCCTCCGACGAGTCGCTGGAAAGCGTCTTCTCCTACCTGGTCAGTGCGTAAGGAGACCGTGCAACCATGACCGCCATCTACCACCCCACGGTCGCCCGGCTCACGTTCCGCGCGCTGCTGGGCCGCAAGCGGGCCCTGATCATGGCCGTGCTGCCGACGCTGCTGCTGGCCATCGCCATCGCGGTGCGGGTGCCCACCGGCGCCGACGACCGCGCCGCCGTCTCCGTCCTCGGCGGGTTCGCGCTCGCCGCGGTCGTGCCGCTGGTCTGCGTCATCGCCGGTACCGGTTCCATCGCGCCGGAGATCGACGACGGCTCGGTGGTGTACCTGCTGTCGAAGCCGGTGAGCCGCCAGACCATCATCACCACCAAGTTCATCGTCGCCGTCGCGGTGACCGCCCTGTTCACCGTGGTCCCGGTGTACGTCGCCGGGTTGATCCTCAACGGCAACAGCCAGTACATCGCCTTCGCCTACACGGCGGCGACGGCCGCCGCGGTGGTCGCCTACAGCGCGATCTTCCTGCTGCTCGGCGTGGTGTCGCGCAACGCGGTGGTGATCGGCCTCATCTACGCGCTGATCTGGGAGGCGCTGTTCGGCCGGCTGATGCCGGGCGTCGGCAACCTGTCGGTGCAGCAGTGGTCGCTCACCCTCGCCGAGCAGATCGCGGCGAGCGGAGCCAACGTGACCTCCACGGTCTCGCTGACCGCCGGGGTCGTCCTGCTGGTCCTCGCGACCGTCGGCAGCATCTGGTACGCGGGCCGCCGCCTCGCCTCGTTCACCTTCGCCGGGGAGCACTGACCCGCCCGGCCCGACCGCGCCCCACCGGGCCGGCGCACCACCCGCCCACGGGCGGCCCGACCGGGTATACCACCCGATGGGGCCGCCCGTGGGCTCTTTGTCGCTTTCCGCCTGGAGCGCCCCGGACCGTGCTACCGCTGGAACCGTCGAGCCGCCTGCCCGCCCGGGGCCCGCGGCGGCGGGAGGTACGAGGCGTGACCCACACCGGCAGCAGCCCCCTGGCCCACCGGACCGTGCTGACGGTCCCCGACGCCCGCGCCCCCATCGACACCGTGCGGCGGGTCGGCGCCGGGTGGCTCACGGAGCGGTTCGGACGCGCCCCCACCCACTCCGGGCACCACCGCCTCGGTGAGGCGGCGGTCCTCACCAACCAGGCCGCCTACCGCGCGGACGGCAGCGAGCACGCCGTCCGCCTCCAACTGCGGGAGGACGGCGCCGGCGCGACCTGGCGGACCACCGTCACCTGCGTCACCACCTCCGACGGCGGCGCCCTCGCCGCCGTCGCCCTGGAGGTGTTCGCCGACCGCGGCGCCGCGCCCCCGCCCCCGCCGCAGCCACCGATGATCCGCGAACTGGTGCGGGAGCTCCAGCCGTTGGACGGGCTGGCGCCCCTCACCCTGGACGCGCGACCGGTCGGGCCGGCGGAGGTCGACGACCTGATCGACATCCTCTGCGACCCCGGCCGACGACTCCCCGCCGTCGTCGCCGCCGCACCACTGCACCCCGAACCCCTCTGGGGCGAGCGGCTGGCCGCGGTGGTCGACCAGTGCGCGGGCGCCGCCTCGGTGCACCTGCTCCGCGACACCGCGGCCGTCGACGCCTTCCGGGGCGCCGTGGGGGAGCACCACCGCGTCGCCCCCGGCGCGGTGCGCGTCTTCCGCACCGACGCGGACCCGGGCTGGCCGGCCGACGGCGCCCGGCACCGGTACCTCACCGTCGACCGGCTCAGCGACCCGCAGGACCGCGCCTGGCTCACCGTCGCGCCCACCGTGCGGCGCATCGCCACCCTCGCCCCCGTCCCCGAGCCGCTCCGCGCGCTCCGCTTCACCGAGGAGAGCCGCCGGCGTGACGAGCAGCGCCGCGCCGCCCTCGCCGCCGACGGCGCCCTCGAACTCGACGCGCTGCGCCGGGAGAACGCCGAACTGAAACAGCTGCTCACCGTCGCCGACGCCGAACTGCGCGAGAGCCGCACCGAGACGGAACTGGCCACCCGCAACACCGACGCCCGCGAGGCCGAACTGCGCGCCCTCCAGCAGCTCTACGACGAGGACTTCGAGGACGCGCTGCGCATGCTGCGGGAGCTCGACAGCGCCCGGACCCAACTCAGGGATCTGCGCCAGCGGTTGCGAGAACGCGGGCGCACCGGCGCGGCAGCGCCGAAGCATCGCGTCCCGAGCCCGCGGCCCGCGGGGCACCCGGACGTGCCGAGCACCTTCGAGGAGCTGCTCCAGCGCTGCACGGCGGCGTTCCCCAGTCTCACCGTCACCGCCGATCCCCGACCGGCGCTGCGGCTCGACGAGTGCGACGGGGCCCGCCGCTGGGCCCGGAAGGCGTGGCAGGCGCTGGGCGCTCTCGACTCCTACGCCGACGCCGTCCGGGGCGGGTTCCGGGGCGGCTTCCACCAGCACTGCCAGGAGGGGCGGGCCGGCTCGGTGACCTGGCCCCGGAACCAGCTGGCCACCAACGAGTCACCGACCACCATGGCGAAGTGGGGCACCGAGCGCGTCTTCCGGGTCCCGGCCGCCATCGACCCCGGCGAGCGGGCGGTCATGGAGGCGCATCTCAAACTCGGCTCCAAGGGAAGCAGTTCGCCGCGGATCTACTACCTGGACGACACGCGCGGCAAGGGCCGCACCCGGTCGGTGATCGTGGGGTACATCGGCCCCCACCTGACCAACACCCGCAGCTGACCCGGACCTGCCCGCCCAGGGGCCCGGGGCGGGCAAGGCAGGGGCCCGACCTCGCCGGCCGGGGTGGTCGACGGGTGGTGCCCCGGCCAACACCCCGGAGCCGGCCGCGTTGCTCCGCCGCACCCGTGACACACCTCGGCCGGGGCCGCCTCCCCGGCGGGCAGCGCGCGACCGACGGCCTCGTGGCCGCGGGAGGACCCAGGAACGGCAGGGGGATATCAACTGGCATGCCAGAGCGTGCAGTTGCGGAATCCGCCCCGCCGCCCGGGATGGATCAGCGGGCTAAACACACAACCGGTTGCAGTTCCGGCGCGGCATCACCAAGAGCCGCGAGAGCGCTTACTACCAAGCGGTGCCGCTTGTCTTGACAGGCCCTGACCGTGGGGCAACTCTGTTACGACCATGTAACTGCAAGGGGTTGCAGCTCCTCGCGGCGGGCTCCGCTCCGGAGGTCCGCAACCGTTCCCTGCCTTGATCAGCACGCCTTTCCCTCGGAGAGAGGTAGCCATGTCACGCATGCATTCCCGTCGCCGGCAACGCCGTTGGTACGCGACCGTCGCCGTTTCCCTGGCCGGCACGATGACGGTCTGGCTGCTCGGAGCGGCCGGGCCCGCCAGCGCGGCCACCGTGTTGTCGGAGAACTTCGAGAACGGCGCGCCCAGCGGCTGGGCCAAGTCCGGGGGCGACTGGTTCGTCGCCCCCGACGGCGGCTCCCAGGTCTTCAAGCAGTCCAAGTCCGACAGCGAGCTGGCCCGGCAGCTGGCCGGCGACACCTCCTGGCGGAACTACACGGTCCAGGCCCGGGTCAAGCCGGACAGCTTCGCCGGCGCGGCCTCCTTCGCCGGGCTGGGGTCCCGAGCGGGCAGCGCCACCCGGATGTACCGGGTCGCGCTCTTCGCGGACCGTGCGGAGTTGCAGTCCGTCAACGGCGGCCAGGTCAACGTCCTGGGCAGCCGCAACCTGTCGCGTACCGCCGGCACCTGGCACACGCTGGCCCTCACCACCGAGGGCTCCACGGTGAGCGCCACCGTCAACGGCCAGCCGATCGCCTCGGTCGGCAACAGCGCCTGGAGCGCGGGCCGCATCGGGCTGGTCACCGGTTACGCCGCCGCCTCCTTCGACGACGTGGTGGTCAACGACAGCAGCCCGGGCAACCCCGACCCCACCAACCCGGACCCGACCAACCCCGATCCCACCAACCCGGACCCGACCGACCCGGGCACGCCGCCGCCCCCGACCGGGCCGGTGATCCACGCGGCGCCCAACGGCCGTGACACCGCCGCGGGCACGCAGGCCGACCCGACCACGCTCCCCTCGGCGATCACCCGCGTCACCTCCGGCGGCACCATCTACCTGCGCGGCGGGCGCTACACCTACGCGCAGCCGATCGTGATCCAGCCGGGCAACAACGGCACGGCCGGCGCCCGCACCAAGCTGATGGCGCTGCCGGGCGAGACACCGGTGCTGAACTTCTCCCCCATGGCCGAGGACCCCGCCAACCGCGGTCTCTCCGTCAACGGCAACTACTGGCACCTGCACGGTCTCACCGTCGAGCACGCCGGTGACAACGGCATCTTCGTCGGCGGCAGCCACAACATCGTGGAGCGGACGGTGACCCGCTTCAACCACGACACCGGCCTGCAGATCTCACGGATCGCCTCCACCACGCCGAGCAGCCAGTGGCCCTCGCACAACCTGATCCTCAGCTCCGTGTCGCACGACAACGCCGACTCCGACGGCGAGGACGCCGACGGCTTCGCGGCGAAGCTGACCTCCGGCCCCGGCAACGTCTTCCGCCACACCGTCGCGCACAACAACATCGACGACGGCTGGGACCTCTACACCAAGAAGGACACCGGTCCGATCGGGGCGGTGACCATCGAGAACTCGCTGGCCTACCGCAACGGGACGCTGAGCGACGGCACGCAGAACCCGAGCGGCGACCGCAACGGCTTCAAGCTGGGCGGCGAGGACATCTCGGTCAACCACACCATCCACCGCAACATCGCCTACGACAACGGCAAGCACGGCTTCACCTACAACCGGAACCTCGGCACCATGTCGGTGCGGGGCAACGTCAGCATCGACTCCACGCAGCGCAACTTCCAGTTCGACGGCGGCACCTCGGTCTTCCGCGACAACGTCTCCTGCCACAGCGCCCGGGGGTCCAACGACCGGACGATCGGCAACGTCGACAGCTCCAACCAGTTCTGGTCGGGCTCCAACGGGGCGAAGTGCGCCGACTACACCGGCACGCTGGCCTGGTCCTTCACCGCGGACGGCAGTCTGCGCGTGACCTTCGGCGGGCGGCAGGTCCTGCCCTGACCCGCTCGCCGACCCGTGCCCGCTGCGACCACCTGGTGGCGGGGGTCGTCTCCGACGAGACGGCGACCGGCATGAAGGGACGGCCACCGGTGATCCCGCTGGTGGAGCGGTTGGAGATCGTCCGGTCAATCC
>NZ_JAAVJC010000204.1 GCF_012033785.1 Streptomyces bohaiensis
GCCGACGCCGGTGCCGGCGGGCGGGGCGATCCGCGGCCGGACGCGATCCCGCCGCAGGAGCGGCAGGCGCCGCAGCGCCGGCGGGGCGGGCACCTCCCGCAGGTCCCGCAGGCGGAGCCGCCACGGCAGGAGCGCGGCCTCGGTCTGCACCGCGAGCGACATCTTGGAATCGCCGGCCCGGCGCTCGGCGAAGGTGATCGGCACCTCGACCGCACGGGCGCCGGCCCGCAGCGCGCGGTGCTTGAGCTCCATCTGGAAGGCGTACCCGGTGCTGCCCGCCGTCGCCGGGCGCAGCCGCCGCAGCGTCTCCACCCCCCAGAGGTTGAAGCCGCCGGTGAGGTCGCGGACCCGGGAGCCCAGGACCGTCCGGGCGTAGCGGTTGCCGCCCCCGGAGAGGAGCCGGCGGTGCAGCGCCCAGCGTGCGGACAGCGTGCCGCCGGGCGCGTACCGGCTGCCGACCACCAGTCCGGCACCGAGGGAGCACGCGACGCCGAGCAGCTCGGGGACGGCGGCGACGGGGTGGCTGCCGTCGGCGTCCATCTGCAGCACGTACCCGCTGCCCTGTTCGGCCAGCGCCCACCGCATCCCCGCGGCGTACGCGCGGCCGAGCCCGGCCTTCGCGGGGCGGTGCAGCACCGCCATCCGCCAGGGGCGGCCGGGTGTGTTGTGGCGCAGTGCGAGTCGCTCGGCGAGCTGCCCGGTCCCGTCCGGGCTGGCGTCGTCGACGACGAGGAGCCGCAGCCCGGGCAGCGGCAGCGCCAGCAGGGCGTCGGCGACCACGGTGAGGGTGAGCGCCTCGTCGTAGGTCGGCATCACCACCGTCAGCGGCGTCGCGGCCCACTGGGCCGGCAGCACCAGGGGGCGGCGGCGGGCGGGGCGCCCGGTGAGCGAGACCGCCGCGCCGGCCCAGCCCGGCAGCTGGGTGGTGCCCGTCCCGGTGGTGGTGCGTGCTGCGTCCATGCCGCCACGGTAGGCAGCGGCCGGGCGCCGCACCTGCCGGGCGGGCGGTACGGGTTACGTGCTGCGCCGGGCGGGTGACGGCTGCCGGGGCGGCTGCGCCCGGCGCCGCGGGCCCGCCCGTCGGCGGAGCCTGCCGTCAGCGGTTGGAGCGCAGCAGCGTCCGCATGGTCCGCATGGCGACCGAGAGGTTGGCCAGGTCGAACGTGTCGGACTCCTGGATCTCCCGGAGCGTGGCGCGGGCGCGGCCGAGGATGGCCTGGTTGCGCTCGCTCCACGCGGCGAACCGCTCCTCGGGCGCGTCGGTGGCCTCACCGGCCGCCAGCACGTCCGCGGTGATCAGCTGGTGCGCGGCGTAGAGGTCCTCCCGGATCGCGGTCCGCGCCATCGACTGCCAGCGGTCCGCCCGCGGCAGCTCGCTGATGCGGTCCTGGAGCCGGGAGATGCCCAGCTGGTCGGCGAGGTGGTAGTACACCTGCGCCACGTCCAGCAGCTCGCGCCCGGTGCGGTCGGCGACGGCCACCACGTCCAGCGCGGGGAACGCGGCGGAGAACCCGGCGACCTGCTGGGCGAGTTCGCCCGGGACGCCCTGCTCCACCAGCTCGTCCTGGACGGAGGTGTGCCATTCCAGGTCCTGACCGCGCAGCAGCTTGGGCAGCTCCTGCCAGACCTGACCGACCCGGCCCGCGAACAGGTCGATGGTCTCGGCCAGTTGCAGGGGCTGCGGGCGGTTGTTGAGCAACCAGCGCGCCGCCCGCTCGACCATGCGCCGCGAGTGGAGCCGGATCCGGGTGAGGGTCGCGGCGTCGACCTGGTTGTCCAGCCGCTCCGCGGTGTCCCAGATCTGGTTGAGCGCGAAGATGGCGCGGGCGGCGGTGTGGGCCCGGAGGATCTCCTCCGTGGAGGCACCGGACTCCTCGTGCATGCGGTGCACGAACGACGAACCACCCACGTTGATGGTGTCGTTGACCAGCATCGTGTTGATGATCTCGCGGCGCAGCGCGTGGCCGGCGACGCGGTCGGGGAACTTCTTCCGCAGCGGGGCCGGGAAGTAGAGCTGGAGCAGCCGTTGGGCGTAGGGGTCGTCCGGCAGCCCGGTCCCCATCAGCTCCTCGGTGATGGCGAGCTTGGAGTAGGCGAGCAGGACGGAGAGTTCGGGCTGGGTGAGCCCCTCCCCGGCGTGCAGCCGCTCCTGGATCTGCTCGTCGTCGGGCAGGAACTCGAGCTTGCGGTCGAGGTGGCCGTCGGCCTCCAGCCGCCGGATCAGCCGCTGGTGGGCGAGGAGCAGGCTGGCCGAGGTGGTGAGGTCGTTGGCGAGGGCGACGTTCTGCGCGTAGTTGTTGCGCAGCACGATCTCGCCGACCTCGTCGGTCATGCGGGCCAGCAGCCGGTTGCGCTGCTTGACGGTCTGGTCCCCGTTGGCGACGACGCCGTTGAGGAGGATCTTGATGTTGACCTCGTGGTCGGAGGTGTCCACCCCGGCGCTGTTGTCGATGGCGTCGGTGTTGCAGTGGCCGCCGCGTTCGGCGAACTCGATCCGGCCGAGCTGGGTCATGCCGAGGTTGCCGCCCTCGCCGATGACCTTGGCGCGCAGTTCGCGGCCGTCGACGCGGATGGCGTCGTTGGCGCGGTCCCCGGCGTCGGCCTGGCTCTCCTGCGAGGACTTGACGTAGGTGCCGATGCCGCCGTTCCAGAGCAGGTCGACCGGGGCGCGCAGCACCGCCTGCATCAGCTCGTTGGGGGTCATCGTCGCGGCGCGGCCGGGGATGCCGAGCGCGGCGCGGACCTGCGGGGTGATCGGGATCGACTTGGCGGTGCGGGGGTGGACGCCGCCGCCCTTGGAGATCAGCGAGGTGTCGTACTCGGCCCAGGAGGAGCGGGGCATCTCGAAGAGCCGGCGCCGCTCGGCGAAACCGGTGGCCGCGTCCGGATCGGGGTCGAGGAAGATGTGGCGGTGGTCGAAGGCGGCGACCAGCCGGATCTGGTCCGACAGCAGCATGCCGTTGCCGAAGACGTCACCGGACATGTCGCCGATGCCGGCGACGGTGAACTCCTGGGTGCGGGTGTCGTGGCCCAGCTCCCGGAAGTGGCGCTCGACCGAGACCCAGGCGCCGCGGGCGGTGATCCCCATGCCCTTGTGGTCGTAGCCCGCGGAGCCGCCGGAGGCGAACGCGTCGCCGAGCCAGAAGCCGTAGGACTGGGCGACCTCGTTGGCAATGTCGGAGAAGGTCGCGGTGCCCTTGTCGGCGGCGACCACCAGGTAGGTGTCGTCGCCGTCGTGGCGCACCACGCCGCGCGGCGGGACGACCTCGCCCTCCACCAGGTTGTCGGTGATGTCGAGCAGGCCGGAGATGAAGGTGCGGTAGCAGGCGATGCCCTCGGCCAGCCACGCGTCGCGGTCCGAGGGGGCGGGCAGCCGCTTGGCGACGAACCCGCCCTTGGCGCCGACCGGGACGATGACGGTGTTCTTGACCTCCTGGGCCTTGACCAGCCCCAGGATCTCGGTCCGGAAGTCCTCCTTCCGGTCCGACCAGCGCAGCCCGCCGCGGGCGACCTTGCCGAAGCGGAGGTGGACGCCCTCCACCCGCGGCGAGTACACCCAGATCTCGTAGGCGGGGCGCGGCTCGGGGAGGTCCGTGATGGCCTGCGGGTCCAGCTTGGTCGCGAGGTAGGGGTGGGGTGCGCCGTCTTCGCCGGTCTGGAAGTAGTTGGAGCGCAGTGTGGCGGTGATGACGGTGCGGAACGCCCGCAGGATGCGGTCCTCGTCCAGGTTGGAGACCTGGTCCAGGGCGCCGTCCAGCTCCTCCAGGATGCCGTCCGTCAGCTCCCGGCCGGCGGTCTGCCGCTCGGGGTTGAGGCGGGCCTCGAAGAGGGAGACCAGCAGCCGGGTGGTGTGGACGTTCTTGCGGAGCGTCTCCTCCATGTTCTCGCGGGAGAACCGGGCGCCGGCCTGCCAGAGGTACTTGGCGTAGGAGCGCAGCACCATCGCCTGGCGCCAGGTCAGCCCGGCGGCGAGCACCAGCGCGTTGATGCCGTCGTTCTCGGCGGCACCGGTCCAGGCGGCGGAGAACGCGTCCTGGAACCGCTCGCGGGTGTCGCTGGTGAGGCCGGCGGCCAGGTGCTCGGGGATGCGCAGCCCGAAGTCGTAGATCCAGGCGGCGGAGCCGTCGGCGGGGCGCAGCTCGTAGGGGCGCTCGTCGACGACCTCGACGCCCAGGCAGTGCAGCACCGGCAGCACGGCGGAGAGGGAGACCGGGGCGCCGGTCCGGTAGATCTTGAGGCGCCGCTCGCCGGGGGCGGCGCTGACCGGCTCGTAGAGGCTCAGGGCGAAGGGGTGCCGCCCGTCGCCGCCGGGTGCCGGGGCGCTCGTCGCGGCGTCCGGGTCCGCACCGAGTTCCAGCACGTACTGGAGGTCGGCCACGGCCGCGCGCGGCGGGAAGTCGGCCTTGTACCCCTCGGGGAAGGCGTTGTGGAACCGGCGGCCCACCTCGGCTGCCTGCTCCTCGCCGCACTCGGCCAGCAGCGCCTCGGCGAAGCCGTCGGTCCAGGAGCGGGACGCCTCCGCCAGCCGCGTCTCGATGCGGTCGACGTCGGCCTCGGTCGGCTCCGCGAGCTCGGTGCCGGGCTGCACCCGGATGACGAAGTGGAGCCGCGAGAGCACCGACTCGGTGTTCCAGGCGGTGAAGTCGACGTTGCTGCCGCCGAGTTCCTCGCTGAGGATGTCGACCAGCCGCAGCCGCACCGAGGTGGTGTAGCGGTCGCGCGGCAGGTAGACGAGGGCCGAGTAGTACCGGCCGTACTCGTCCTGCCGCAGGAACAGCCGCAGCCGGCGGCGCTCCTGGAGCTGGAGCACGGCGGTGGCGATGGAGCGGAGCGTGTCGACCGGGGTCTGGAACAGCTCGTCGCGGGGGTAGGTCTCCAGGATCTGGAGCAGGTCGCGACCGCTGTGGCCGTCGGGCGCGAACCCGGCGGCGGCCAGCACCTCGGAGACCTTCCGCCGGATCACCGGGACGCGGCGCACCGACTCGGTGTACGCGGCGGAGGAGAACAGGCCGAGGAAGCGGCGTTCGCCGGTGACGTTGCCGTCGGCGTCGAAAGTCTTGACGCCGACGTAGTCGAGGTAGGAGCGGCGGTGCACGGTGGCACGGCTGTTGGCCTTGGTCAGCACCAGCACCCGCGGCTCGCGGGCCTTGGCGCGGGCGGCGGCCGACAGGCGGTCGAACGCCGGCGAGGCGGCCCGCTCGCTGCCCGGGTGGTAGGGCGGGTCCCCCTCCGGGTGGTGCGTCGGGTCGGAGCGGAGGACGCCGAGTCCGCTGCCGGGCACGGCGGTCAGCCGGTCGTTGCCGGCGCCGTTCGCACGGCGGTCCAACCGGTACTCGCGGTAGCCGATGAAGGTGAAGTGGTCGTTGGCCAGCCAGCGCAGCAACTCGCGGGCCTCCTCCACCTCCTGGTCGGCGATCAGCTCGCCGGGGACGTCCTCGTGCAGGCCGTCGGCGATGCGGAGCGCCTGCCCCCGCATCTTCTGCCAGTCCTCCACCGCCTCGCGGACGTCGCTGAGGACGCGGCGGAGGTCGGCCTCGATCTCCGTGAGGTCCTCGCGGTCCGTCTCGCGGTCGATCTCCACGTGGATCCAGGACTCGATGACGGCGTCGGCCGGCAGGTCCTCGGGCTCGTAGTTGGTGGCGCTCTCGCCGAACGGGTCGCGACCGGCGTCCAGCACCTCCAGCAGTTTCCCGGTGATGTCCCGGCGGACGATCATCTGCGGGTGGACCACGATGTGGATGCCGCGGTCCTGGCGGGACAGTTCGTTGGTGACGGAGTCCACCAGGAACGGCATGTCGTCGGTGACGACCTCGACGACGGTGTGGCTGCAGGTCCAGCCCATCTCGTCGACGGTGGGCGTGTACACGCGGACGTTGGCGGTGCCCTGCGGGCGGGCGCCGGCGAGCCGGAAGTGGGAGAGAGCGGTACCGCAGACGTCGACCGGGTCGCGCCCGGCGAGGTCCTCCGGTGCCACGAAGAGGTAGTAGCGCTGCAGGTAGGCACGGAGTGCGGCCGCGTCCATCCCGTGCGAGGGCTGGCCGTTGTTGGGCCCCCGGTCCGCCACTTCGGCGGCACGCTCCAGTAGTTCGGCCTTGCCTTCATCCAGCTTGCTGTGCATTCCTCGCAGCTCCTGTCGCGCGCCGTTGCGGGACGTCGTGGTCGGGCGTCTGGGTGGCGGCTCCGGCGCTCTGCGGCCGGTGCCGGCGTCGCCGTTCATCCCGCGCGACATCGGCCGTGCTCCGGCCGAGCGGTGCGGGCGGGCGGCGACGCGATCGGCGGACCACTCACCGCGCGCCCCCGCAAACGGGCGGGGGCGGCAACGGCGCGGGAGGCGGCTCTGCCCCCGGCGGGTCTCGCACTGATCACGCCTGCCAGGCTATCCCCTCGGCCCCCGGGGCCGGACATGTCCCCACGGGGCAAGACCCGCGCGGAAAGTTGGCCCTTCCGGACAGAACCGCGGGCGGCGCAGCCGCGTCGCACGGTCAGACCACCAGGGCCCGGGCCGCCGCGACCGCCTCGGTGAGGGTGTCCACCACCGGCACCCCGACCTTCTCCAGGCTGGCGCGGCTGTGCGAACCGCCGGTGTAGAGCACGGCCTTGGCCCCGGCGTGGCGGGCTGCCCGGGCGTCGTCCGCCGCGTCGCCGATGACGACGGTGCGCCCCGCCGCGACCCCGGGGAGCGCCGCGACGTGCCGGGCCATCGCCGCGGCCTTGCCCTCGCGGGTGCCCGCGCCGAGATCGCCGTCGACGCGGAGGAAGTGGCCTTCGATGCCCAACCGGGCGATCCAGGGCAGCAGCCGGTCGTGCGGGGCCAGCGAGCAGACCGACTGGGTACCGCCGCCCGCCGTCCACTCCGCGAGGAGGTCGGCGCAGTCGGCCGCGAGTCCCGCTCGCTCGCACCGGGCGAAGTAGTGGCGGTGGAAGGCTCCGTCCATCACCTCCCACTCGGCGGCGCTGGGCACACGGCCGAGCAGCCGCTGGTAGAACCGCGGGATCGGGACGCAGTACAGCTCGCGGTAGCGCTCCAGGGTGATCGGCGGCATCCCGATCTCGTGGAAGGAGGCGTTGGTGGCCTCCAGCACCACGTCGATGTCGTGCAGCAGGGTGCCGTTCCAGTCCCAGACGATGTGGGCGCCGTCCCAGGTGTCGCCGGCCGCCGCGGGCCGGCTCGCGGCGGCCGCCACGGCGACGGCCGGGGGCGGAGGCGGCTCGGCGGGGCCGGGTACAGCCGCGGGGGTCGTGGCGAGCGGGGTACCGGGATGCTGCTGGTCCATGCCTCGACGGTACGTGAGGGCTCGGACACACCGCTCGCCGCCCGTGGCCGCCGGGTGAACCGCCCACGGGCGGGCGCACCGGGTCAGACGAGGGTGTCGATCTCCTGGACGCCGTACCAGAGCAGTTCGTGGTCGGCGGCGCCGTCCACGGCGAGCCGGGCGTCCTCGTCGCCGCGGGCGGCACCGGCCAGCGCCGCGACGGCCGCGGCGACATCGGCGGCCGCCTCGTCCGCGTCGACGTGCACCGCGGCGACATCGGCCAGCGGGACCGCCGTGTCGAGGACGACCTCGCTCACCGCCTCCGGGTCCAGCGCCCGGTCGGGGTCGGTCCGCGCCGCGCCGTCGGCGACCTCCACCGCCAGCACCACCCGACGCGGCGGCGCGCCGGGGTCGGCGGCCAGCAGCGCCAGTGCGGCATGGGCCGCCCGGCCCAGCGCGGCGTACTCGAGCTCCTCCTCGCCGCCGGCGAGGTACCACTCGCGCAGCCCCGGGGTGACCGCGTGCGCGGTCAGCGGCGC
The DNA here is from genome assembly GCF_012033785.1 of Streptomyces bohaiensis. Classification (GTDB taxonomy): domain Bacteria; phylum Actinomycetota; class Actinomycetes; order Streptomycetales; family Streptomycetaceae; genus Streptomyces; species Streptomyces bohaiensis. The sequence goes on from NZ_JAAVJC010000204.1 coordinate 7,793, forward strand.
CGGCGCCACCTCACCGGTGCGGTGCAGCTCGGCCAGCCGGGGGAGGGTGAGAGGGAGGTAGACGCGCATGCGCCAAGGATACGACCGGGCGCCGGCGGAGCCGCGCCGTGCGCCCCGCACGACACCGGCACCGAAACAGTTGCCCATTGCGTGACCACATGACTACACTCCGCTGTTGTTACCGAGGGGTAGCACACGGGGAGGGGTCTTCATGGGGGTCAGTACACGTCGTCCGGGCAGCACGGGCGCCACGGGCACGCGCCGGGCGGGCACCACCGCGCCGCGGGGGCCGGCGGGGCCCGGCCCGGGAAGCGGCGGCCGACCGCGCCGGCTCGGGGTGCCCGACCCGGCCCGCCCGCACGACTGGTTCGCCGAGCGGCTCGTCCAGGTCCTGAGCGGGCGCAGCCCCGTCCACACCCTGCTCGGCCACGTCCGCCCGGGCGCCTTCGACCAGCTGGTCCGGCTCGCGGAGGGCGCCCCGCTGCGCGAGGGACCGACCACGGCGGCGGTCCGCCGGGTGGGCTTCTGCCGGCCCGCCGCCGGTGTCCTGGAGGTCTTCGCCCGCATCGGCTCCGCCGACCGCGTCCGCGCGCTGGCGTTCCGGCTGGAGCACCGGCGCGGGCGGTGGTGGTGCAGCGCCGTGGAGCTGGGGCCCGGGCCGCGCCGCCGCGCCCGGGTCCCCACCGGCGGG
>NZ_JAAVJC010000205.1 GCF_012033785.1 Streptomyces bohaiensis
GCCCGGTACCGGATCGATCCCGGTACCGGGCGGTGACGTGTCCGCGCCGGGGCGGCGGCGAGCCGGGGTGTCAGCCGGCGGACGGCGCCATGGGGGTGGGCTCCTCCGCGGTCATGGCGTCCACCAGGGTGCGGTCGCCGAGCTCCTGCTCCAGTTCGACCTCCACCTCGTCGACCGCCAGCATCTCGTTGCAGATCTCGGCGGCGGGATCCTCGACCGACCAGCCGCCGAGCACCACCAGGTCGTCGGTCTCGTGGACCCAGCTGCCCCAGTCGGCGTCGCAGTCGCCGTGCCCGACGACCACGGTGAGCGCGGTGTCGCCCGGCTCCGCCTCCACGACTCCCTCGATCGCCCACAGCACCGGGCTGGAGAAGTTGTCGGCGGGCTGCGCGTCCGGCCAGTCGGCGGCTATCTGCTCGGCGCGTTCGACGAAGACGTTCTCGTCGGGGAGATCACCGGGCTGCCGCTCCTCGCCCCCCGGCGCGCCGCCTGCCGCCGCGCCGTCCTCCCCGGCACCGTCGTCCCCCGCGCCGCCGGCGGCGGCACCGTCGTCCGCGCCGGAGTCCGCGGCGGGCGGCGGCCCGTCGTCCCCGGAGGAGTCACCACCGCACGCCGCGATGGTGAGGGCCGTGGCTGCCAGCATCGGAACCAGAACCTTGCTGCGCATGACGCTCCTTCCGTCCCGTGCGCCCCACCCGGATCGCGGGGCGCGTTGCGTCTGTGACGGACGCTGCCCCCGATCGGTTCCGCCGAACCCGGGGGACCGCCCGGCGCGGTCGCCGGGCCGCGGCGACCGCACATCGCGCGCGGGCGGACCGGCCCGGCGCCAGACTGCCGGGACCACCCCGAACCACCGGAGGTCCCGTGTCCCGACCCGCCGGCGGCGCCGCCGTCCTCGCGGCCCACTGCTCCCACACGCACCTGTTCCCCGGCGCCCGCGTCCTGGTGGCAGGGGTGGAGGACCCCGAGGCCTTCGCCGCCGACCCGCACCCGTTGACGCTCGCGCTGAGCTTCACCGACGGCGTCGTCACCGAGGCGGAGTTCGTCCTCGACGACGACGCGGGGGCGCTCCTGGCGGTGCCCGCCCACACCACCGACGCCGGTACCGACATCCCGGACCACCGGTGGCTCGTCCCAGGGGCCGCGGCGGCGGGCGGTGACGTCCGGTTGACGATCGGCCGCCACGCCCCGGCGTGACCGGGCCCGCTGCCGGGCCGCCGCCCCCGGTCAGGGCGCCGCCGCGGCCGCCGGTGAGCGCGGCGCCGTCGCCTGCCAGGCGGTGAACATCGGCAGTCGCCCCGAGCCGTCCAGTACCACCACGCCGAACGGCCGGTCGAAGAGCACCGTCTCCACCCGGGGAGGACGGGCCGGGGGTGCGGAACCGAACCGCATCGACATCACGGTCGCGGCAGCCGCCCGCACCCCCGACTCGGCGAGGGAGAGGACGCACTGCTGTACCGCGCGGTCCACGAACAGCGGTTCGGGCGAGAGCCGGGGGAACTCCGCCCCCTGACCGGCGAGCAGCCGGGCGCCGAGCGCCGCGAGCTGCGGCAGCAGCTCGGCGGTGGTGGTGAGTTCCAGCCGGGGCAGCCCCACCCGGACCAGGTCCGCGTCGAGCCCCGACCGCGCGGTCGCCGGCGCCCAGCCTGCGGGGAGCACCTCGGCCGCGGCGGCGCCGGGGGCGCCCAGCACGCACCGCACCTCGGCCCCCGGTGCGGTCGGCCCGCCCGCGCAGCGCAGCCGGACCACGGTCGCGGAACGCTCCGCCACGTGCCACGCGTCGGCGACCGGGGCGGTCCGCCACATCACCGGCACCGGCGTCCTGCCCCCGGCGGCGTCGGTGAACGGCGCGTCGGCCGTCGCCGACGGCGGGAACGGGTCCTGCCAGCGGGCGGTGAGCGCCAGCACGTCGGCGAGGAGCACGGCGGTACCCGGCTGCGGCCGGACAGGGGACCGGGGGATCATGCCGTCGGTGGCGCGGGCCATCCAGGCGTCCAGCCGCTCGGCGAGACCGGCGTCCACCGGCCCGAACTCCACCTCCGGCACCTCCTCGCGGAACGCGCGGTAGAGCGGCGCCCGCGCCCAGAAGCCGGCTGCCGAGACCACGGCGTCGGTGGCGCGCAGCGCCCCGCGCACCTCGGTCAGCAGCGGCGCCGCCTGCTCCCCGGCGGTCCCGACCACCGCCCGCAGCTCCGCGGCGGTGGCCCCCGCGGCGCCCGCGGCCAGCATCCCGGTGGCCAGCCACAGCCCGGCGGGGGAGACGGTGAAGTCCCCGCCGGCCGCGGTCGTCCCGGGGGAGTCGGCGACCACGGGAAGCCACCGTTCGGCCAGTGCGGTCACCGCCTCCGGTCCGCCCTGTGGTCCCGCGGCGGCGCCGGGGCCCGCGCCTCGCGTGTGGTGGCCGTCGTCCATCACTGTTCCGTCCTGTCGCCGCCGCGCGCTCCTCGCGCGTCCCACCCTCCCCGACGGCGGCGCGCCGCCCGGCGGTTCCGCCGGCCGCCGTCGCCCGTGCGGACGGGCGTCGGGTCTCAGCTCTCAGCTCTCAGCTCTCAGGTGTCAGGTGTCGCACTCCAGCACGGTGCGGCACACGCCGCAGCGGGCGCGGACCGGCCCCTCCACCGGCAGCCGCAACCGGCCGGTGCACACCGGGCAGTCGAACACCACCCGGACCGCGCCGCCCCCGGTCTCGAACCGGTACGGGCCCACCCCCGCCGGCACCGGGGCCCCGGCGCGCGCCAGACCGCGCTGCGCCGCGTACCGGCGGCGTGCCGCCCAACCGGCACCGGCCAGCGGCGGCTGCGCCGCGTCGTGCTCCGCGCGCCGCAGGCCCTTCCCGTAGGCGTCGTACGCCTGCGGGCTGGTGAACCACACCCGGGGGTCCTCGCCGTGGACCAGCGCCCGCTTGGCGAGCACGTAGCCGTACTCCTCCGGGGTGAGGTACCCCAACTTCTGCGAGGCGAGCGCGGACTGCCGGAACGCGTCCAGCAGCAGCCAGCCGCACCCCAGGTAGGCCGCGGCGGTGTCGGTCAGGATCTCGTCGGCCGCGGTGTCCGCCAGGGCCAGCCCCGAGCGGTGCAGCAGCACGTGGGTCATCTCGTGCGCCAGCACGGCGCCGACGTCCTGCCGGTGCCGGTCGAACCGGGAGTTCAGCTCGACCGCGTACCCCCGGTCCGCCGCCGGCTCCACCCACGCCGCCTCCGGCATCTCGCGGAACCGCACGGTGACCGGCGCCTCGGGCAGCCCGAGGTGACGGATCATCACCCGTGCCACGCGCCGTACGCCGGCGGTCAGCTCCTCGGCGTCGTCGAAGGCCACGTCGACCGGCAGGACCGAGGTGCCGAACGACCGCACCCGGTCGCCGGACAACCCGCGGTACAGGGCGCGCAACGCACCGCGCACCTCCGCGAGGTGCGGGAAGCCGCGCTCCACGTCCCGTGCCGTACCGCCACCGCCGATCGTCATGCGACCAGCCTCCTCCCGCGCCGCTGTCCACTGTAGGCGCCGGACGCCGCCCCTCGCCGTCCGCCGGCGCGACCGGACGGAACACCCCGGCGGCGCGCCGTCCCGCGCTGCGGACGGGCGCACCCCGCGCCGACCCGAGGCGCCTACAGTCGGGCACCATGAGTGACAGCGACCGCACCGACCAGCGAGGCGCCCCGCCGCCCGGCGCCGCCACCCGGTCCGGCGAGCCCGGTCCCGGTGACCGGGGACCCGAGGTCCAGGACGAGCTGGAGCGGCTGCGCGCCAGCATCGACAACATCGACGCCGCCGTGGTGTACATGCTCGCCGAGCGCTTCAAGTGCACGCAGCGTGTCGGGCGGCTGAAGGCGGAGCACCAGCTGCCGCCGGCCGACCCCGCCCGGGAGAGCCGCCAGATCGCGCGGCTCCGGGAGCTGGCGACGGAGGCGCGCCTGGACCCGGCGTTCGCGGAGAAGCTCCTCAACTTCGTCATCGCCGAGGTGATCCGCCACCACGAGACCATCGCGCGGGAGAGCTGACGGAGCGGACCGGGCCGGCCCCGGCGGTGCGGTCCCCCCGCCGGGCCGCACCGCCGTACCGCGCCGCGCGGCCATGCGGCAGCATGGCCCCATGGCGATTCTGACCCGTGACGAGGCGCGCGAACGCGCCCGGCTGCTCGATGTGCACCGGTACACCGTCGATCTCGACCTCACCCGGGGGGATGAGGTCTTCCGGTCGGCCACCACGGTGCGGTTCGCCGCCCGTGAGGACGCGGAGACCTTCGTGGAGGTCGTCGCGCCCGTCGTCCACCGGGTCAGCCTCGACGGCCGGGAGATCGACCCGGCGGCGGTCCAGGACGGACGGCTGCCGCTGGCGCTGACCGCCGGCGAGCACGAGCTGCGCGTCGAGGCCGACATGGCCTACTCGCACACCGGCGAGGGCATGCACCGGTTCACCGACCCCGCCGACGGCCTGACCTACCTCTACACCCAGTGCTGCCTCTCGGAGGCCCCCAAGGTCTTCGCCGCCTTCGACCAGCCCGACCTCAAGGCGGTCTTCGAGGTCCACGTCACCGCGCCGCCGGAGTGGACCGTCCTCGCCAACGGCGTCTGCACGCCGGTCGACGGCGAGCCCGGCCGCTGGAGCGCCGCGCCGACCCAGCCGATCTCGACCTACCTCCTCGCGGTGGCCGCCGGGCCCTGGCACTCGGTCCGCACCGAGCACGCCGGACTGCCGTTCGGGCTGCACGCCCGGCAGTCACTGGCCGAGCACCTGGACAAGGACGCGGAGGAGCTGTGGGACATCACCCGCCGCACCTTCGACCGCTACCACGAGATCTTCGACGAGCCCTACCCGTTCGACTCCTACGACCAGGCGTTCGTGCCCGAGTTCAACGCCGGCGCCATGGAGAACCCCGGGCTGGTCACCTTCCGCGACGAGTTCGTCCACCGCTCGGCGGTGACCGACACCGAGCGGCAGCTCCGCGGGATCGTCATCGCCCACGAGATGGCGCACATGTGGTTCGGCGACCTGGTCACCCTCCGCTGGTGGGACGACATCTGGCTCAACGAGGCGTTCGCCGAGTACATGGGCTACCAGGTCCTCGCGGAGGCCACCGACTTCCAGCCGTGGACCGAGTTCGCGGCGCAGCGCAAGGCGTGGGGGCTCGACGCCGACCAGCGCCCCTCCACCCACCCGGTGGCCCCGCTGCCCGAGGCGGTGCCCGACACCGCCTCCGCCTGGCTCAACTTCGACGGCATCTCCTACGCCAAGGGCGCCTCCGCGCTGCGCCAGCTCGTGGTGTGGCTGGGCGAGAAGGACTTCCTGGCGGGGATCAACGAGCACTTCGCCCGCCACCGGTTCGGCAACGCGGACCTGGCCGAGTTCATCGACTCCCTCAGCCACGCCTCCGGGCGCGACGTCCACGCCTGGGCGGACCGCTGGCTGCGCACGGCCGGTCCGGACACCCTGGCCCCCACCGTGACCGCCACCTCCGAGGGCTGGCGGCTGGAGATCGCCCACAGCGGCGGTCGGCCGCACCGGCTGCGGGTCGGCGCCTACGGCACCGCGGCGGCCGGGACCGGGGCCCCGGTCCCGCTCGGTACCCACGACGTGGAGCTGCCGCCCGGCGACGGCGTGGCGGCGGTCGAGGGCGCGGGGGAGCGGCCCGCACTGCTCGTCGTCAACGACGGCGAGCTCACCTACGCCCGTGTCGGGCTGGACGACGGCTCCTGGGAGACCGCGCGCCGCACCGTCTCCGCATTGCCCGACCCGCTGACCCGCACCGTGGTGTGGGGCGCGGCGCGCGAGATGGTCCGCGAGGCCGCGCTGCCCCCCGTCGCGCTGGTGGCGATGGCGCGCGAGCAGCTGCCGGACGAGGACGACCTGGCGATCCTGGAGGCGGTGCTGACCTTCGCCCGTTCCACCGTCGCCGACCACTACCTCACCGGCAGCGCGCGCGAGCTGGCGCTGGCCACCCTGCGCGACCTGGCACGGGAACTGCTGGACCGCCCCGCCGCCCCGGCCCGCCGCCTCCTCGCCGCCCGCTGCCTCATCGGCGCCGCGGCGCACCCCGGCGACCTGCGGCGGTGGTGGGAGGACGGCACCGTCCCCGGCGGGCCGGAGCTGGACCCCAAGCTGCGGTGGCAGGTGCTGCACCGGCTCGCCGTCCTGGGCGACCTCACCCCCGAGGAGATCGACGCGGAGGCGGCCGCCGACCCCGGCGCCACCGCCGAGGAGGGCGCGGCGCGCTGCCGCGCGGCGCTGCCCACCGCCGAGCACAAGGCGGCCGCCTGGGAGGCGATGTTCGGGGAGGACGACCGGCTGTCGGCCTACCTGTTCACCGCCACCGCGCAGGGCTTCTGGCACCCGGAGCACGGCGATCTGCTGGCGCCCTACGTCGAGCGGTACTTCGCGGCCGTGCCGGCGCTCGCGGAGCGGCGCGGCCACGCCCTGACGCAGGCGGCCTGCCGCCACGCCTTCCCGGCGGCGTTCGTCTCGGAGGAGACGCTGCGGCTGGGTGCCGCGGTCCGCGACGACGCGGCGGTCGGCGCGGCGCTGCGGCGGGGGCTGACCGACCGGCTGGACGACATGGCGCGCGCGCTGCGCGTCCGGGCCGCCGCCACGGCCTGACGCCGCCTCTCCCGCGCTCCCGGGTGCGGGCCGCCGCCTCTCCCGCACCCGGGAGCGCCCCGATCTCGCCGAGCCGGTGCACGGAGCGTCCGTCACCCCTTACGGTAAGAGTCCACCGGGTCCGGCCCGGCGGGGGACGGCTTCCGACGGGCTCAGAGGGCACGGCACATGAGTGGGCGACACGGCGCCGCGCGGCGGCGCCTCCTCCTGGCGGCCGGTATCGGCCTCGCACTGGTCCTGGCGGCCGCCGCCTTCGGCCCGTTGAGCGAGTTGACGCGACCCTCGGCGGGCGGCTGCGCGCGGGACCTGCCCCCCGGCGCGCTCGACGCCGTCACCGACGCCGCCGTCTACCGCGTCGAGGAGACCTTCGACCCGCGGCTCGGCGAGTACACCTGCGTCCTGTACGACCGCGACGACCGGCGGCTGCTGTCGGTCGCGGCCCTCAGCGACCGGGACGCCGTCCGCTCGGCCCTCGTCGCCGACCTCGCCGAACGCGTCCACGAGGAGACCTCGTTGCAGGCGCTGCCGGACGGGCTGCCGGGACTGGTGACCCACTACGGCTGGTTCCACCTGCTGCCGCCGTGCCCGGGGCTGGAGCGACCGGACGACGGCTTCGACCACCGGCCGCTGGTGACGGTCCGCGGTCCCTCGGGCGAGGTGGGGGAGGGCACCCTCGCGCTGGCCGTCGCCCTCACCAACGCCGTCGCGGAGCGGCTGGACTGCGGGGCGCCCCCGCTGCGCCACGACGGCGGCTTCCGGGCCGCGGAGCCGACCGCGGCCGAGGAGGCGGCGGGCACGCCGTGCGGGGTGCTGGCCACCGGGCCGCTGCCCGAGCCGCGCCGCGGCGGCTGGACCGTATCGGCTGCGGCCACCGACACCGCGCCGGCCGGCCGCTGCACGTTGCGGACGACGGACGGCCAGACCGCGCTGGTGCTGACCAGCTGGTTCGGCGAGTGGGGGCTGCCGATCATCGACGCGCAGCACCGCTGGTACGCCGACAGCGCCCGCCAGGGGCAGCTGCGCGGGCCGTACCTCGGCACCAACTGGGCCTGGGCCGCGGCGATCTGCGACGGCGCGCCCGCGCACTTCGGGTTGCGGTTGAGTCGTCCGTGGCGCGAGTTCGACGCCGGCGTGCTCCACGCGGTCCTCGACCAGTTCGCGAGGGACCAGGTCGCCCGGCGGGACTGCCACGACCTGCGGATGCCGGAGCTCCCCGCACAGGAGTGACCGGCGCCCCGCACCCCCGGGCCGGGAACGCACCTCTCAAATCCGCACGTCTCGGACGGGGTTGGTTCGAAGCGACGTGGCCGGAAATCCTCCTCACGGGCAAGGATCACGCCCCATCGCCTCCGGAGGACCCGTCGGACACCCGTGAGTTAGGTATACCTAAGTCGGCCTGACGTCCTGTCGGGTGCCCCGCCCTGCCCCGCCCCACCCGCCCCTGCCACCCCGCCCGTCCGCCCGGGCAGGTCTCCGACCCCGCCTCCGCCTACGCCTCCGACCCCGTCTCCGACCCCGCCTCCGACCACGGCGCACCACCCGTGACGACCCACCCGCACCGCCGGCCGACGCCGCCCGGCCCCGTACCCCACCACCGTCCGTCCGCCGCGGCCCAGGCCCCGGACGGGCGGGAATCCGCGCACCGACGGGAGCCCTCTCATGCCTCCAGCACCCCAGCCGCACCCCCTGGCCGGCGGCACCGCCGGGCCACGAGCCCTCCGGCCCCTGCTGGACACCGTCCTCGACGCCCTCGCGGACGGCCTCGCGCACCAGCTTGAGCAGGGAGCGCAGGTCGGCGGTCTGGGTGTGCGGGTTGAGGATGGTGGCCTTCAGCCAGGTACCCGTCGCCCCGTCGGGTCCGGGGAC
>NZ_JAAVJC010000206.1 GCF_012033785.1 Streptomyces bohaiensis
ATCCTCATCTACTTCCGCAAGGAGATCCGGGCGATCGTCACCACCTGGACGCGCTCGCTGTTCGACCGCTCGCTCCGCTCCGCTCCCGACGCGCGGCAGGACGGACGGCCCGGAACTCGCCTAGGCTGCGCGGTGCCGCGCGGGAGCCTCCGCGACGCGGCACGGCGGGCCGTCGGACGGCACGGGCGAGGGAGAGGGAGACACCGGTGCGCATCGCGGTGATCGGACTGGGCGACATCGCCCGCAAGGCGTACCTACCGGTGCTCACCGCCCTCCCCGGGGCACGGCTCCATCTCCACACCCGCTCCCCCGCCACCCTCGCCGAGGTCGGGGACGCCTTCCACATCCCGTCGGAGCGCCGCCATCCCGACCTCGACGGCCTGCTCGCGGCCGCGCCCGACGCGGCGCTGGTGCACGCGCCGACGGAGGCCCACCCCGCGCTGGTGACCCGGCTGCTGTCCGCGGGGGTGCCCACCTACGTCGACAAGCCGCTTGCCTACCACGTGGACGACGCCCGCCGGCTGGTCGCGCTCGCCGCCGCCGGCGGGCTGCCGCTCGCGGTCGGCTTCAACCGCCGGTTCGCCCCCGGGTACGCGCAGTGCCGCGACCACCCGCGCGACCTGATCGTGCTGCAGAAGCACCGGCTCGGGCTGCCGGACCAGCCGCGGCGCGTGGTCTTCGACGACTTCATCCACGTGGTCGACACCCTGCGCTTCCTGGTCCCGGGCGAGGTCACCGCGACGGACGTCCGCGCCCGGGTGCGTGACGGGCTGCTCCACCACGTGGTGCTGCAACTCGCCGGGGACGGGTTCACGGCGCTGGGGGTGATGAACCGGCTCTCGGGCTCGGCGGAGGAGGTGCTGGAGGTGTCCGGGGCCGACACCAAGCGGGAGGTGCGCAACCTGGCCGAGGTGATCGACCACAAGGGGCAGCCGACCGTGCGCCGGCGCGGCGACTGGGTGCCCGTGGCCCGCCAGCGCGGGATCGAGCAGGCGGTGCACGCCTTCCTCGAGACGGTGCGCACCGGACGTCCCCGGTCCGGCTCGGACGCCGAGGACGCGCTGCGCACCCACGAGCTCTGCGAGGAGATCGTGCGCCGTGTGACCGTGTGACCGTGTGACCGCGTGACCGCGTGACCGCCGGGGCCCGGTTCGCGTCCGCCGGCCCCCCCGACCGCCCGGCCCCGGGTCAGCCGCCGAACTCGGCGCCCGCCAGCGGCTCCAGCACCCCGGCCCACACCAGCACCAGGAGTGCGACCCCCACCACGATCCGGTACCAGACGAAGGGCATGAAGCTGCGGGTGGAGACCCAGCGCATGAACCACGCGATCACCGCCCACCCGATGGCGAACGAGACCAGCGTGGCGAAGATCGTCGCGCCCCACCCCGCGTGGCCGGTGTCGCCACCGATCTCCCGCAGTTCGTAGAGGCCCGAGCCCATCACCGCGGGGATGGCGAGCAGGAACGCGTACCGGGCGGCCGCCTCGCGCGTGTAGCCGAGGAAGAGGCCGCCGGTGATCGTGGCCCCGGACCGCGAGGCCCCGGGGATCAGGGCGAGTGCCTGCCACAGCCCGAAGTACACGCCGTCGCGCACCGACAGCTGGTCGAGCTCCTTCAGCGGGCCGCGCGCGCGGTGGCGGCCGCCCCGTTCGGCCTGCGCGGCCATGCGGTCGGCGACACCCAGGGCGATGCCCAGCACGATGAACCCCAGCGCGATGAGCCGCAGGTCGCGGAAGGGCCCCTCCACGGTGTCCTTGAGGAGGATCCCGAGCACCGCGATCGGCACCGAGCCGACGATCACCAGCCAGCCCATCCGCGCGTCGGGAGCGGAGCGGAGCGAGCGGTCGAACAGCGAGCGCGTCCAGGTGGTGACGATCGCCCGGATCTCCTTGCGGAAGTAGATGAGGATCGCCACCTCGGTGCCGATCTGGGTCACCGCAGTGAACGCCGCACCGGGGTCCTGCCAGCCGGCGACGACCGCGGTGAGGCGGATGTGCGCACTGGAGGAGATGGGCAGGAACTCCGTCAGCCCCTGGACGATCCCGAGGACCAGTGCTTCGAACCAGGTCATGGCGTGCTCCGCTCGTCCCTGCGGTCGGCTGTCATGGGAGGGGTGGATCGGCCGCGGCGATCACGCGTGGCCGCGGCGGACGGGCGCCGCCGCCGCGGGGTCAGGCGCGGTCGGCGGGGTGGCCCGGCGTGCTGCTCTCCGCGGCGGTCGCGGCGGCGGACTCGCGCCGCGCGCGTCGGCGGCGCCACACCGAGGCCGAGACGGGGCCGGAGAGCACGAGGAAGGCGACCGCCGACAGGAACGCCGGCGAGATCGGGTCGGTGGCCCGGGCCCCGGCCACCGCGAAGGCTATGTTCTGGGGGAGACCGCCCAGGGCCGTCGCGCCGAGGAACGGCAGCCACGGCACGCGGGAGACGGCGGCGGCGGTGTTGACCACGGCGAACGGCAGGATCGGGACCAGCCGCAGCACCAGCAGCGACCGGAACCCGTGGACGCTCAGTTGCCGGTCGGCCGCCGTCAGCAGCCGCCCGCGCAGCAGCGGACGCAGCGCCCGCTGGCCCAGCACCCGTCCGGCGGCGAAGCCGGCGGCCGCTCCCAGCATCGTGCCGACGACGGCGAGCGCCGCGCCGGCCGCCGCCCCGAAGAGCGCCCCCGCGGCCAGCCCCATCACCGGACGCGGCACCATGAGCGCACTGAGCACCCCGAACCCGAGGGTGAAGACGAGCCAGGTGCCGAGACCCGCCGAACCGAGGGTTTCCTCCGTCAGGAGCCGCTGCGGCTCCAGCGCCGCGACCGCCAGCACACCGCCACCGAGCAGGACGCCCAGCACCAGCAGCCGGACCCCCACGGCCGTCCGCGACAGCGGCGGTCCGGGCAGCGAGGGCGCGGTTTCGTCAACGGCGGTGGACACCCGGCGAGCCTAGCCCACGGGGTGTGAACAACCGCGAGCCGCAAGGCGGCCGGGCCGTGGCGTACCCGCGAACGGGTGCGGAGCCCGGTGCCCGGCGGCACGCTGGGATACTGGCCGCGTGACCAGCGCCCCCGCCCGCCCCGTCAGCGGCCCCGTCTCCCACGGCACCGCACGCCTGCTCCCGGACGTCGACCGCCCGCGCGCCTGGCTGCTGACGGTCGACGACGTGCCGCAGTCCTACGTCGATCTCGACGACCCGGGGCATCTGGAGTTCGAGTACGTCCGGCGCCTGGCGCAGCTGCTGGCCGTCACCGCTCCCGCGGCGGAGCCGCAGCGCGTCGTCCATCTGGGCGGCGGGGCGCTGAGCCTGCCGCGCCACCTCGTCCACGCCCGGCCCGGCTCCCGGCACCTGGTGGTGGAGGACGACGGTGCCCTGATCGAGCTGGTCGCCGCGACCCTGGGCCCACCGCCGCCGGGTATCGAGGTCTGCCGGGGCGACGCCGTGGCGGTCCTCTCCGAGCTCCCGGCCGCTTCCGTGGACGCGGTGGTCGCCGACGTCTTCAGCGGCGACCGCACCCCGGCGCACCTCACCACCCCGGCCTTCCTGCGACGCTCGGCGGCCGTGCTCCGGCCGGGCGGCGTGCACCTCGCCAACCTCGCGGACTCCGCCCCCTTCGCCTTCCTGCGGTCGCAGCTCGCCGCGGCGGCGGAGGTCTTCGAGGAGGTCTGCCTGGTGGCCGAGCCGTCGGTGCTCCGCGGACGCCGCTTCGGCAACGCGGTGCTCGCCGCCGCGGACCGGCCGTTGCCGGTGGCCGACCTGGCGCGTCGCTGCGCCGCCGACGCGTTCCCGGCGCGGGTGGTCCACGGCCCGGCGCTCCGGCGGTTCGTCGGCGACGCCCGGCCGCCCCGGGGCGCGGGGGTGCCCTCGCCCCGGCTGCCGGAGGGCGCCTTCACCGTGGGGTGACAGCAGCCCGGCAACCCGTCCGCCCGGCGGCGCCCGACGAGGCGTCACCCGTCCGGTCGGAGTCGGCGCCCGGCGGCGCGAACACGCGCGGGCGGCGGCGCGAACGCGCCCTCCCCGGCCGTCCTACCGACTGGTAACGTTCCGGCCATGACGGAGACCACGCCCGCGCGTACGCCCACTGTCGGGGACCAGCTCGCCGCCTCGGTGCCGATGGCCCGGACCCTGGGGCTGGAGTTCACCGAGACGACGGCCGAGCGGGCCGTCGTCCGCCTCCCCGACCGGCCCGAGTACCGCAACCACGTCGGCGGTCCGCACGCCGGGGCGATGTTCACCCTCGCGGAGTCCGCCTCCGGCGCGATCGTGCTCGCCGCCTTCGCCGACCAGCTGGGTCGGGCGGTCCCGCTCGCCGTGCGCGCGGAGATCGGCTACCGCAAGCTGGCGATGGGCCCCATCACCGCCACGGCGGTGATGCGCCGCCCCATCGTCGACGTCGTCGCCGACCTCGACGCCGGCAGCCGACCGGAGTTCGACGTGCACGTCACCCTCCGCCGCGAGAACGGCGACGTCACCGGCGAGATGACGGTGGTCTGGACGCTCCGCCCCAGCAACTGACGGCACGAACGCCCCAGGCCCCGGTCGCGGGGCGGGGCAGCGACGGACGGACGGGGACGACGGTGCTGACAGCGCTCCGGGCGCTCGCGGGCCGGGCAGGCTCGGGTGTGGCGCACGCCCTCTGGAAGGGGCTGGCGCGGGCGGCGGCCGTCACCGCCGACCGCCCGGGCCCGTACGCCTTCCACCACGTGGGGGAGCGGACCCGGCTGGCCTTCCCCCAGGGCACCGTCTTCGGCGAGCGGTACATCTCGCTCGGCGCCGACTGCGTCATCGGCCAGGACGTCACCCTCACCGTCGGCATGGCGCCCGGACTGGATCTCGGGCCCGGGCTGCGGCTGACCCTGGGGGACGGCGTCGTCCTCGGCAGGGGCAGCCACGTCGTGGTCGAGGCGCCCGTCGACGTGGCGGACGACGTGTTCCTCGGGCCGTACTGCTACGTCACCTCGACCAACCACTCCTACGACGATCCGGCACGTCCGGTCGGGCTCCAGTGGCCGCGTGCGGCACCGGTGGCCATAGGGCCCGGCAGCTGGATCGGCGCCGGCGCCGTCGTCCTCCCGGGGGCGCGCCTCGGCCGCAACGTCGTGGTGGCGGCCGGCGCCGTGGTCCGGGGCGAGATACCGGACCACACCGTCGTCGCCGGCGTGCCGGCGCGGGCCGTCCGGCGCTGGAGCGCGCAGGAGGGATGGCAGCCGCCGCTCCGGACCCCGGCCCCCGTCCCCTGGACGGGGCCGCCGCCGGGGGCGGACGAGGACGTCACCCCGTGACACGTAGGAGCGGCGGAGGGGCGCGGGCCGGCCGCCGGTCCCCTCACCGTGGCGTGCGCCTCACCCCGTCGGGGGCCGCAGCTCCGCGAACTCGGGCCGCCCCAGCTCGATCGCCGGGCAGCGGTCCATCACCATCGCCACCCCGGCCTCCCTGACCCGCGCGAACGCCGCCTCGTCGACGACACCGAGCTGGAACCACACCGCTCGCGCCCCCGCGGCCACCGCCTCGTCCGCCACGGCGCCGGCCTGCGCGCTGTTGACGAACACGTCGACCACGTCCACCGGGAACGGGACGGCCGACAGCGAGGCGTACCCCGGCTCGCCCAGCACCGTCTCCGCCTTCGGGTGGATCGGCACGATCCGCTTGCCGAACCGCTGCAGCAGCGCCGCCACACCGTGGGCCGCGCGGGCGCGGTTGGTGGACAGGCCGACCACGGCCCAGGTCTCTCCCGGCGGCGCGAGTATCGAGCGCACCGTCCCGTCGTCTCCGTACATACCCGCGCCAACAGCCGGTGGCGTGCCGCCATTCCCGGCCCGCCACCGGCCGCCGGGCCGCGCGCGCCTAGGGTGGGCCCATGTCCGCACCCGACGCCTACCTGACCGTGCCCGGGCCCGGGGTCCACGAGACCGAGGTGAACCGGTCCCGGTTCGTCTGCGCCCTCGACCCGGTCGCCACCGAGGCGGAGGCGGCCGCGGTCGTCGCCCGCGAGCGGGAACGCCACCCGGGCGCCTCGCACCACTGCTGGGCGTACGTCCTGGGCGCGGACGGCGCGGTCCGCAAGGCGTCGGACGACGGCGAGCCCGGCGGCACCGCCGGGCTCCCCATGCTGCAGATGCTGACCCGCCGCGAGCTCCGCTGCGTCGTCGCGGTCGTGAGCCGCTACTTCGGCGGCACCAAGCTCGGCGCCGGCGGCCTCATCCGCGCCTACGGCGCGGCCGTCGGCACCGCGCTGGACACGATCGGCACGGTGACGCGCACCCGGTACCGCCTCGCCACCGTGACCGTGGACCACCAGCGCGCGGGGAAGCTGGAGAACGAACTGCGCGCGCGGGGGCACGTGGTGCGCGAGGTCGCCTACGGCAGCGCGGTCACCCTCACCACGGCACTGCCCGGGGGCGACCTCGACGCCTTCGCCGCCTGGCTCGCCGACGCCACCGCGGGCACCGCCGTCCTGGAACCCGGCGGCGACTGGTACGGGGAGGACCGACCCGGCACCGGCTGGTAGCGTTCCGGTGCCGCCGGCCCGTCGAGGCGGGGGCGCCGACAGGGGACGAAGGGGACGCCGCACCGTGCGACTGCTGCACACCTCCGACTGGCATCTGGGGCGGGGGCTCCACCGCGTACCGCTGCTGGAGGCGCAACGCGAGGCACTGGAGCACCTGGTCGCGGTCGCCGTCGAACGCGAGGTCGACGCCGTGCTGGTGGCGGGCGACGTCTACGACCGCGCGGTGCCGCCGCTGTCCGCCGTGCGGCTCTACGACGAGGTCCTGCACCGCCTCGCCGAGCACGGCGTCACCGCCGTGATCATCTCGGGCAACCACGACTCCCCGCACCGGCTCGGGGTCGCCGCCGGGCTCATCGGGCGCGCCGGCGTCCACCTGCGGACCGACCCGTCCACCTGCGACCGGCCGGTGCTGCTGGAGGACTCCCACGGGCCGGTCGCGATCTACGGCATCCCGTACCTCGAACCGGCCCTCGCACGCGCCGAGTTCGGCGTCACCCGCGCCGGCCACCGGGAGGTGCTCGGCGCGGCGGCCGACCGGATCCGCGCGGATCTCGCGCGCCGCGGCGCCGGGGTCCGCTCCGTCGTCCTCTCCCACGCCTTCGTCACCGGCGGCGTCGGGTCCGACAGCGAACGCGACATCACCGCCGGGGGAGCGGCGGCGGTCCCGGCCTCGCTGTTCGACGGCTTCGACTACACCGCGCTCGGCCACCTCCACGGCGCACAGACCATCACCGACCGCGTCCGGTACTCGGGTTCGCCCCTCGCCTACTCCTTCTCGGAATCCTCCCACCGCAAGGGCATGTGGCTGATCGAGCTCGGTCCCGGCGGGGAGCTCACCGCCGAGACGGTGCCGCACCCCGTGCCGCGGCCCCTGGGCCGCATCCGCGGCCGCATCGACGACCTGCTGTCCGACCCCGCGCACGAACCGCTGCGCGACCACTGGCTGGAGGCGACGCTGACCGACCCGGCGCGGCCCGAGGAGCCCATGCCGCGGCTGCGCGCCCGCTTCCCGCACCTCATCAGCCTGGTCCTCGACCCCGACCCGGTCCCCGGGGACGGCGCCACCACCTACGCGCAGCGACTCCGCGGCCGCGGCGACCGCGAGATCGCCGCCGACTTCGTCCGCCATGTCCGCCCCGGCTCGGAACCGACCCCCGCCGAGGCGGAGCTGCTCGACCGGGCTCTGGAGGCGGCCCGGGCGGAACCGCCGCGCGGCGCCGAGCAGGAGGGCGGCCCCGCATGAGGCTCCACCACCTCACGATCACCGCGTTCGGCCCCTACGCCGGCACCGAGCACGTCGACTTCGACCGGCTCGGCGCCGGCGGCCTCTTCCTGCTCCACGGGCCGACCGGTTCGGGCAAGACCGCCGTGCTCGACGCCGTCTGCTACGCGCTCTTCGGCTCCGTCCCCGGCACGCGCCGCGCCGACCTCGGCGCGCTGCGGAGCCACCACGCGCCCCCCGACCTCCCGACCGAGGTCGTCCTCGACGTCACCGTCGAGGGCCGCCGCCTGGAGGTCACACGCCGCCCGGAGCAGCAGCGACCGAAGAAGCGCGGTACCGGGCACACCCGCGACAAGGCCGTCAGCCTGCTCGCCGAGCGCACCCCCGACGGGGAGCTGCGCCCGCTCAGCCGCTCCCACCAGGAGATCGGCGAGGAGATCGGCACCCTCCTGGGCATGAACCGTGACCAGTTCTGCCAGGTGGTGCTGCTGCCGCAGGGCGACTTCGCCCGGTTCCTGCGCGCCGACGCCGAGGAGCGGGGACGGCTCCTCGGCCGGCTCTTCGACACCCGCCGGTTCGCCGCGGCGGAGCAGTACCTCGCCGCGGAGCGCGGCAGCGCGCTGGAGGCACTGCGCGAGGCGGACCGCGCGGTCGACCAGCTGCTGCACCGTGCGCACCAGGCCACCGGCGGCGGACCGCCGCCCCCGGTCGCGGACGCCGCCTCCGGCGCGCCGGAC
>NZ_JAAVJC010000207.1 GCF_012033785.1 Streptomyces bohaiensis
CACCAATTTACCGGCGTGACCTGGGTCACAGAATTGCAGCTGCCAATACTGTGGTGTCCGACCGGCGACACGGGGTGTGCGCCTCCGGCGGGCCGCGGGCGCCGGGCGAGGCGCGGGCGCAGGGCGGGGCGCCACGGGGCGCGCTGCGCCGGCGCGGGCGAAGAGCCCGGCCCCGCGCAGCTCGCGCAGCGAGCCGCGCACCGCGTCGGTGATCCGCTCGATGTCGCCGTCGGTGTGGGCGGTGGAGAGGAAGAAGTTGCGCCACTCCCAGACGTGCACGCCGCGCACCATCAGGTGGTGGTAGAGCAACTCCATGTCGGCGCGGTGCTCGAAGCGGAACTGCGATCCGAAGTGCCGTACCCGGAGCGGGAACTCCTCCTCCTCGAAGAAGGTGTTCAGCGTGGTGGCGAACTCGTCCGTCCGCGCGTTGAGCCGCTGCTGCAGACCGGGCCCCTCGGCGCTCAGGTGCCGCAGCACCGCGGCGGCGGCCGTCATGGAGACCGGGTGCTGGAGGTAGGTCCCGCCGAAGAAGGTGGTGTCGGCGCTCGGGTGGGAGGCGTCGCCGTAGCTCCAGGCGCCGCCGTCGACCCCGTCCATGATGTCCGCCCGGCCCGCGATCGCGCCGACGGGGAACCCGCCGCCCAGGACCTTGCCGTAGGTCGCCAGGTCCGGGGTGACGCCGTACAGTTCCTGGGCGCCCCGCAGCGCCGGGCGGAACCCGGTGAGCATCTCGTCGAACATCAGGACGATGCCGTGGCGCCGGGTCACCTCCCGCAGGGAGCGCACGAACTCGACCGGTTGCAGGGCGGGGTTCCGGCTCTGCACCGGCTCCAGCACCACCGCGGCGATCCGGTCGGCCGCGGCCTCGATCGCGGCCAGGGCGCCGGGGTCGCCGTAGTCCAGCACCAGCAGGTCGGAGACGGCGCCGGCGGGGATGCCCGGCGAGACCGGGACGGTGACCCGCTCGTCACCGCTGCCGGCGGAGCGGCCCAGCACGCTGTCGGCGTGGCCGTGGTACGAGCTGTGGAAGACGACGACGGTGTCCCGCCCGGTCGCCGCCCGGGCCAGCCGCAGCGCGCCGGCGTTGGCCTCGGTACCGGTGCAGGCGAAGGCGACGCGGTCCAGGCCGCTGATGTCGGCGAGGAGTTCGGCCGCCTCGCCGGTCGCCGGATCGCGCGGCCCCAGCCGCACGCCCCGGGAGAGGTGCTCGCGGACCGCCTCCGTCACGAACTCCGGCTCGTGGCCGAAGAGCAGCACCCCGAAGCCCATGGTGATGTCGACGTAGTGGTTGCCGTCGACGTCCTCCAGGTGCGCCCCGGAGGCGCGGTGCGCGGCGATGGGATAGAGCATCTCCTTGGTGCTGCTGCGGAAGCCGACGACGGCCCGGCTGTCGGCGAGCACCCCTCGGTGACGGGCGGCCGCCTCCTTGGAGCGCCGGGTGCGCCGGGTGTAGCGCTCCACCAGATCGGCGAGGTGCGCCTGCTGCGGCGTGGGGCCGCCGTCCGGTGCGGCGCTGCCGGGGCCGGCGACCATGCCGGAGTCGCGGGAGACGGTCACCCGGGGCCCGTGCACGGCCGGCGGGGCGGGCGCGGCGGACGGGGGAGCCGCCGGTGGGGCGGGAGCCGCCGGGGCCGCCGGTGGGGCGGGCGCGGTGGTCTGCTGCGGCAGGTGGCCGGCGATCCGGTCGGCCAGCTCCGCCATGCGCGCGAGCTGCTGGTCGATGGCGTCGGACGCGCCGCCGGCGCCGGTCATCGCTGCTCCCCGGCAGCCGTGGCGGAGACCTCGCGCGCGAGCAACTGGGCCAGCTGCTCCATGAGCTGGAGCTGGATGGCGGAGAGCTGCCGGACCTGCCGGGTCAGCTCCTCCACCTCCTGCCGGGTCGCGTAGTCGCCCGCGGGCGGCGACGGCTCGGCGGCGGCACGGACCGGGTCCGGCACCGCGGCGGGTGCCGTGACCGGTGCGGGTGCGGGCGCCGGCGCGGCTGCGGGCGGTGCGGCCGCAGCGACAGGGACCGGGACCGGCGCGGGGGCCGGTGCGGGCGCGGGCGCGGTGGGCACCGCCGCCGGGGCGGGCGGAGCTGCCTGCGCCCGCCTGCCCGCCACCAGCTCCGCCAGCAGCCGCGGCGTGACGGCCTCGTCGAACAGCTCCCGCATGGCGACCTTCACGCGGTACGTCTGCTCCAACTCCCGCAGCACGTTGATCATCAGCAGCGAGTCCGCGCCGAGGTCGAGGAAGGACGTGTCCTCCCCGACCGATCCCGACCGGTCCCCCAGGGCCCGGGAGGTCACCTCGACGACGTGCGCCAGCACGTCCCTGACCTCGGCCTCGGCCTGTGCCGCCATGTCCGTTCCTTCCCTCGGGGGTTCCGCCACTGCTGCGACGGTGGGTTCCGGGCCCTTCCAGTGGGTCCGGTGCTGAAAGCGGTAGCCGGGCAGCGGAATCCGCCGACCGCCGCCGCCCTCGGCCAGCTCGTGCCAGTCGATCGGCGCGCCCGCGCGATGGAGTGCGGCCGCGGCGTCCCGCAGCGCGTCGAGCCCGGTGCCGCCGCGCAGCGTGGCCACCGCCGGCACCTCGGGCAGCGCCTGCCGGGCGAGACCGCTCAGCCCGCCGCCGCCGACCTCCACCAGCACGGTCGCGCCCTGCGCGGCCACCGCGTGCAGCGCGCCGTGGAAGAGGACGGGCCGACGCGCCTGCCGCAGCAGGTGGTCGGCGTCCGGCGTCCACCCCGGCGCGCGGACCACGCCGTCCAGGCCGGAGACGAACGGCAGCGTGACCGGACGGAACGGGGTCTCGGCGAGCACCTTCGCGAACTCCGGGAGCGCGGGCTCCAGCAGCGCCGTGTGGAAGGCCCGCCCGACCGGCAGCGTCCGGTGCGGGATCTGCCGCGCCGCCAGGAGCGCCTCCAGCCGCGCCACAGCCGGCCGCGGCCCGGCGAGCACGTGGTTGCGCTCGCCGTTGACGGCGGCCGGCTCCAGCCCCGGCACCTCGCCGAGCAGTGCGGACGCCGTCGCACCGTCGGCCAGGACCGCCACCATCCCGCCGGGCTCGCACCGCGCCTCCATCAGCCGGCCGCGCTCGGCCGTCAGCCGCAGCCCGTCCTCGACGGTCAGCGCGCCGGCCGCGGTGAGCGCCGCGAACTCGCCGACGCTGTGGCCGGTGACGACCTCCGGGACCACCCCGGCGCGCCGCCACAGTGCGAGCAGCGCGCACTGCACGGCGAACAGAGCGGGCTGCGCGGCCTCGGTCGACCAGGCGACGTCCGGGTCGTCGGGGGCGAACAGCGGACCCAGCAGCGGTTGCCCCGTGTGGTGCGTGTGCAGGGCGTCGCAGTGGTCGAGCACCTCGCGGACGGCCGCGTACCGGTCGTACAGCGCGCGGACCGCCGTCGGCCGCGCGCCGCCCTGGCCGCTGAACAGCAGGCCGACGCGGGGCGGCGGGGCCGCGGCGGCATCCGGTTGTGCTGCGGCGTCCGGTCGCGTGGCGGGTGCCGCGTCGGCCTCCAGCCAGCGGTGCAGCGCGTCGGCGACCTCGGTCGCCGTGCCGCCCGTAGCCGCTGCCCGGTAGGGGCCGGGCGCTCGGCCCGCCGTGGAGGTGAGCAGGTCCGCCACGTCCAGCTCGGGGTGGCGGCGGAGGTGGTCGCGGAAGGCGCGGACGTTCGCCGTCAGCGCGGCCGGGGTGTGCCCGGCCAGCGGCAGCACGCCCAGCGGCGCGCCGTGCGGTCCGCGCGGCGCGGCGGGCGGGGGTTCCTCGACGACGAGGTGGACGTTGGTGCCGCCGACGCCGAGCGAGGTGACCCCGGCACGGCGCGGGGTGTCGCCGGCCGGCCAGGGGGCCGCCTCCCGGGGGATCCAGAACGGGCTGGTCTCCAGGTCGAGGGCGGGGTTGGGGCGGCGGAAGTTCGCCATCGGCGGGACGGTGGCGTGCCGCAGCACCAGCAGCGCCTTGATGAGGCTCGCCAGCCCCGAACAGGTGTCGAGATGGCCGAGGTTGGACTTGGTCGACCCCAGGGCGCAGAAGCGCGTGCGGTCGGTGTCGTGGCGGAAGGCGGCGGTCGCCCCCGCGAACTCGATGGGGTCGCCCTTGAAGGTGCCGGTGCCGTGCGTCTCCAGGTAGCCGACGGTCCCGGCGCCCACCCCCGCGCTCCGCAGCGCGCGGCGGATCGCCCGTTCCTGGCCGCGGGCGGAGGGCGCGGTGAACGCCCGCTTGTCGGAGCCGTCGTTGGTGACGCCCCAGCCGCGGATGACGCCGTGGACCGTGTCCCCGTCGGCCAGCGCCCGCCGCAGCGGCTTCAGGACGACCGCCGCGACGCCGTTGCCGGCGACGGTGCCGTCCGCGTCCGCGTCGAACGCCCGCAGCCTGCCGCTGCGGGAGAGGATCGAGCCCTTCACGTACCGGTAGCCCAGCACCTGCGGGACGTGGACCGCCGCCGCGCCGGCCAGTGCGATATCGCAGTCGCCCAGCAGGACGGACTGGGCTGCGAGTTGCACGGCCACCAGCGAGCTGGAGCAGGCGGTCTGCACCCCCACCGCCGGTCCGGTCAGCCCGAGCCGGAACGCCGCGCGGGTGGCGTTGAAGTCCGGGTGGGTGCCGAGCAGCGCCTGGAGCCGGGAGAGCCAGTCCTCCTCGACGCCGTCCGGGAGGACGGTGTTCAGCAGGTAGTTCTGCAACGGGTAGAGGTAGCTGCCGGTGGCGGCGAAGACGCCGGTGCGGGTGCCGGGCCGCTCCCGGCCGTAGCCGGAGTCCTCCAGCGCGTGGTGCGCGCACTCCAGGAACAGCCGCTGCTGCGGCTCGACGACCTCCGCCTCGCGGCCGGTGATGCCGAAGTAGGCCGCGTCGAAGCCGGCGACGTCGCCCAGCGGGGCGGTGGCGCCGACGAACCCCTCCGCGCGCCGCACCGACTCGGGGACGCCGGCCGCCCGCAGCTGGTCGTCGGTCCAGTGGACGACGCGGTCCTCGCCGTCGCGGACGATCCGCCACAGCTCCTCGCGGGTCTCGGCCCCCGGGAACCGGAAGGCCATGCCGATGACGGCCACGCCGTCATGGGCGGGGGAGCTCTCCCGGAGCGGTGCGGCGCTCACGCCCGGTCCCCCTCGGTGGTACGGGCCGGGGCGCTCGTCCGGTCGGCCTCCGTGGCCTCGGTGGCGGGGTCGGTGGCTGCACGGCCGGCTCCCGGGTCGGCGGCGGCCGCCGGCCCGTCCGCGGCGCCCGGTTCGGCGGCGACGGGCCCCGGTTCCGTGACGGCGGCCTCGGGGGCCGGCGGCACGGTGGCGGGTGCGCCGCGGCGGTTGCGTCGCGCCAGGAAGACGAGGAAGCCCAGACAGAAGACGATCGCGACGCCGTGGAAGGTGCCGACGACGGCGATCGGGGAGTAGAACTCCAGCGTCAGCGAGCAGAGGATCATGCCCAGCCCGAAGCCGCCGTTCTCGACCGCCGCGGAGAGGCCGAACATCTGGCCGCGCTGGGCGTCCGGGGTCTCCTGGAGCTTGGTCACGTAGACGATCTCGGTGAAGCCGTCCGCCATGCCGGCGATCAGCGCGACCGCGATGGCCGGAACCGTGGGCAGCCCGGCGAAGGCGAGGATGAACCCGACCGACATCACCACGGCGCCGATCGCGAACGCCTTCTCGCCGAAGGAGTGGCCGGTGCGGTCCGCGTAGCGGCTGGTCGCCTGCTGCGCCACGATGTGGCCGATCGCCCAGGTCGCGAGGAACTGGCTCATGAAGGTGGCCGGGTTCGCCGGGTCGAGCGCGTCGGAGAAGACGGGCAGCGCGACGTTGTGCGAGGAGGAGCCGAGGCCGTCGACCCCGCGCAGGGCCATCATTGCGCCCATCACCGGGAGCGACCGCAGCAGCGCCCACGACGCCCAGCGGCCGGCGCGACCGGTGGTCCCGGACGGCGCGGCCGTGTCGTCGCCGCCCTCCTTCCCGCCGGCATCGGGGGCGACGGCGGCGCGGGTGCGGATCGGGAGCATCGCCAGGATGGCGGCGGAGATCAGGAAGGTGACGCCGTTGAGCGCGAAGGCGGCGGTGTAGCCGAACTGGGCGATGACCAGGCCGGAGGAGGCGAACCCCGCGATCATGGCCAGCGAACGGCCGGTGACCAGCAGGCCGTTGGCCTTCAGTCGCTTCTCCGGGCCGACGATCTCCGGGACGCTGGAGCGCAGCGCCACCTGGTGCAGCGTGGTGCACGCGCCCATGGCCACGGCGAGCGCGAACAGCACGGGGAGCCGGGCCGAGTTCGGCAGCGGTATCAGCACCAGCAGCATGGCCGAGCGGATGAGGTCCGAGCCGATCATCAGCGCCTTGCGGTCGAACCGCGAGACCAGCCGGCCGCTGACGAACCCGGCGGCGACGCTGGTCAGCAGCCGCACCGCCATGAAGAGGCCGGCGGCGAAGGCGCTGCCGGTCACGGTGTAGACGAAGACGTTCAGCGCCACCATGTTGAGGTAACTGCCGTACCCCGATATCGCGTTGCCGAAGACGAGCAATCGGAAGTGCTTCATGTGCGGGGCCTCCAGGGCGGCTGTCGACACGCCCGGAACCTGTCGCGAGCGAAGCGGGCGGACCTCGGTGCGGGCCGTTTCCTGCGGGCACGGAGGACCGGCGGACCCTATCCCGGGTCGAACACTCGATGGACGGCGGGCGGTTGTCCGGACGGTACGGGCGGGGCGGTACGGTGCGCCCGGCTGCCCCCGGGGCGCCGTCCCGGGGCGTTGCCGCGGCGCGGTCGGACCCGGTCACGGCGCGGTCGGCCCCGGTGCGCTCAGACGGCCCGGGCGGTGCGGTGGTGCCGGGCGGCCCACGGCGCCCGGCCGTCCGGCCCGCCGGTGGCGCGGTCGCCGCCGGGGTCCCGGAAACCCGGTTGATCTGGAGCGTTGGTCGGTTCGTCAGCCATGGGCCGTCAACTTAGTCCGGCCGCGGAAGCTGAGGGACCTCCCCCTTCGGGCATACCCGTTCGGGCAGCCCCGTTCGTCCGCCCGAACGGGGCGTGGCCGCGCGGTGCTCCGGAGGTGAGGATGGGGAACGGCCCGCTCCGCCCGCCGGGAACAGGCCGATGTCCGCCGGGAGGGCGAGGGGCCGGGGCCGGAGGCCGCCGCGGGCGCGGTGCGCGGCGACGACCGCCGGTCATGCCGCGACGGCCGTGCTCCCGGGGCGGTACGTCCACCCCGCGGCCTCGCGGAGGCGACCGGGTGCCGGTTGCGGACGGCGGGGCCGGTCGCGCGGCCGGGGGCTCACACCAGCCGCTGGTCGAGCGCCATGACGGCGGCGGTGGTGCGGTTCGGGGCGCCCAGCTTGACCAGGATCGCTCCCACCAGTCGCTTCACGCCATGGGCCGAGATGCCGAGCGCTTTGGCGATCTGCTTGTTGCTGTACCCCTCGATCAGCAGGCTCAGCGTCTCCGTCTCCCGCTGGGTGAAGGAGACGGGCCGCCCCTCGCGGCGGCGGCCGGAGCCGCGGCCGCCCTCCACCAGTTCCCGCGCCAGCCGCCCGGGCAGGGGGAACTCGCCGCGCACCGCCCGGCGGAGGGTGTCGTCGAGGACCGCGACGGTGGCCTCGGCGAGGGTGACCACGCCGTCGCAGGGCGGCGCGGCGGGGAACGAGAGGTCGCCGGCGCGGATGTCGTCCCCGATGAGCACCGTCACGGGCGCCGGACGGTGCTCGCCGGCCGCCGTGGCCGCGGCGGGCGGCAGCTCGCGCCAGTCGGCGAGGGTGGCGAGGACCACCTCGACCGCCCCGGGCGGGGGCTCCGGTGGGTCGCCGCCGTCGCCGGGGCCGACGAGCGTGACGTGCGGCAGCTGCTCCAGCAGCGAGGTGACGCCCCGCCGCAGCACCTCCGTGCCCACCAGCAGCCTGACGGCGAGGGGGTCCTCGCCGGTGCGGGGTGACGGGCCGGGCGTCGCCGTCGGCCCCGTCGGGCGCCGCCGGTCGGCCGACCGGTCCGGCAGCGGAGAGGGCACCGTACGGGTCGCCTCGCCGTCGTCCGGTCGGGGCCGTGATCCGTCGCCGAGCGGCTCGGCCGCGCCGTCTCGGTCACGTTCGTGCATTGAGCGCTGTCCTTCTATCTGACAGAGGCCATCGGGCGCGCATCGTAGTCGCTCAGTGGTACAAGTTGGCCATATCCGTTCAGATTCGGATGCGGTGTGGCGCGATGACTCCCTCCCGCGGCCGGAACCACCGCCCCCGGCCCCACCGTCCCGCAGCCGCCGCCTCAGCCCGCCGCGCCGCTGGTGGTGAGCAGCAGGACGACGTTCAGCACCGCCACCACCAGCAGGGAGTTGAACGCCGCGCGGGAGCCCGGCCGCCGCGCGCGGTGGAGCCCGACCGCCAGCGCCCCCGCCGCGAGCAGCACCACCCCCGCCGCCAGCGGCCAGGGCGCGCCGCCCGGCGCAGCGGCCGCCCCGGCGGCCGAGCCCGCGCCGACCGCCGCCGCGCCGGGC
>NZ_JAAVJC010000208.1 GCF_012033785.1 Streptomyces bohaiensis
CGTGCCAGGTCCCGGACCAGCGGCCCCGCACCGGAGTTGCGCCTGCGCCTGCTGACGCTGCTGGCCTCCGTCGAGCCGGGCGCCGCGCCCGAGCAGGCCGCGCTCCGCGAGCGGCTGCGCTGGCAGGCGCCGCGCCGCATGCCGGACCCGCTGCGGGAGCTGCTGTGCTCCGCCGTGCTGACCGAGGCCGAACACCTGGGGGTCACCGCGCACGGTGCCCTCTCCGGGTTCGCCCGTCCGCTGCTGACCGCCGCCCAGGCGCGCGCGGCCGAACCGGACCACGCCGCCGTCGCCCTGCTGACCGGTGCCGCGGAGCCCGCGACGACCACGCCCGCGGATGCGGAGGCTGACACGGACGCGGACGCGGACACGCGCCCGGACGTATCCCCGGAATCGGGCGGAGCGGACGCTGCGCCGGAGTCGGCGGGAGCCGAGTCGGAGGCGTCCGCAGCGGGGGCGGAGGCGTCCGCCCCCGGGGCCGGTGCCGCCGCGCCGACGTCCTCCCCCGGGCCCGTGCCCGCCGATACGACCGCGGAGGTGGACCCGGCGGCTGCCGCCGCGTCCTCCGCCGAGCTGCTCTCCCCCTTGCTGCCCGAACCGCTCGACCACTTCCTCCTCCAGGCCGACATGACCGCCGTCGCCCCGGGGCCGCTGGTCCGGGACCTGGCACGCGCGCTCGGGGACGCGGCGGACGTGGAGTCCACCGGCGGCGCCACCGTCTACCGCTTCAGCCCCACGTCGGTACGGCGCGCCCTGGACGCCGGGCGGACCGCCGCCGAGCTGCACGCCTTCCTCACCGAGCACTCCCGCACCCCGGTGCCGCAACCGCTCAGCTACCTCGTCGACGACGTGGCCCGGCGCCACGGGCGGCTCCGCGCCGGAACGGCCGCCGGGTACGTCACCTGCGAGGACGAGGCCACCCTCGACCAGGTGCTGGCCGACCGCCGGCTGGCACCGCTGCGGCTGCGGCGGATCGCGCCGACCGTCCTGGTCGGCCCGGCCGGCGGTGACCTGCTGCTGGCGGCCCTCAAGGAGCACGGCTACGCACCGTCCGCCGAGAGCAGCGAGGGAGCGGTCGCCGTGGGCGCGGGGACCCCGCCCCGCCGGACGCCGCCGCGCGCCGTCCCGGAGCCGCAGCCCGACGGGCCGCCCGGGACGGACGCCTCCCTGCTGCGGGCGGCGGTCCGCGCGATCCGCTCCGGCGACCACGCGGCGGGCGCGGCACCGAACAGCGGTGGACGTCCGCCCTCCGACCCGCCCGCCTCACTGCCCCGGACGGAGCCCGCGGAGACCCTGCGGCTGCTGCGCTCCGCGGCGAGCAGCGCGGCGCTGGTCTGGATCGGCTACGTGGGAGCCGACGGGGTCGCCACCCAGCGGGTCCTCGCGCCGGTGCGGGTGGAGGGCGGTTTCGTCACCGCCTTCGACCACACCGCCGAGGAGGTCCGGACCTATCCGCTGCACCGGATCACCGGGGCCGCCCCGGCGAGCAGCTGACGCTGCCGTGTCACCGACCGCCGCGGCGGCGGTGACACGGCGGACGCCGGCCGCGGTACCGACCGCGCAGCGGAGGTCAGCGGGGTCGGCGGGGCGGGACGGGGCGCCGGGGCTCACCCGCGCCGGGGGCGGGTGTCAGAGCCGCGGAGCGAGCTCCTGCCGCGCCCACGCCCGCAGCGTGGTCGGCTTCGTGGAGACGAGGGACCGCGGTCGCTCGGGAACGAACCCGCCCCGCAGACCGGTCGACACCCCCAGCAGCGCCTCGCACCGCTGCTCCATCCGCAACTCCCGGTACCGCGCACCGGTCGCGCAGGCACCGGAACCGGCGCCCCTTCGGCGGCTAGCCCCTCAGCCCTTCAGCCCTTCAGCCGCAGGTCGTAGAAGAGCCGGTACCGGTCCGGGTCGCCGGGGATGCGGGCGTGGAACCCCTGCTGCGCAAAGGTCACCACCACGCAGGCGGCGATCACCGCCCCGGCCACCACCAGCACGAACCACCCGGTCCGCTGCGCCGCGCCCCGGACCGGTCCGGGCGCCTCACCCGTGCGGTGCGCCACGGTCATCACCAGGCCGAGCACCAGGATCGCTGCCAGGAAGAGCAGCAGCGCCCAGACGTAGAGGTGCAGGCCGAGCACCCGGCCGGCGAAACCCGGGTCGCCCGGAATGACGTGCAGCATCGTCTGCCGCCCGGCGACCAGCGCGCCACCGACACAGGCCACCAGCGCCATGCCCCAGGCCCGCATGTGGTCCCGGCTGGAGAGCCCGCCCGCCAGCCCCCGGCGCACGATCTGCGCGGCGGCGAGCAGCGCGAGGACCATGAAGACACGCTGGAGGACCGACAGCGCGCAGGGCAGGTGGCCGGTGGCGAACTGGTAGTACAGCCCGGCGGCCAGCGCCCCGGACCAGCCGAGCACGAAACAGCACGCGAACCAGTACTGACCGGTCTCCAGAGCGGCGGGCCGCTCCCCGGTCTGCGCCAGCCGGTCCGGGATGAGGACCGCCATCAGAAGGTCAGCCCCATGGACAGGTCCCCGCTGATCAGATAGGCGAAGAGCCCGACGGAGGCCAGCGCCGCCAGCCACCAGCCGACCACCGCTCCCGCCCGCGACCGCTCCCGGACCAGCGCGTACCAGGTGGCCAGCAGCCCGGCGAAGATCAGAGTGTCCATGGGCGGAAGCTAACCAACGGGCGCCCCTCCGAAGCGCGCCTCGCCCCTTCACTCCCCCGCACCACCCGTTCGGCCCAACGCTCGACCAACCAGCCGAGCCCCTCGGCCCGGGGCGGGGTCCGGGTGAGCCGGCTCACCCGGGTTCCGTCCGGGTGGGTGCGACACTGGAAGCTTGGCCCGTTTCCGGGCCGTGCGGTCCCGGACGGAGGAGTGCGTGTGAACGGGCCACTGATCGTGCAGAGCGACAAGACGCTGCTGCTGGAGGTCGACCACGAGAAGGCAGCCGACTGCCGCCGGGCCATCGCGCCGTTCGCGGAGCTGGAGCGGGCACCGGAGCACATCCACACCTACCGGCTGACGCCGCTCGGCCTGTGGAACGCGCGCGCCGCCGGCCACGACGCCGAGCAGGTCGTCGACGCGCTGCTCACCTACTCCCGCTACCCCGTGCCGCAGGCCCTCCTCGTGGACGTCGCGGACACCATGTCCCGGTACGGGCGGCTCACCCTCTCCAAGCACCCGGCGCACGGACTGGTGCTGACCAGCACAGACCGACCGGTGCTGGAGGAGATCCTCCGCTCGAAGAAGGTCAAGCCGCTGGTCGGCCAGCGGGTGGACCCCGACACCGTGGTCGTCCACCCCTCCGAACGCGGCCAGATCAAGCAGACCCTGCTCAAGCTGGGCTGGCCGGCGCAGGACCTCGCCGGCTACGTCGACGGCGAGGCCCACCCGATCGAGCTGCGGGAGGAGGGCTGGCAACTGCGGCCCTACCAGCAGCAGGCGGTCGAGGGTTTCTGGCACGGCGGGTCCGGCGTCGTCGTGCTGCCCTGCGGCGCGGGCAAGACCCTGGTCGGCGCGGGAGCCATGGCCACGGCGAAGGCGACGACGCTGATCCTGGTCACCAACACCGTCTCGGCCCGGCAGTGGAAGACGGAGCTGATCCGCCGCACCTCGCTGACCGAGGACGAGATCGGCGAGTACAGCGGCGCGCGCAAGGAGATCCGGCCGGTCACCATCGCCACCTACCAGGTGCTGACCACCCGCCGGAAGGGCGTCTACCCGCACCTGGAGCTCTTCGACTCCCGGGACTGGGGGCTCGTCGTCTACGACGAGGTCCACCTGCTGCCCGCGCCCGTCTTCAAGTTCACCGCCGACCTCCAGGCCCGCCGCCGCCTCGGACTGACCGCCACGCTGGTGCGCGAGGACGGCCGCGAGTCCGACGTGTTCTCCCTGATCGGCCCCAAGCGGTTCGACGCGCCGTGGAAGGAGATCGAGGCCCAGGGGTACATCGCCCCGGCCGACTGCGTCGAGGTCCGCGTCGACCTGACCGACAGCGAGCGGCTGGCGTACGCGACGGCCGAGTCCGACGAGAAGTACCGCTTCTGCGCCACCACCGACTCCAAGCGCCGCGTCACCGAACGCCTCGTCCGCCGGCACGCCGGCGAGCAGACGCTGGTCATCGGCCAGTACATCGACCAGCTCGACGAGTTGGGCGAACAGCTCGACGCCCCCGTGATCAAGGGCGAGACCAGCAACGCGCAGCGGGAGAAGCTCTTCGACGCCTTCCGCAGCGGGGAGTTGAACGTGCTGGTGGTCTCGAAGGTCGCCAACTTCTCGGTGGACCTGCCGGAGGCGACCGTCGCCATCCAGGTCTCCGGCACCTTCGGCTCCCGACAGGAGGAGGCGCAGCGGCTCGGCCGCGTGCTGCGGCCGAAGGCGGACGGGCACGAGGCGCGGTTCTACTCAGTCGTCGCCCGCGACACCGTCGACCAGGACTTCGCCGCCCACCGGCAGCGCTTCCTCGCCGAACAGGGCTACGCCTACCGCATCGTCGACGCCTCCGACCTGGAGGAAGCCCCGGAGCCCGACGCGGAGGGGTGACGCGGACACGAGGTGGTGAACGTGGCCGTCCCGCTCGCGTGCCCGCCCCCCTCACGCTCACTGTGACAGGACTGTCACCATCCGTCCCTACAACCCGCACCGCGTTGGTGCGTAGGTTGGTCGGATCGCCTGAAGACTGGAGTGGGTTGTGAGCAGTGTTCGCCGGGTCCGTCGCACGACGGCCACCGTGTCCGCCGTGGTCTGCGCCGCGCTCGTCCTCGGCGCCTGCGGCGGCGGGGACGACGACTCGACCGACGACGCGATCCCGGGCGTGGATCAGAGCGAAGCGGAGAACGACGACGAGGACGACACCGACACGGAGGCCCCCGAGGAGGACGCCGACGACGATGCGGATGCCGACCGCCCCGAGATCGACCTCGGCGACGACTTCGAGAACGTCTACGAGGACGACGAGACCGGCGACGAGGTCAAGGACGCCATCCTCCGCGACAGCCGCGGCTACTTCGACGCCGTGGACGCCGCCATCAACCACCAGGACACCGAGTACCCGGCGCTCAACTACTACATCGCCGGCGATGCTCTCGTGAGCTCCATCAAGCTGATCGGGAGCATGGTGGACTCAGGAACCGTGCAGACCGGCCAGGCAAGGATCTTCGGCCGGGACGTCACCGTCTTCGAAGACGGCGCAGCGGCAGTCTCGTTCTGCCGCGACTTCTCCGAGGTGACAGATGTCGATCACGCGACCGGGGAAGTGACGTCCGCGGCGGACGCATCGGCCGAGGCGACGATCTACTACACACGAGTCGAACTGAACGACCAAGGCGTGTGGCAGACCGTCGAGGAACGCGGCGAACGAGGTGCTGCGGAGTGCAACTGACCGGATCAGGGCGCGCAGTAGCGCTCTCCCTCGCAGTACTGACGACCTGTTTGACCACACAGGGCGCCTGGGCGAGCGGGCGGGACACCAACCACGAGGTAATCCGAGAAGGACCCTCCCCCGAACCGGAAACGGACGCGGGGCACGAGGCCGGCGAGATCAACGCGCAGGCGCGGATCACCTTCACCGTCACGCGCGGGGGTGGCGGCACGGGCGCGTTGAAGAGCTCGACTCCGTGGGAACCGCCCGCGTGCTACTACGCCCCGACGCACACGCCCGAGGAGATGGCCCGGCACTGGCGAGACTTCTACGCCAACACCAACCGCGACATCTGGGCGGACGACATGCGGGAGAGCTTCGACGCCAGCCACGAGGAGCAGTACGGCGAGGAGGGCAAGTTCCCCGACTACAACCGGGAGCTGCAGGGCGAGGGCATGTTCTGGACGCGGGTCATCAACCGCGAACATCCCGACCGTCAAGGCCAGATGGCGTGCGCGGCCCGGACGTTCTGG
The DNA here is from genome assembly GCF_012033785.1 of Streptomyces bohaiensis. GTDB lineage: Bacteria > Actinomycetota > Actinomycetes > Streptomycetales > Streptomycetaceae > Streptomyces > Streptomyces bohaiensis. Next base: position 5,888 of record NZ_JAAVJC010000208.1, read on the forward strand.
GTGGAGTTCACCGACTCGCCGCCGCCCGGCCCCGGAGTCGTCGACTCCACGCTGCTGGCCGAACTGGCCTGGGAGCGCACCCGCGTTCCGGACACCGAGGTCTCCCTCAACCCCGCCGACGGGCCACAGAAGGTCAACCTCCCCACCTGGATCTGGCTGGACAACACCGCCTTCGAGCCGGTCTCGATCCGCGCCGAACTCGACGGCTACGGCCTCTGGGCCGAGACAACCGCAACGCCGGCCCGGCTCACCCTCGACCCCGGCACCACAGACGCCACCACCCACCCGACCAGCGGCATCTGCGAGCCCTCCGACGGCAGCATCGGCACCGCCTGGGCCCCCGGCGCCGGCGGCACACCACCATGCGGCATCACCTACACCCGCGCCACCACCAACAGCACGACATACCCCCTCTCCGCAGCCCTGACCTGGCAAGTCACCTGGTCCGACTCCCTCGGCAACACCGGCACCCTCCCCGACGGCGAGTTCGCCACCGCCCTCGACATCCCCGTCGAGGAAGTCCAGACCATCGTCCGCTGACCGACCCGCTCGCGGCTGGCGCTCGCCGTGCCCGCCGTCTCCGACATCCCGCAATCGAGGCCCCGTGCCCAAGGGTTGCGGCACCGGCCGGGGTGCACGCGGCGCCTCTCCAGTTCGAGCCCGGGGCGCGAAGCGGCCCCGGACGTCGTACCTGCCCGGGGCCAGCGCCTGCGAGGTCGCGCTATCGGAGCTGCTTCTTCGGCATCAGCGGCAGCCGCAGTTCGTCGTCCTTCAGCAGATGCGGTTCGTCGCGCTGGAGCGGCGTGGCTTCGACGACCGTGCCGAGCAGTTCCCCGGTCTCCACCATCTGCTGGGCGGCCGAGGTGCCCAGCGCAGCGAGCCGCTGGCCCGGCGCCGTGCCGCCGTCGGCTGCCGCTGCCACCGCGGGCGTCAGCAGGACGGCGGCGCACGCCGCCACGGCGGCGCGGGCCGTCTGTCGCATTCCGGTCATGGTGAACCCAGCTCCTCATGTCGTCGCCGGGCCCATGGCTGGCAGGACCGGCAAGGCTTTGCGCCGGGCCCGGGGCCCGTGCGTCCTCACCGGTACAACGACGCCCGTCGCCTGATGGCGCGGCGTGCCACTCGGACGACTGAATCCCCTCGCCGGCGCGACGTCTCGAGTCCGCAGTGTCGTGCCCTGTCGTCGTCGCGTGCCACAACACTGTGACATCCGCCGGTGACCCGTTGCTCCCGTGTTGTCGGCGCTGCTACAGATGGGATCGGTGCGGGGTGGTGCCCCGCCGCTTCCCGGGGTGGGGAGGCTGTGTCCTGGGCGGGCGCGGCCGGTAGGCAGGTAGGCAGGGAGAAGGGGGTTGTTGGTGTGGGTGCGTCGTTGATCGGTGTGGGGGACATACCGTCGTACTCGGGTGATCTGGCGGAGTTGGAGCGGTTGATCGGGGCGTTGAGCCGGTCGGCGGCGGCGGTGGAGACCGACAGCGTCGACACCCATCACACCTTCCAGGGGTTCGGCGGTAGCTATGCCACCGATCACACCGAGGAGTTGCTGGCCACGACCCGCAGTGTCAGCCGGGGCGGCGAGGACCTGGGCGAGCACGGCCGGCGGCTGGTGGAGCTGCTGACGCGGTACCAGCAGGAGATGCAGGCGATCGACCAGCGGATGCTCGGCCTGCGGGGCGAGGTCGCGTCCCTGTGGCAGCGCGTGGGGATCCACGAGCCCGAGCCGGAACACCTCGCGCTGGGCGCGGACTACGCCGATGAGTTGCGCCGGCTACTGGAACAGGCCGAGCGGACCGAGGGCGAGGTCGCCCTCGCGGTCAACGCACTGCTGCCGGAGCCGGGCGGCACACCGCCCCCGGTCGGCCACCACGGCGCGGCAGCCCTGGCACGCCAGGTGGCGGAGGCCTCCGGCCCGCTGCTGCGCGCCAACGTGCTGCAGCAGCAGTGGGTGGCGGACATGCTGGACCAGCACGGGGACAACCAGGCGTTCGCCGACACCCTCGCCGACGAGTTGGGCGTCGAGGGGCTGATGCAGCTGGGCAGCCACCTCTCCCCCGCGCTGGTGCATCTGGTCTCGCGAGTCGAGCGGGGCGTCGGCACCGTCCTGGCCACCACCACCCGCGTCCCGCCGAAGCTGCAGGACGCCCACCCGGATGACCCGGAGTTCCAGGAATGGCTGCGGACCGGGGAAGGGCGCCGCTGGCAGGACATCCTCGACCAGACCACCGCCTACGGCCACCGCGAACTGGCGAAGACACCCGACCCCGCCGGCGACCCCCGCGAGACGTACTACGGCTACGAACGGATCATCTCCCACCTCGAAGCCTCCGACCGCCCCGCCTCCGCGCAGTACCTCTACCAGCTGACCGACGACATGATCACCGCCGAGGCCACCGACCCGCAGAAGTGGCGCCACGCCGCCTACGGCGACCCCGGCGAGATCCGCTCCGTCGACCTCCTCGACCGGCAGTTGGGCATGATCGCCCACA
>NZ_JAAVJC010000209.1 GCF_012033785.1 Streptomyces bohaiensis
GGGCGGGACTCCCGCTCCCTGACGGGCCCGGGCGGCCCCGGGGAGGTGCGTCCGACCGGCGTCAGCCCGCCGGTACCGGGGGCACGGGCGGCGCCTGCGGGGCGGTGGTGGCGGTCAGGGGCACTGACCCCGACCCCCTGGAGCCGCCGGACGCCGCGCGGTCGCCGCTCCGCTCGAAGGGGCTGGCGAAGGGGAAGTACGACCGCAGGAACGGCTTCATCACCGCGAGCTGGTCGGCGAGGTCGGCTTCGCTGGAGACCGTGTCGTTGAGGCAGAAGACCGACCGGTCCCGGGCGGCGAGCAGCCGGCCGAGCCGGGCCGGCGTGTGCGGGTGCGCCATGTCGAAGTAGTTGTAGACCATCTCGCCCGGCACGGCCCGCCCGGTGAGGAAGGCGTAGTAGTGGTGCAGCGAGGAGGTCACCGACAGGTCGTTCAGCTCGCGGAAGCGGTTGGCGGCGGTGGCGCGGTGCCGCTCGGCGAACTCCTCCTCGATCTCCTGCAGCACACTGCGCTGCAGCGCGTGGGGCACGTGCTTCATCTTCTGCGTGATGACGGAGCCGAACCGCTCCTCGATGACGGTGCGGTTGTTCTTGCCGGCCACCGAGACGGGGACGTCCTCGGCCGAGGGGCGGCCGAACGGCACGTGCGCCTTGGAGAGGAAGAACTTCGACAGCCCGTTGGCGAGGAAGAAGTCCTGCGGGGTCGCCGGGCGGCCCAGGAAGACGTCGTCGTTGAGGTAGAGGAAGTGCTCCGAGAGCCCCTCGATGTGGTGCAGCTGGCTCTCGATGGCGTGCGAGTTGAACGTCGGCAGCACCGAGGGGTCGGCGAAGATCTCCCGGTGGCTGACGACGGTGATGCCGGGGTGCGTGGTGTCCAGCCAGTCGGGGGTCTGGTCGTCGGTCACCAGGTAGACGTGGTTGATCCACGGGGCGTACTGCGCCAGGGAGCGCAGCGAGTACCGCAGCTCGTCGCGGCTGAGGAACCGCGCCGCGTTGGCGGCCTCCTCGTGGTAGCCCTCGCCCGCGTGCTCGGCGCGCCGCCGCAGCCACGCCGGGTCGGACCCGTCGACCCAGGTGTACACGGCGTCCACGGGGAAGCGGATGTCGTCGGGGAGCGGGTGGGAGAACTCGGGCAGGGTGCGGACCGCGGGTCCGGGCAGCGCCGCTGCCGGCAGCAGCGGGTTGACCCGGTCCAGCGGGACGGTGACGGTCTCCTCGCCGGGCGGCACCTCGTCCGTGCAGCGGTTGGGGCGCGGGGCGACCAGGCCGCCCCGCTCGTCGGCGGCCCAGAACTCCACGTCGCAGCCGAAGCGGTCGCCCACGGCGGACTCGCCGGCGTCGTCGGTGAAGTACCAGCACAGCGGCAGCACCGCCGACTGCTGGGCGCGGCGGCGCAGCAGCTTCTCCACGGCGGGCGTGGTGCGGGGCCCGGTGCGGCCGGTGCCGTCGGTGGTCAGATAGCCGGCGGTGCGTCCGGCGAGGGCGGCGAGCACGGTGACGGCGTCGTCGCGTCGGGCGGCGGGGACCCCGACCACGCCGGCGGCGGGGTCGTTGCCGCGCACGGCGAAGTGCTCGATGCCGGCCTCCTCCAGCGCCTCGCAGACCCAGTGGACGGCCTGCGCCTGCGCCTGGACCGGGGAGGGGTGGGGCCGGACGTGGGCGGCCTTGGGGCGGCGGTCGACCGTCACCAGGCGGCGGCCGGGGGCCGCGAACGTCTCGGGGGAGCGGCGCAGGGCGTGGCCCGCGCGGCGCTCGGCGATGTGGTCCGGCAGCGCCTGCGAGAGGGTGAGCGATCGCTTCACCGCGGACCGCAGCCGCAGCGAGGCGTGGCCCGCGACGGCGCGCCGGGCCGCGAGCGGCACCACTCTGCGGTAGATCGCGACCAGGGTGGACGCCTCGGGGTTGCGGACCGCGCCACCGGCGCGGCGGTCCCCCTGTTCCGGTTGTGCGCTCATCGCACCGGCTCTCCTCCCACATGCACGCCCGGCCCTCGGTTCACCGGGCCGGTGCGAAATGTCACCATCGTCGTCAGTCTGCCGCACGTCGGGACGGACCCGCCGTGCGTGGCGGGACCGGCGTACGGCCGGATGCGACCCCTGGGCCGCACCGTACTCCTTCCCAGCCTTCCGGAAAGGAGGCATCACCGATGTGGTCCGTGCGTCGCCCGGGAAACCGCCGCCGCCGGCGCACGGAAATGCCCGTTCACTCGTGTGAGTGAACGGGCATCACCTGCTCGGTGGTTCCGACGGGGTCCGGCTATTTCACCGCGCCGCCCATCATTCCCGCGACGAACTGCTTCTGGAAGGCGAAGAAGATCGCCAGCGGCACGAGCATCGACAGGAAGGCGCCGGGCGCCAGCACGTCGATGTTGGCGTCGAACTGCCGCATCTGCTGCTGGAGCGCCACCGTCATCGGCGGGCTGCTCGGGTCCGCGAAGACCAGGGCCACCAGCATGTCGTTCCACACCCACATGAACTGGAAGATCGCCAGCGCCGCGATGGCGGGACCGCCCAGCGGCAGCACCACCCGGGTGAAGAGCCGGAGCTCGCCCGCGCCGTCCAGCCGCGCCGCCTCCAGCAGCTCCCGCGGGATCTCCGCGAAGAAGTTGCGCAGCAGGAAGATGGCGAAGGGCAGGCCGAACGCGGAGTGGAACAGCACCACGCCGATCGTGGTCTCGAAGATCCCGAGGGTGTTGAAGAGCCGCGCGACCGGGATCAGCGCCACCTGGATGGGGACGACCAGCAGCGCGACGACACCGATGAACCACCAGTCCCGGCCGGGGAAGTCCATCCACGCGAAGGCGTACGCCGCCGCCGCGCCCAGGATCAGCACCAGCAGGGTCGCCGGCACGGTGATGACCACCGTGGTCCACAGCGATCCGGTGATCGCGTCGTTCTCCAGGATGCGGGAGTAGTTGGCGCCGGTCAGCGACCCGGGGTCGCTGAGCACCGTCCACCACCCGCTGGAACTCATGTCCCGGGGCTCGCGGAACGACGAGATCAGCAGACCCGCCGTCGGCATCAGCCAGAGCAGCGCCAGCACGACCAGCACCACCCGGACCGCGGTGCCCGAGAGCAGCGACACCAGCCGGGAGGAGACCGACGAGCGGGGAGCACCCTTCCCGGCGGCCGTGTCCGCGCCCGCCGGCGGTGTCGTGGCGGGGGTACTCATCGCTGGGCCTCCTTGCGCAGCCGGCGCACGTTGACGATCATCACCGGGATCACCAGCAGCAGCAGGAAGATCGCGATGGCCGAGCCGAGCCCCTGGTCCGCGCCGGCGCCGAACGACACGGTGTACAGCTGGAGCGCCAGCACGTTGGCATCCGGTTGCACCGAGCCCGGCGCGATGATGAGCACGAGGTCGAAGACCTTCAGCACGTTGATCATCAACGTCACCATCACCACCCCGAGGACCGGGGCGAGCAGCGGCACGGTGACCCTCCGGAACACCTGCCACTCGTTGGCGCCGTCCACCCGGGCGGCCTCCAGGATCTCCCGCGGGACCCCGGCGAGCCCCGCCGCGATGAGGACCATCGCGAAACCGGCCCACATCCAGACGTAGGAGCCGATGATCGCCGGGGTCACCAGCGTCGGGCCGAGCCAGTCCACCCCGTTGTAGGAGGCGGCGAAGTTGGACGCGGCCAGCCGCAGCTCGGCCCCGTCCGCCTCCGCGGGCAGCGAGAACGTGCCGTCCTCGGCCGTCTGCGCGGAGGCGACGGACCGGCCGTCCACCCATGCCTCGACCGTGACACCGGCGAGCGCCTTCTCGCCGTCGTCGATCACTCCGGGCTCGCCACCACCACCCTGTGAGAAGTCGAGCCAGACGGTGCCGGTGACAGCGTCCGCCACCGGTTCCGCTGCGCGGGCGGGCTCGGCGTCGGCGACGTCCTGCGGCGCGACCCGGACCAACGGCAGCAGCACGCTGTCGCCGGTCGAGACGGCCTCGTCCCGCACGATCGACCCGTCGGGCTGTTCGGTGAGGCCGTCGTCGGGCCGTGGATGGGCGCCCGGCCAGGGCGCGCCCTCCGAGAAGCTGTCGTGCACCGAGGTGACGACCGCGTTGGCCACACCCCGGTCCGGGTCCGCTTCGTAGACCAGCCGGAAGATGATGCCCGCGGCCAGCATCGAGATTGCCATGGGCATGAAAATCAAGAGCTTGAACGCGGTCGCCCAGCGGATGCGCTCGGTCAGCACCGCGAAGATCAGGCCGAGTCCGGTGGCGACAGCGGGCGCCACGGCGAGCCAGATCAGGTTGTTCTGCAGGGCCTTCCTGATGGCCGGGTCGGTGAAGAGCGACTGGTAGTTGTCAAAGCCGACGAACCCGTCACCCGACGCGTCGAACATGCTCCGGTAGAGCGAGAAGACGATCGGGTACACCACCAGCGCGCCCAGTAGGAGCAGCGCCGGCAGCAGGAAGCAGGCCACGACCCAGGGGCGTCCTCGTAGGACGCCGGAGTCCTTCGCCATCGTCCGCAGTCCTCCCGCGGATCAGTCGCCGTAGGCGGCAGCGGCCTGGGACTCCAGGTACTCCTGGACGCCCTCGATGTCCTCGGGGTCGCGGAGGAAGTCCTGCAGCGCCTGCCACATGCCCTGACCGGTGGTGCCACCGAAGGCGGCCGGGGCCAGGTCGGACATGTCGAAGCGGAAGTCGTCGCCCGCGGAGATCAGCGCCTCGGCGATCTCGCGCTGCACGTCGTCCGGGTAGGCGTCGAGCTCCAGCGACTTGTTCGGGGAGAGGAACCCGCCCTGCCCGGCCCAGGTCCGCGCCGCGTCCGTGGAGGCCAGGAAGGCCATCAGCGCCTGCTGCGCCTCGGTCGCCTCACCGGTGTCGGGGGAGAGCGCCACGGCGACGTCGCCGCCGGAGACCACGGGGGAGTCGTCACCCACGGCCGGGAACGGGAAGACCAGCGCGTCCTCGCCGACCACGGCGTCGGTGGAGTCGCTGATGACCGACGCCACGAAGTCGCCCTCGTAGACCATGGCGGCCGCCGGGGCATCCAGGTCGGCGAAGGTCTGCGTCACCGAGGTCGGGAAGTCGGTCCGCAGGGCGCCGGCGGAGCCGCCGGCCAGCAGCCGCTCCTCGCCGAAGAGCTCGCCGAGGGTCGTCAGCGCGTCGGTGACGCTCTGGTCGGTCCAGGGGATCTCGTGGTCGGCGAGCTGGTCGTACATCTGGGGCCCGGCCTGCGAGAGGTAGATGTTCTCGAACCAGTCGGTCAGCGTCCACCCGTCCGCCCCGCCGACCGAGACAGGGTCAACCCCGGAGTCGGAGAGCACGCCCGCGGTGGAGACGAACTCGTCCCAGGTGGTCGGCGCCTCGACGCCGGCGTTGGTGAACGAGGTGGTGTTGTACCAGACCAGCGACTTGTTGGCGGCCTTGACGTAGACGCCGTACTGCTCGCCGTCGTAGGCGCCCAGGTCCTGCCATCCCTGGTCGTAGTTGGCCGCGAGCTGCTCCTGGGCCAGGTCGCCGACCGGGGCCAGCCAACCGCGCTCGGCGAACTCGTGGACCACGCCCACCTGGGCCACCAGCGCCACATCCGGCGCGGAGCCGCCGTCGATCTTCTGCCCGATGAACGTCGCCAGGTTGTCACCGGTCGGGACGAAGTTGACCGTGGCTCCGGTCTGGTCCTCGAAATCGGCGATGGCGGCCATGAAGTTGGACTGCTCGGCACCCGTCCAGACGCCGGCGACCTCCAGGGTCTCGCCGGAGAGGTCGGGCAGGTCCAGCGCGGACTCGCCGCCGCCCGTCCCGCCCCCGTCGGAACCGCCGTCGTCGTCACTCCCGCAGGCCGTGAGTACCAGGGCCGCCGCGACGGAGACCGCCGCGATCCGGCCGACTTGCCGCGAACCACCGCGGGGTCGAATGGCACTGCTCATGTTGACCGCCCTTTTTACCTGTGAACCATCATCGCTTCATCGGACAGGCGTCGGCACGCGTCCCCGGACCTGCGCGTGGGCAGGCTGGGACGCGTGTTCCGACGCCAGTAGCCGTACTACGCTGCGGGGGCGTTCCAAGCAAGAGCGTTCAACCTGTCAACAGGCCATTCGTGATGGCTCCGTTACGAGGGGGTTAAACTTCCGCTACCCGGAGCGCGGACCCTCGCCCCTGCGGCCACCCGCCGCCGAACTGCGGCGGGAGAGCGGTCCGGGCGGACCCGGCCGGTGTCGGCACCGCCCGCCGCAGCGGCCCCGGCGCCTCGCCGCGGGGACGACCCCGTCCGCGCCGCCGCCCCTCCGCGCCGACCGGGGCAGCGCCCGACGCAACCGGCTGCGCGAACTCGCGTCGGCGCCCACCCCGGACGGGGAGCGCGTCCGTCGGCCGTGCGGCTGACCGCATCCGACACCGCCGGCCGATCCGACGCCGGGTCTCGCACCCGCACTCTCAGGCGGGCGAGGCCGCCGGTGTCGCGGAGCCCTGCGCCGCCCGCGCCGCGGCACTCGCCAGCAGCGCCACGTCCGTCGGACCGTTGCCGAGTTCACGGACGGTCCGCCGCGCCGGCGCGTCACCCGCCCGCGCCCAGTCCAACGGCTCGACCGAGGGGCGCAACGTGGCGGTCCGCGGAATCCGCCCGGTGACCCGCCCCACCTGGAAGGCCAGCGGGCCCTCCGGGGTCACCAGCTCCGCGCGCCCCGCCGGTGAACCCGTCAACCGGATGCGGAGCGCCTCCGGCGCCGGCGCCGCCTCGCCCACCGAGACCAGGTGCACGCCGAGGGCGGCCCCGTCCCGGACCACCGCCTCCAGGACACGCACCACCGAGCCGGCCGCCGGCCGCCCCGGCGCACCGAGCGCCGGCGCCCGCAGCGCTGCCATGTCGTCCACGACCACCACCAGGTGGGGCAACGGCCCGTCGCCGCCGGGCGGTGCCGCCGCCCGGGGCGGCTCCTCCTCGCCGGCGCGCCGCTGTCCGACGACGCGGAGCAGCGCGGTCGTCGGGTCGTCCTCCTGCCAGGTGACCGGGGACGGCCCGCCGAGCAGGTGTGCGCGCCGGGTCAGCTCGGCGCGCAGCGACTGCGCCACGGTCCGCATCCGCACCGGGTCGGTGGTGCGCAGCCGGTCCACCACCTGCGGGAGTTCGGCGCAGGGCGCGAGCCCCTCATCGGCACCGTCGATCAGCAGCAGGGACAGGCGGTCCGGGCCGGCCGCGGCGGCGAGCGAGGTCGCCAGGGAACACAGCAGCTCGGTCCGGCCGGACCGGGCGGGACCCTCCACGACCACCGGTCCCGCCGCGGCCACCAGGTCCGTCGCCAGCGGGCCGCCGACCGCGGCACCCAGCACCAGCGGCAGTCCGCCGGCCGTCCACCGCTCCCGCAGCGCCGCGGGCGTCACCCGCGGCAGCCGCAGCACGTCCAGCAGCCGTGCCGACTCCGGCAGCGCCGTCAGCTCCGCCTCGCTGCCGACCGCCTCCCGCAGCGGTGCGAGCGCGCGGGCCAGCCGCTCCGCCCAGGCCGCGGACACCCCGTCGGCCGTGGCGGGAGCGCCCGCCCGGCCGTCGGGACCGATGAGCCGTACCGAGGTGGCGACCTCTCCGGAGAGCACCGCCCGCAGCCCGCAGGCGGCGAAGGCCGGGGAGCGGTCCGCGGCGGAGGCGAGGGTCCGGGTGACGGGCGAAGCCGGGGTCGAGGGCGGCGCCTGCGCCAGACAGATCAGGTGGATCCCGGCGGCCGGTCCCTCCGCGGCCAGTCGTGCCAGCTCGCGTCGCAGGCGCTCGTCGGTCACCTCCCCGTCGACCACGACCACGGTGCGGCGTCCCGTGGCGGTACCGGTCGGGCCGGCCGTGCCGCGGCACGGCTCGGCCGCGGACTGCCGCGCCTGCGCGGGCAGGCGCGGCGGTGCCGCCCCCTCGGGGGCGGTCCGGTCGCCGTCGCGCAGCCGACCCAGCAGCTCCGCCACCCGCGCGCGGGCCTGGGACTCGTCGAAGGCCAGCAGCCGGTGGCACGGCTGGGTGGTGGGGCGCGTGTGGGGAAGCCAGCCGGTCCACGCCCAGGAATCGGCGCAGCCCGGGGCGATCGTCACGACCTCGACCACCCCCGGCGGGTGGAGCGCGACCAGCTGCGCGAGCAGCGCCCGCGCGACCGACCGCACGCGGGGGAGCGGCCCCGCCAACCCCAGCGATCCCGCGGCGGCCAACCGCAGCGTGACGGGGTCCAGGGGGCCGTCGGTGTGCTGGGCACTGCCGAGCCGGGGCGCCAGCAGCTCCGGGTGGCCGCCGCCGCGCTCCCACAGGGGGGCGGCGACCTCGACGGCCGCCAGCAGCAGGGTGGCCGGATCCGGCGGGGCGGCGGCCGGGGTGTGGCTCCGCCCCCGCCCGGTGCCGCGACCCGAGGTGGTCGGCCCGGTGGGTCCGGCCCGACTCCGCCCGCGTCGGGGCCGGC
>NZ_JAAVJC010000020.1 GCF_012033785.1 Streptomyces bohaiensis
CCGGTGGTCGACGGCCGACCGACCGACACGCTGCGGGAACCCGGCGCCGCGGAACGGCTGCGCCCGTTCGGCGGACGGGGCACGGCGCAGGAGAATGAACAGGCGCGCCGTTTGCGGGCGTGGGTGCGTGCCTTCATGCGGTTGCCGCAGGCTGCCATGGAGCACCAGCGCGCGGTGCCGGGCCGGCTGCGGTCCACCAGGAACAGGTTGCACTCCCCGTTGGCGCAGGGGCGCAGTCGCCCCGGCAGCTCGGTGACCACCCGCGACCAGGCGAGGACGACGCGCACCGCCAGCTCCTCGTCGGGTGCCGCCTCCAACTGCCAGGAGACCCCGGCCGGGGAGACGGTCGGCCGCAGTCGTACCCGGTCCAGGACGTCGGCGAGGACCCCGGTCCCGGGGGAGCCGCCCCGGATCAGCGGGTGCAGCGCGTCCCGCACCCGGCGCACCTGTTCATTCTCCTGCGCCGTGCCCCGTCCGCCGAACGGGCGCAGCCGTTCCGCGGCGCCGGGTTCCCGCAGCGTGTCGGTCGGTCGGCCGTCGACCACCGGTGCGCTGTTGAGCACCGCGATGAGCAGGTCCTCGTCCTCGATGGCGGCGCCGGCCACGGATCACTCTCCTTGACGTGCCGATACGAGCTGTGCATGATCAGCATAGCCTAACCGTTTAAGTCGAGATAAGGGGTTACCGTGACTGCTGTCCACCACCGCACCGCCGAGGTCGACGGACTGACCGTCTTCTACCGCGAGGCCGGACCCGCCGACGCCCCCGTGCTGCTGCTCCTGCACGGCTACCCGACCAGCTCGCACATGTTCCGGCACCTGATCCCGGCCCTCGCGGGCCCCTACCGGGTCATCGCCCCCGACCACATCGGCTTCGGCCGCTCCTCCACCCCCAGCGCCGACGACTTCCCCTACACCTTCGACGCCCTCGCCGAGGTCACCCGCGGCTTTCTCGCCGCCCTCGGTGTCGACCGCTACGCGATCTACGTCCAGGACTACGGCGCCCCCATCGGCTGGCGGCTGGCGCTCGCCGACCCCCGGGCGGTGACGGGCGTCGTCTCGCAGAACGGCAACGCCTACGAAGACGGCTTCGTACCGGAGTTCTGGGAGCCGGTCTGGGCCTACGGCGCGGACCCCGGCCCGGCGAACGAGGCGCGGCTGCGCCCCGCGCTGGAGCGCGAGGCCGTGCGGTGGCAGTACACCCACGGCGTCCCCGACCCCTCGCTGATCGCCCCGGACACCTGGGAGCACGACCTCGCGCTCCTCGCGCGCCCCGGGGTCGACCGTGCCCAGCTCGCGCTCTTCGCCGACTACGCGAGCAACGTCGCGCTCTACCCGGCCGTCCACGCCTGGCTGCGCGCAAGCGGCGTGCCGGTGCTGGCCGTCTGGGGCCGCAACGACGAGATCTTCGGGCCGGCCGGGGCGGAGGCGTTCCGCCGCGACGCCCCGGACGCCGAGATCCTGCTGGTCGACGGCGGGCACTTCCTCCTGGAGAGCCACCTCGGCACCGTCGCGGAGGCGATCACCCGGTTCCGGCCCCGGGTCGTCGCCCACCGCGCGAGGCAGCAGTGACGAGGGACGCGTGACGCGTCGGCGGGCGGCCCCGGGCGCTCGCTTCGTGCCGCGTCGGGTCCGCCGGGCCGGGGCCCGCGGCGCCGGGGCCTGGGCGTGCGGGGGTCCGCGCCGCCGGGGTCGGCCGGGCCGGATCCCGGGTGCGCCATCGGGACGGGTTCGGGAAATCCCTTACCGTCCGGGGCGGACGGCGGCATGCTGTGACCATGTCGCCCCTGTCCGACGCAGGACCGCCGGGCCCGGACCCGCCCGGCGCGCCGTTACCGTCGCCACCCCTCCCGCACGTCGAACTGCCGGCCCGCGGCCTCGCTGCCCTCGGCGCTGCGACCGTCGCGGCCGTGCTGACGTTCGGAGCGGCCTCGCTGCTGCGGCCCGACCTCGACATCGTCGGTCGGTCGGTGCTCGCGGCGGCCGCCTACGTGGTGGTGCTCCTCGCCGTCGGCGGAGTGTTCCTCGCGGCCGGGATCACGGCACGGCGCAACGCGATCGAGGCGACCCGGCGGAACCTGCTCGCCGCGGAAGCCCGGCTGGAGAGCGACATGCGCTCGGCCGGATACACGGAACACACCGCGCACCGCGAACGGCAACCGTCGCCCCTCCTCCGGCGGCCCCCGCCTGCCCGGCCGGGCGCTGCGCCCGGCGGGCGCCGTGTGACGACCGGGAACGGTGCGGCGAGCGGGAACGACGGCGGGGCGGGGGTGGTGCTGCCCGGTGGTCACCGCGACCGCGATCGGGTTCCTGTCGCGGAGCCGCCGGACGACGCCGTGCCGCCGGACGACGCCGTGCCACCGGACGCCGCCACACCGCATGACGCCGCACGGCCACCGGACGACCAACCCCCGGTCAGTGAGCCGCCGGACGACGAGCCACCGGGCGAGGCCGACCTCGGCGACGCCCCCCGGGCAGGGGCGGGCGTCGACACCCACCACGTCCTCCCTCCGCTGTGGGGCACGGTGCCCAACGCCTCCCGCGCCACCGCGCCGGAGCCCGCCGACCCACCGGACCGGCGGCCTCCGCCCCCGGTCACCCCGGGTCCCGCAGCCGCCGACCGAGCACACCCGTGGGGGGTCACCGGGCCGTGGTCGGCCCCGAGTGGCGGAGGCTGGGGCGGGAGCGACGCCGCCGGAGCCGGCCTCCACCGGCCGCAGCACGGCATCGGCCCGCCGAGCGGCCCCGCCCCGGGCATGAGCGCGCCGCTGGCGCTGGCCGAGCTGTGGTCGGTGACGCACCGGCGGCTGGACCACTACCACGCCATCGCGCTGGACCAGGCGCGGACCGCCTTCCGGAACGCGCAGGCGGCGATGGTGGTGGGGTTCCTGCTGCTGATCGGCGGTGGTGCCGCGGCGGTCCTGGCGCCGACGACGGTCGGCTCGGTGGTGTCCGGGGCGCTGGGCGCGGCCGCGGCGGCGCTCGCCGCCTTCATCAGCCGGACCTTCGTCCGCTCGCAGGAGGCGGCCGCCGCCCACCTGCGGTCCTACTTCGATCAGCCGGTGGAGTTCTCCCGCTACCTGGCGGCGGAGCGGCTGGCGGCCGGCAGCGACCTGACCGAGGAGCAGCGGGGCGCCCTCATGGCCGTCCTGGTGCGGACGATGGCGACCGGCGGGCGGGACGGCGGTGACACGGGCGGGCCCCGGACGGACGGCCGGTGACGCCCGTCACCGTCACCGTCACCGTCACCGGCCCCGGCCGCCGTGCGCGCTGTCGCTGCCCGCGCGCAGGGCCGCGCACGCGCCCCGCGCCGCCGAAAAGAGGCGGCGCCCCCGCCACGCGGCGTGACAGGATTCGGGGGTGAGGTCCTGCGCTGCGTATTCCCGCGGTGCCGGAGTGAAATTCTTCACCGACGACCGCTCGCTACCTCGTGCTACTCTCGGTACCGGCTGTGTGGTTGTTGTCTCCCGGAACTCCGGGCTTCTTCGGCCCAATCCTCCGGCCGGTACCGGAGTTCTTTCCGTCACCGCTGTCCCGGAACGGGACGCCACCGTCGACATCGTCCCCGGTGGCCAGGTGTCCGCGCATCGCGGGTCGTCGGTGCACCTGCCCCGAAGGAGACGTGGCGTGGCATCAGGTACGGTCGAACGGCCCGGAAGAACGAAGGGTTCAGCCGTCGTTGCGTAGCTCCACAGCACCACCGACCGCACCCGTGCAGGGTGCACCGGACCCCGCGGGGGCGGCCCCCGGGTCGTCCGCGCTTCCCGCACCCCGCGTCTCCACCGGGTGGGCGTCACCGCCACGGTCGTCCCCGTCCGGTAGGGTCCGGGTAACAGCGGTTCCGAGCCCGCGCCCCGCGGCGCACCGCTCGGCAGCCGCCCGAGACCTCCGGGGATCGTGCCCCGACCACGGGCGTTCGCCCTAGCGACGCCACCCCGGTGAGGCGCCGAGGCCCCGACCGGCCGCCGCCCCACCACCCATCCCGACGTCGGAACACGCGATGTTCGTCTCGACGTCACCGAATTGTCCTGTGCGTTTCGCGCCGGTGTCATTGCGACCCGGAGCAACACCGCATTCCACCCGGCTCGTGCCTGTGATTCCCCGCGCTGCTCATTTGCTGCGGATATTCCTTGATGCGCGCCGTATCAAGGAAGGTTCTCCATGAACCCCGCACGTACGAATGGCCGCTCTTTCCGCTCCCGCAGGTCCGACGGCGGCTCCTACGGCCCCGGCGGCGGCTCCCGGCGCGGCACCCGCTTCGGCGGGGGCGGCAACGGCCGCTCCGAGGCGCCCGGCCGCTCCGGCGGTGGCGGTGGCGGCCGCAACCGCCGACCTGCCGCCGTGCAGGGCGAGTTCGCCCTGCCGGAGACCATCACCCCGGCGCTGCCGGCGGTCGAGTCGTTCGCCGACCTCGACATGCCGAAGCCGCTGCTGACCACGCTGACCACGCAGGGCGTCACCGCGCCCTTCCCGATCCAGGGCGCCACGCTGCCCAACACCCTCGCCGGCCGCGACGTCCTCGGCCGGGGGCGCACCGGCTCCGGCAAGACCCTCGCCTTCGGCCTCGCCATGCTGGCCCGCACCGCCGGCCGGCGCGCGGAGCCCCGCCAGCCGCTGGCGATGGTCCTGGTGCCGACGCGGGAGCTGGCCCAGCAGGTCACCGACGCCCTGACCCCCTACGCCCGCGCGGTGAAGCTGCGCCTGGCGACCGTCGTCGGCGGCATGTCGATCGGGCGGCAGGCGGGTGCGCTGCGCGGCGGCGTCGAGGTCGTCGTCGCCACCCCGGGCCGGTTGAAGGACCTCATCGACCGCGGCGACTGCCGGCTCGACCAGGTCGCGATCACCGTGCTGGACGAGGCCGACCAGATGGCCGACATGGGCTTCATGCCGCAGGTCACCGCCCTTCTCGACCAGGTGCGCCCCGACGGGCAGCGGATGCTGTTCTCCGCCACCCTCGACCGCAACGTCGACCGCCTGGTGCGCCGTTACCTCAGCGACCCCGTCGTCCACTCCGTCGACCCCTCCGCGGGCGCGGTGACGACGATGGAGCATCACATCCTGTACGTCCACGGCACCGACAAGCACCGCACCACGACCGAGATCGCGGCGCGCGACGGCCGGGTGATCATGTTCCTGGACACCAAGCACGCCGTGGACCGCCTGACCCGCGACCTGCTCGCCAGCGGCGTGCGGGCGGCCGCGCTCCACGGCGGCAAGTCGCAGCCGCAGCGCACCCGGACGCTGGCGCAGTTCAAGACCGGGCACGTCACCGTGCTGGTGGCGACCAACGTCGCCGCCCGCGGCATCCACGTCGACGACCTCGACCTGGTCGTCAACGTGGACCCGCCGACCGACCACAAGGACTACCTGCACCGCGGTGGCCGCACCGCCCGTGCCGGTGAGTCCGGCCGTGTCGTCACCCTGGTCACCCCGAACCAGCGCCGCGACATGACCCGCCTGATGACGACCGCGGGGATCGTGCCGCAGACCACGCAGGTCCGCTCCGGCGAGCAGGAGCTGACCCGGATCACCGGGGCCCAGGCGCCCAGCGGCGTCCCGGTGACGATCGCCGCGCCGCCCGCCGCCGAGCAGCCGCGCAAGCGCAGCAGCAGCTCGCGGGGGCGCCGCAGCCCCGCTTCCGGTGCCCGCCGCCGCGCGGGTGTCGGCCGGCAGTCCTCCTCCGGCAGGGCTGCCTGATCCACCCGGACGCGGGGGGGCACGACGTCCCCTCCGCCGAGGTCGAGCACGCGACACGCGGCAGTCGAGTCGGTGCTCTGTCCGCGGCCGTGGACCACGGCGGCGCCGGGTGCCCTCCGGTACCCGGCGCCGCCCGCCCCGGCCGCGGTGGAACCGTCCCCCTCCGCTTCTTCACCTGTGAGGCACCATGCGCTGCGTCATCGCCCGTTTTCCGTTCGAGCTCACCGAGAACAGCGTTCTCGCCTCGATGAAGGGCGTCGAGCCCGAAGAGGTCACCGGAGCCTTCGTGACCATCGACGGCCGGAACTACCCGGCCAAGCAGGTCGGGCAGATCCTCACCGGCCAGGACCGCCGCGACTTCAGCGCGGGTGAGGTCACCCGGGCCATGACCCGGCTCGGCTTCACCTGCACCGCCGCCCCCGCGGCGCCGGCTGCCGCCGCGGCGCCGCGCAGCCCCCTGGAGGAGGCCACCGCCCTCTTCGGCCCGCCCTCCGCTCCCTGACGCCGCCGCGCCGCCACGCCCCGGCGGACCCGTCCCGCTCCGGGGGCGCCGGCCTGCGGGCCGTGCGCCGGTGCGGGCGGCGGCATCACCGCGGTGCGCGGCGGCGAGCGCCCTGCTACCTCGGTGAACCGGCGAAGGGGAAGGGCAGGGCGGCACTCAGCCGCAGCGGCTCCGGGGGCCGCTCGTCCCCGCTCGGTGCCGCGCCGTCCCCCGGTAGGTTGGCCAGCAGCACGTCCCACCCCTGGTGCCCGTCGGAGATGCCCAGCGCCACCATGACGTTGATCAGCATGCCGCAGGACATGAACTGGTTGATGTCTTCGGGCGGCAGGCTCGTCAGCTGCGCCACCAGGAGCCAGAGGTCGTCCCACCACCGGGTCACCTCGTCCCGTAACTCCTCGTCGGAGCTGGACGCGACGTACAGCTGGAGCTGCATGAGCAGCAGTTCACGGTCGCCTGCCAGTTCGCCGTAGGCGCGCCGCATCGCGTTGAGGGCCTCCTCGCCCGTCAGGCCCTCGGCCGCGGCGTTGAAGGCGAGCGAGGTCCGCTCGAAGCAGGAGCGCCCCGCCGCGAGAAAGATGTCGCGCTTGGTGGGGTACAGGCGGAACAGGTAGGGCTGCGACACCCCTATCGCACGGGCTATCGAGTCCGTCGACGTGCCGTGGAAGCCGTAGCGGGAGAAACTTCTCAGCGCCGCGCGCACCACCTCGGTGCGGCGCTCTTCTGCGGACTTTCTCATACAGCTCAACTCTCCGAGGTCTGCGGAGTGGGTGACTCACCGGTGGCCGCTGCCCCGCGCACGGATACCCCCTGTGCGCGGGGCAGCGGGCTGGACGCATCAGACGCGCACGGGCTTCTGTGCCGGGACGCTCTCCTTGCTGCCGTCAGCGGACGGCTTGGGAATGGCCAGGGCGGTCAGGCCGCCGGCGATCACGACGGCCACCCCCGCCCACAGGGCGGGGCGCAGGCCGTCGACGAACTCCTGCGGGCTCCGGTCGCTGCCGTGGGCGACGAACACGCTGCCGAGCACGGCGATGCCCAGCGCGCCACCGATCTCGCGCACCGTGATGTTGGCGCCGGACGCCTTGCCCGCGTGCTCCTTGGCCACGGAGCCCAGCACGACCGCTGCCGTCGGGGCGAAGACCAGTCCCATGCCGGCACCGGCGATGACCATCGGGGCCGCCAACTGCCCGTACGGGGTGTCCGTGCTCGCGACCAGGTTGATCCAGGCCAAGCCGACACCCTGGAGCAGCAGCCCCGCGGCCATCAGCCGCCCGCCGCCCACCTTGTCGGTGAGCGCACCGGCCACCGGGGCGACGAACATCGGCACCAGGGTCCAGGTGAGGGTGAGGAGCCCGGCGTGCAGCGGGGTGCGCTCGGGGGCCACCTGGAGGTACTGGGCGAGGAGGAAGATGGAGCCGAAGACGCCGAAGTACATGGCGGCGGAGACGACGTTGCTCAGGGCGAAGGCCCGGGAGCGGTAGAACGACAGCGGCAGGAGCGGCTGCGGGGTGCGGCGCTGCCACTGGACGAAGGCGATCAGCAGGGCCACGCCGGCGGCGAAGGACGCCAGCACGCCGCCCGAGGTCCATCCGTCGGTCTCGCCGTTGACGATGCCCCAGACGAGGGCGAAGACGCCACCGGAGGCGAGCAGCATGCCGACGATGTCGAGGGAGCCGCCGGGCAGCCGGCTCTCCTTCAGGGCCCACAACGCGAGCGGTACGGCGACCAGTCCCACCGGGACGTTGATCCAGAAGATCCACTCCCAGGCGATGCCGTCCACCACCGCGCCTCCGACGACGGGCCCCAGGGCGATGGCGCAGCCGCTGACGGCTGACCAGAGGCCGAGCGCGAGGCCGCGCAGCCGGTCGGGCACGGCCTGGGAGAGCAGGGTCAGCGACAGCGGCATGACGGCGGCCGCCCCGAATCCCTGGGCCACGCGGCCCGCGATCAGCTCGCCGGCGGTGCTCGCCATGCCGCAGCCGACCGAGGCGACGGTGAAGACCACGATCCCCAGGACGAACACCCGGCGCCTGCCGAACCTGTCCCCCAGCGCCGCCCCGGTCAGGAGGAGGCAGGCGAAGCTCAGCACGTACGCGTTGACGAACCACTGAAGGTCCTGCGTGCTCGCCTGTAACTCCACCGCGAGGGTGCGCAGCGCCGTCGACACCACGAGGTTGTCGAGGGCGACCATGAACATGGGCACGCTGCAGGCCACGATGGCCACCCAGACGGGGACGGTACGGCCTCCGTCGGTGGGCGGGTTGCTCGTCGGCGTCATCTTCTCGTTCTCCTCGGTCCGGTTCCGTTCACGGCGGTGCGGGCGCTCATGCGCTGTCTCCCGCAGGTCGCTCGCCGCGGTGTTCGGCCAGTCGGCGGTGCGCCTCGTCCCAGCGGACGGGGAGTTCGTCGGTGCGGGACTCCCAGGTGATGAAGGTGGACTCCTTCATCACCGGCCGGAGCCCGGTCATGAGGCCCTTGTGCGGCTCGGTGCCGGCGTAGGTGTACAGCGCCTCGTTGTCCTTCCACGCGGACAGGGTCCAGAAGGTCCGCTTCAGCGGCTGGGCGATCAGCGAGGCGCCGTACGCCCCCGGGGCCTTGCGCACCTGGCGCCATGCCGCCAGGGACTTCACGAAGAAGCGGGGCACGTCCTTCCACCGGCGGACTTCCAGACGCGAGGCGATGATCAGCGTCGCGGCCCCCGGCGGCGCCGGGTCCGGAGTGATCCAGGGGAGCGTGGGCATGGCGGGGCCTTCCATTGAGGTCGGCTCGACGGGTGGGGGGATGCCGTGCGAGCAGGCAAAAAGGTGTCCGGTATCTTGGGAACCACCACTATCCATGATAGACAGTGGAACTCTCCACACGCCAGTCCCGCCGGGACGAAGGGTCGGGAAATGCGTATTTCCGAGCTGAGCCGCCGCAGTGGTGTGCCCATTGCGACGATCAAGTACTACATTCGGGAGAAATTGCTTCCGGCGGGCAACCCCACGGCCCACAACCAGGCCGACTACGACGAGCGGCACCTGCGCAGACTCCGGCTGATCAGGGCCCTGGTCTCCGTGCGTGGCCTGTCGGTCAGCGCCGCCTCGGACATCCTGGCCGCGCTGTCGGAGAACGAGGAGAACACCCACCTGGCCCTGGGCCTGGTGCTGGGCGCCATGCAGGCGGAGGAGCGGAAGAAGCCGCCGCAGGAGGGGGAGGAGGTGGCGGCCGGGCCGATGGCGGAGGCCGAGAGGCTCATCGACGCCACCGGCTGGCAGCTGCATCCCCTCTCGACCGGGCGGACACAGCTCGCGCGCTCGCTGCAGAGCATGGCCCAGGTCGGGCTGCACCTGGACTGGCAGACGCTGCTGCCCTACGCGCGCCTGGCCGAGCAGACCGCCGTCCTCGACCTCGACCAGCTCAGCGCGGGGGGCGACGACCGGCTGTCCCTGGCCGAGCGGGCGGTCCAGGTGACGGTGCTGCTGGAACCCGTCCTGATGATCCTGCGCAGAATGGCCCAGGAGAGCGAGTCCTTCTCCCGGTACGGATCGCCCCCGGGCGAGGAGCCCCCCGCGGGTGCGCGGCCGGCAGCGGGCGAGGAGCCGGCAGCGGCGCCGGGGGAGACCCCCGGCGCCGCGTAGCCCCCGCCCGGACCGTCAGCGGCCGGGCAGCTCCCGCAGCAGCTGCTCCGCGGCCTCCCGGCCGGAGGAGAACGCCGCCTCGTGCGAGCCGATCTGGTCCCAGTGCAGCTGCTTGGAGTGGAAGTACGACCCGCAGAGCTTGACCCGGCCGCCCTCGTTCACCCGGTGGATGTCCTTCTGGAGATCCCGCAGCTTCATGTCGATCACCGGGTGGGCGTAGGACAGTTCACGGATGATCAGGTCCTCCCGCAGCCGGCCCGCGTAGTCGAGGGTGACGAGGTAGTCCTTCTCGGCCTCCAGGCGGTGCAGCCGGTTCATGTAGTACGCGACGTAGGGACGGACCCGGCCGTCCACGGTGATCTTCCCGTAGTTCCAGTTGTCCCAGCTCTCCCTCCCGCCCGGCATCACCGAGGTGTCGGTGTGCAGCACCGCGAGCGAGGTGTTGTAGCGGATGTCGGCGAGGGTCCGCCGCTGCACCGCGGTGGGGTTGACCAGCAGGTCGCGGGCCTCGTCGCCGTGCGCGGCGCAGACGACGTGGTCGAAGCGCTCGCCCCCGGCGGCGGTGTGCACGGTGACGCCGTCCTCGTCCTCGCGGATCGCGGTGACCGCCTCCCCCAGCCGCAGCTTGGGGTCGATGGCGGCCAGGGCCCGGCGCACGTACGTGACGGACCCGCCGCGCACCGTGCGCCACTGGACGCCGTTGCCGCCCAGACCGCCTTCGTCATGCGCCATGAAGAACGCGATGACGGTGGTGGCGGGCATCTCCCAGATCAGTTCGGCCGGAACCGACCAGACGGCGGTGCACAGCAGCACGACGTAGCCGTAGCGGAACTCCTGGCTGTACCCGCCGCGGTCCAGGTACTCCCCGAGCGGCAGGTCGGTCCGCTTGCGCAGGAAGTCCTTGCGGCCCTCCGCGTGGAAGCGCCGGGCCTCGCGGTGCACGGCGAGGAAGCCGTCGTCGTACCGGCCGCGCAGCTCGTCCTCCGCCATCGCCAGTTCCGCGGTGCCGAACCGCAGCCCGCTGTCCCGGTCGAAGAACTGGAAACCGCCGCGGTGCTCCTGCACCGGGACGTCGAGTTCGTCGAAGAACCCGGACAGCTGCGGGTAGCTGGGCCGGTTGAAGACGACGAAGGCGGTGTCGATGCCGTGTGTCCTGCCCGCCTCCTCCACCTCGATGGTGTGCGCGTGCCCGCCGGCCCGCCGGTCCTTGTCGTAGAGCGTGATGTCGGCGTGGTCGCGCAGCCGGTAGGCCGCGGACAGCCCGGCGACCCCCGCACCGACCACGGCGATCGAGGGACGGCTCGGGGCGCTGGCGGAATGTTCGGGCATGACGTTCCTTAGGTCGGGTCCCGGCGGTCGCCGGGGCGGTGAGTCAGCGGGAGGTGCGCACGGCCGCGCGGATCAGCCGGAGATGCGGGTCAGCCGCAGCGGGCCTGGGGCGGCGCCGTCGGTGGCGACGGCGAGGACGTGCTCGGGCCCGGGGTGCAGCAGGCTCAGGTGCCACTGGGGCCGGAGGGTTCCGGGCGGGTCGTACACGCGCACCGGCGGTTCGTGCGGCGCGCTGAGGACGAAGCTGTCCGGGGCTCGCAGCAGACCGGTGCCCAGCGCCTTCAGATACGCCTCCTTGAGCACCCAGTACGCCATCACCTGCGTGGCCCGGGGGCCCGGTCGGAGAGCGGCCAGCGCGGCACGCTCGGCCGGCGCGAAGCGCGCCTGCAGCGCCTGGAGCGTCTCGGACGGGGCCGCGGCCCGCTCGATGTCCACCCCGCACGCCCGGCCCCGGCTGACGACGCACGCGAGCATCCCCCGGGTGTGGGAGAGGTTGAAGCGCAGCCCTCCGGGCGGCCGGACGGGCTCGGGCCGCCCGTACCGTCCGGTGGTGAAGCTCCAGTCGGCGGGCGGTACCGGGGCGGCCTCGCTGAGCGCGAACCGGGACAGCAGCCGGGCGCCGAAGTACCGGCGCCGGGCACCGGAGGTGCGCAGCCGGGCCATGCGTGCCCGTTCCGCTGCGCTGAGCACCCCGACACCGCCGAGCCGTTCGGCGAACGCCGGCACCGCGGCCTCCGGGAGCAGCCACAGCCGGATGCCGTCGGCGGCGAGTTCCCGGTCCTCGGGCGGGTCGTCGACCTGCCAGGGCCTGCCGGGCGGGCCGTCCTCGTCGGGGGAGAGCGGCACGCCCGGCACGGCCGGGAGCCAGCGGAGCACGCCGCTGTGCTCCCGTGCGGCGCGGCCCAGACCCTGCCAGCTGTGGAGGGTGCTCATGTGCGGGCCGCCGGCAGCTCGCCCCGGGGCGCCAGCGCCACCGGCCAGTGGGAGAACAGCCGGTCGGTAGCGTGCAGGTCCCGCAGGACCCGCATCACCTCGTCGACCACGGCGCTGTCGGTGACCGCCTCGTGCGGATGCCACCAGCGGCGCAGCCGTTCCAGCTGGAGCAGCAGGAGTGCGGCGCTGGGCAGCGGCTCGACCTGGGCACCGGAGGACTGGGTGAAGGTGTGCAGGCAGGCGGCCGCGGCGTGCAGCAGGCAGTACTCCTTGGCCAGGTCGAACAGCTCGGCGGAGTGGCTGTGCGCGCGGCCCGCCCGGCGTCGGTTCTCGGCCAGCCGGGCAGCCACGGAGCCGGCCCGGTCCAGCAGGTCCTCGGCCACCTCGGCCGCCCGGCCCAGCCACGCCCGGTCCTCGTGCTTGGCGTCGGCGGCCATCTCCCGCAGCCGGTCGAGTGCCGCCGGCGCCGCCAGCAGGGCGTCGTCCCGGCCGCGGCTGAACAGTTCCTGGCGCCACGGTTCGAAGCGGGGCAGGGGCCGGTCCATGCCGTAGAGGGTGGCGACCCGCTCCCGTGCGGCGGCCCGGTCCGCCGCGGAGTCGTTGCCCAGCAGCGTCTCCAGCTGGGAGGCGAGCGCCTTGAGGTTGACGACGGTGTTGCCGTCGGCGAAGTTGGCGACCGGGAGGTCGCGCAGCATCTTCTGGTGGACGCCGTAGTGCGGGTGGTCCCGGAGGTAGAAGCGGGCCCCGAGGACGACGTTGAGCTGGGAGACGGTCCGCTCCAGCATGGTGGGGACCAGGTACTTGGCCACCGACGACCAGACGCTGGCCTGTTCCGGGACGACCTGGAGACTCCGCACCGCCCCCAGGCACAGCGCGTCGGCGATCATGAGGTCGGCGAAGCACTCGGTGAGCTGCCGGCGGGAGTAGGGGATGTCGGCGACGGCCGTGCCGAAGATCGTGCGCTGCGCGGCGAAGTCCAGGGTCAGCCGCAGCGCGGTGTCGGTGGCCGACAGCGCGATCGCGTTGATCAGCGCCCGGGCGACCTGGGAGCTCTTCAGGGCGATCTCCACGCCCTGCCCCTCGCGGCCCAGCAGGGCGCTGTCGGGGACGAACACCTCGTGCAGGCGGAAGCCGCTCATGTCCAGTGCCCGCAGCCCGTGCAGCCGTTCGCGGGGGAGTTCGTCGACGGCGCCGGCGGGCGCGGTGCGCTTGTCGAGCAGCAGGACGGAGTAGCCGGCGGGGCCGCCGTGGTCGGAGGTGCGGGCCAGCACCACCAGGCCGTCGGCCACGCGGGCGTTGCCGATCAGCCATTTCTCGCCGCTGACGAGCCAGCCGCCCTCGGTGGGCCGGGCCCGGGTCTCGTTGCTGAGGAGGTCGCTGCCGTGCAGGCGCTCCGACAGGCCCCACGCGTAGCGGTGGCCGTGCCGCGTGGCGTCCACCATGCGCTGCCTGACGGCGTCGTCCCCGGCGATCCAGGCGGGCATGAAGCTCAGGTTGCTGATGATGAGGCCGGTCGCGGTGGTGGGGTCGCGGCGGGCGACGAGACGCAGCAGGGTGAAGCCGACCTCCACGTCCCCGGCGCGGCCGCCCTGCTCCTCGGGCAGGGCGTACTCGTGCACCCCCCAGCGGTGCAGCAGGTTGACGAAGGGATACGGGTACTCCTCGCGTTCGTCCAGCTCCAGGATCCGGGCGAACGGCATGCGGGAGTCGGGGTCGTGCGGGTCCCCCAGATGGCGTTCGAGCCGCTGGGCGAGGTCGGTCAGGTCTGCGGTGGGCACGGCTCCCCCTGGTGCGGTCGTGCGGACGGACGGGGCGGGGCGAGGCGGACCGGCACGAGAGAGAACAGCCGGTGGCCGCCGCGCAGGGCGAGTGCGGTGTCGAGCGCGGGACTCAGCGCCCCGGGGCGGCGCCGGGGGTCCGTGCCGTCCGCCCGGGACAGGAGGTAGGCCAGGACGGCGCCGAGCCAGCCGGTGGCGCCGGGCTTCCCCTCGTAGAGGGGGACGTCGCGGTTGTGCCACCACAGCAGCAGGCAGCAGCCGGCCGAGTGCAGCCAGGCGAAACGCTCGGCCAGGTCGGTGAGCGCCTCCGCGTCACGGCCGGCCGCCGCCACCTCCCGGGGCAGGTCCCGCAGCGCGGCGGCGAGTTCGGCGACCACGGCCGTGGTGACGGCGTCCTGGGCCAGGCCGGGTTCGGTGCCCTCGGCCAGCCGGGCGGCCAGCGGCGCGGCCTCGGCGGTGACCGGGTCGCGGCCGCGGGCGTTGAGGTCCAGTCCGGTGATGTCGAAGGGAGGCAGCGGGGCCGCCAGGTCGAACACTGCGGGCGTCGCGGCGTCGGGCGCGGCCGCCGCATCGGCTGCGGCGGCGAGGGCGGGCAGCTGTCCGGTGAAGGAGCGCAGATTGGCCACCGTGCTGGTGTCCACCACCCGGACCAGCGCGGCGTCCCGCGCGGTCTTCTGGAAGATCCCGCCGCCCGGCCCCTCGTCGCGCAGCACGGCCCGGGTGGAGAGGACCCCGGCGCAGCGGGCCATCAGGTCGGACACCGCCTCCGCCACCACGTGCTTGGCCGCGCAGCCCCACACGCTGAACACCTCGGGTGCGCGGTGCAGGCCGCGCGCGGCGGCGAGCGCGGTGGCGTCGGCGGCCAGCAGCGCGGCGGCGGCCAGCGCGAGCTCGCGTCGCGGGTACCCGGCGGCCAGCAGGGGGCCGCGCCCCTGGCGGCGGGCCGCGGCGAAGTCGAGCGTGACCCGGAGCGCGGTGTCGGCGCAGCCCAGGCTGCCGGCGCAGCTCATGACCCGGACGATCTGCTGCGCCTTCACCGCCGCTTCCAGCGCCTCGCCGGGTCTGCCGACCACGGCGTGCGGCGGCACCGGAAAGCGGTCGAACTCCAGGTGGGCGAAGTCGATACCGCGCATGCCGGTGGCGGGGACGCGCCGCCCCCGCCGGAACCGGTCGGCGGTGGCCGGGTCGGTCAGGTCCGCGAGGACCGCGGTGAAAGCGCCCGGTCCGCGCTCCCCGGTGCGGGCCACCACGTAGGCGCTGTCGCAGCTGCCGCCGAGCCCGACCATCCATTTGCGGCCGGTCAGCAGCCAGCCGTCGCCGTCGGGGGACGGTTCGAGCCGGGTGGTGTTGGCCAGCAGATCACTGCCGTGCTCCTCCTCGGAGAGGGCGAAGCCGATGGCCCCGTCGGCGGCGAGCAGTCCGGCCGCCCACCACTGCTGCTGGGGGGACCCGTGCAGCCGCAGGCAGGTCGCGGCGGTGACGGAGAACATCGTGGCCGGCATCACCGCGAGGTCCCGGCGGGCCGCGGCGCGGACCAGGGTGAGGTTGTCGGCGAAGCCGGTGAAGGAACCACCGAGCTCCGGCGGCAGGTAGTTGAGGTGGAAGCCGGTGGCGCGCAGCGCGGCGGCCGACGCGTCCGGGGCGCGGTCGAGGTTGTCGCGCGCCGCCGCGGCGGCGAAGCCGTGGGGGTTGCCGGGGTCGTCGGCGTCGCCGAGGAGTTCCTCCAGGGCCTCGGCGGCGGTGCTGCCGTTCACAGGACGCCCTGCGGGGAGAGGGTGTCCGGGGTCTCCAGGGGCACCGGCCGGTAGTCGGCCGCGGTCGCCGGCACCCGCACACCGGCGGTGGCGAGCTGGGCCAGCCGGGTGTGGAAGGCCGCGCCGGCCATCAGGTGGTGGGCGACCTCGGCGACCCGCCGGTTGCCGGGTGGTTTGAGGTAGCTGGCGTTGACCCAGTCGTTGAAGCTGCCCATCGCCGGGCCGCACCAGATCTGGTAGTCCGTCCGCCGCCCGGGTTCGCCGGTGACCGCCCACCGGGAGGCCATCCCCAGGTACCAGCGGAAGACCAGGGCCATCTGCCGCTTGGGGTTGCCGCGCGCCCGGTCCAGCTGGGCGGGGTCGCGGCGCTCGAAGTAGTCGACGCACTCCTGCCACACCTCGGCCAGCGGGCGGCGGAAGATCTGGCTCTCCAGCCGGTCCCGCTCGGCCGGCGGCAGCGAGTCCAGCCCCTCGTGGCTCTGGTACAGCCGGTGCAGCAGCTTGGCCCGCATCGGGAAGAGCGTGCCCTTCTTGAGGACCTGGAGTTCCACGCCCATCTCGAACATGTCGGCGGCGGGCGCCATCTCGCAGTCGGCGATACCCGTCTCGGCGAGCAGCGCCTTGGCCTCCTTGGAGGTGCCCGACTCCACGCAGGACTGGTTGACGGAGCCGGTGACCACGTACGCCGCCCCCATGGCGAACGCGGCGGCCACCGCGACGGGCGTGCCCAGCCCCCCGGCCGCGCCGACCCGTACCGGCTCCCGGTAGCGGTGCTCGTGCTGCACGGTGTCGCGCAGCCGCAGCACGGTGGGCAGCAGCGCGGTCAGCGGACGGCGGTCCGTGTGGCCGCCGGAGTCCGCCTCGACGGTGATGTCGTCGGCGAGCGGCAGGTGACGGGCCAACTCGGCCTGCTCGGCGGTGATGTGGCCGCTCTCCAGCAGCGAGGCGACCAGGGCGGCGGGGGCGGGCCGCATGAAGATCTCGGCCGTCTCGGTGCGGGAGATCTTGGCGATCAGCCGGTGGGAGGCGTGCGGCCTGCCCTGCTGGTCACGGGTGAGGCCGCTCAGCCGGTAGCGGACGACGTGCGGGGTGAGCGCCAGGAACGCCGAGGCCTCGACGCAGGGCACGCGGTGGCGCAGGAACAGCTCCACGGCCTCCCGCTCCAGCCGCTCCTCGCTGGGGCTGTGGATGAGGTTGACGGCGTAGGGCAGCCCCGGGATCTCGGCGGCGAACCGGCGCAGCGCCGCCTCGATGGTCTCCGGCAGCTGCCCGGCCGCGCCGTAGGACGCCAGGAACCCGGCCCGGGCCGAGGCGATCACCAGGTCGGCGGAGGCGATGCCGCCGGCCATCGCACCGGCGAGGTAGGAGTGGCGCACCCCGTGGGCGGCGCGGAAGGCAGGCGAGCCGAGCCGGTCGGCGGTCAGCGGTCCGACGGCGGCCAGCAGCGGCAGCCCGGAGGCGCCGGCGGAGGCGGCGGCCCGCCCGCCGGCCACCGCGCCGATGCCCTCCGGCGCGCGGACGACGAAGCACGGCTGGTCGAGAGCGGCGAGGGCCTGGTAGATGAGCTCCGGCGTGGTGCCGGGACACGACGGACCCTGCCACTGGAGCGGGGTGGGTGCGGTGGTCATGACGGTGGAGGTCTCCTCGTGGTGCGCGGCGGTCGGGGCGGTCAGTCCTCGGAGCGGACCTCGATGGCGACATCGGTGAGTTCGTAGATGCGCATGCCGTTCTTGGAGAGGTCGGCGTCCGCGACGACGACCACGCGGCCGGCGGTGCGCCGCACCTCCTTGACGTGCACGTCGAAGGTCAGCCGGCCGTCGTCGCGCAGGATCTGGCCGCGGTACTTCCAGCTCATGGCGATGTCGGTGGCCGGGGCGAACCGGGGCCGCGGCACGTCGTTCGCCAGTCCCCGGTCGACGGTGTACAGGCGCAGCGCCTGGAGGATGGCCTCGACGCCGAGGGAGCCCGGCATGACGGGGTCGCGGTGGAAGTGGCAGGAGAAGTACCACTCGTCGGGCCGGACGGCCCGCTCGCCGTGGAGGTAGCCCCGGCCGTACCGCCCGCCGTCGTCGACCAGGTCGACGTGGTCGACGAGGTCGAAGTGCCCGCCGGGCAGCCGGGGACCGCCGGTGCCTGCATCGGTGTCCGCGTCGGCGTCGGCGTCGGTGGACGGGGTGATCCGCCGGACGCGGGAGGCGTCGGGCGCTTCGGACTCCAGCCAGGACGGGACCCGCCGGCCGCCGTCCAGGCCGACCTGGTTGGCCAGGGCGCTCTCGCTGAAGTAGCCGAAGAGGGACTCGCCGCGGTAGAAGACCTCACCGTCAGCGGAGAGTTCGTAGGAGAACTTCTGCAGGACGGCGCCGCTGATGGCGCTGGTCATGAGCAGGGTGGAGTGGTGTCGGACGGTGCGGCCCCGCAGGTCGAGGTCCTTCACCAGGGTGGCGGTGCCGTCCAGGTTGCGGATCGCGTACTCGGTCCCGGGTGTCTCGAGGGTGGCGCCCAGGTAGTAGCCGAGCAGGATCGCGGCCTGGAGCGAGGTCTCCATGTACACGCAGTTCGGCATGTGGGGGTGCGCGTTGTGCGTGTAGTACCAGGCGTCCGGCGGTGAGTCGTACTCGGTGACCATCTCCGGCGTCCCGGAGAAGTCGCCCCGGACGCCGGTGAGGCTCATGATCCGGTCGACGAACTGGAAGTCGCCGTTGGGGATGTAGGGGGCGCGGGAGGCGGCGTAGATGTCGAACTCGGGGCCCATGGCGGTGCCCAGGTCGCCCTTGGCCGCGTGGGCCAGGTGCAGTTCGTTGATCATGGCGGGCTCACCGGCGCGGTTGCGGCGGCCCAGGAAGGCGGGGACGCCGCCCTTCTCCGGCCGGTAGGGCGTGCCGTCCTTCTCCCGTATCTGGATGCCGAAGTTCCGCATCCGGATCACCGGCTTGTCGCCGAGGTGGACCCGCACGTCGGCGACGACCGTCGGCCGGGGCAGCAGCGTCAGCTCCCTGACCTCCACCTCGTAGCGGATCTCCCGGTCCCGCGGGGTGATCTGGCCCCGCACCTGGACGGACGTCCGGAGCCCGACGACCGTCTGGAAGCGGGCGTCGGGGAGGACCAGGTGCATCCCCTGGTGGAGCAGGTAGGTCTGGAGGATCTGCACCGCGCCCTCGGCGACCAGAGAGCCGGCGAGGACCGGGTCGTCGGGGAAGTGGCAGGTGAAGTACCAGGCGTCGGGCTCCAGGCGTTTGACGGCGGTGAGAGCGCCCAGACCGCGCGGGCCGCCGGTGCGGTCGACGGTGATCTCGTCGGCCATGCGCAGCCGGGCGTCGGGCAGCCGCAGCGCCGGGTTGAGGCCGGGGTCCTGGCCGTGGTCCGGGCCGAAGACGTCCCCCGGTCTCCCCTGGGCGAGCAGGTCGAGGTCGGCGGAGGTGAGGTGGTCGCGGGTGGTGCGGGCCAGCGGCTTGAACCACGTCCGGGTCAGCGCCTCCCGTTCCGCCCGGTCACGTGCGGTCTCCACCACCCCCAGGGGGCTCTCCAGCTCTTCCTCGCTGAAGAACCCGGCGCAGGCGTCCTTGAGTTCGAGGATCAGCTCACCGTCGGCGTAGCAGAGGTAGCTGAAGAAGAAGAGGGTGACCTCGCCCTGGTGGACGAAGCGGTCGATGGAGATGTCGTAGCGCAGGGTCTGGCCGGTGGTCGGCAGGTCCCCGTGGAAGACCAGGGTGCTGTCCAGCAGCCGGTAGACGCGTCGGCCCTGGTTGCGGAAGTCGATCCCCAGGTAGCTGATGAGCAGCAGGTCGCACTGGCCGGCCTCGATGGCCACGGCCGGGGGGACGCCGCCGTCGACCGCGTACCAGGCGTCCTCGGGGACGTCGTACTCGGTGGTGATGGTGGAGGGCTTGAACTCGCCGGGCACCGCGTCGATCGCGGTGACCCGGGTGACGAAGTGATACGGGGGAGCGGGCAGTCGGACGCGCTTGCCGTAGCTGTCGACGGGAGCGAACGCGGCACCGAAGACGTCGGCGACGCTGCCGGTCGCGAACGCCAGCAGCTCCTGTTCGTTCCACACCGGCCCGCCGGTGGTGTTTGGTCCGTCGACGGCGTCCGGTGTCCCGGCGGTGTCCCGGCGGCCGCCGGGCGCGGCGTCCGCCGCGCGCGGGGCCTCCTGCGGCGCGGGGACGGTCGGTGCCGCGGACCGGTCGGCGGGGGCGGGCGACGGGGCCGCGGGGAGGGCGTGCGCGGGGGCCGAGGGGGCGGGCGTGGGCGCGCCGAGCGTGTCCAGGACCTGGCCGAGCGCCGCCTGTTGCAGCACCTGCTGGGTCTCCATGACGACCTGGTGGGTGTCCACCATCTGCCGGCGCAGTTCACGCACCAGGTCGGCGGCCGCGTAGCCGGGGGAGGCGGGGGAGACGGGAAGCACTGCGCGGGGGACGGGCGGCGCCGCCGCCGTCGCAGCCGCAACGACCGGTGCGACGGCGGTCCCCGGCGTGGCCGCGTCCGGCGAGGGTTCCGGCGAGGACTCCGGCGCGGCCCAGGGCAGGACCGCGACCGGATCGCCGTCGAAGGTCATCACCTCGGGCTCGCTCAGGGTCGGATCGGTGGGCATCGGGGCGTTCTCCTCTGACAGGGCGGGGACGGACGGGGCCACTGGTGCGAGCGGCGCCGCCGACCGTGCCGCGGCCACGGCCGGGTGGCGCGCCGTGACGGCGGACCGGGCCGCCAGGACGGGGCGGACCGCCTCGGTCACCGCCGCGGCGACGGGGGCGCCGCCACCGACGGCGAACCGCCGCCGGGAGGGGCGCGCGGACGGGCCGGCGGGCGCCAGCAGCGCGGACAGCCGGACCGGGAGACCGTGGGCGACGAGCCGGGCGACGAGTTCGGCCAGCGGACGAACGGTGTCGGCGCCGCGCCGGTCGACGGCCACCGCGAGATGCGGACGGTCGCCGAGGGTCTCCCGGACCCAGCGGGTGCAGGTGGCGCTCGGGCCGACCTCGATGAAGTACCGGTAGCCCCGCTGGTGGGCCGCGTCGACCAGGCGCGGGAAGTCGATCGTCGACCGCAGGGTCCGGGCGATCCGCCGGGCCACCGCGCCGCGTTCCAGGTCGGCGATGGGCCCGTAGTCGTAGGCGCTGAGCAGCTCCAGCCCGCCCGGGTCCCCGGTCCGGTGGTCGTTCAGCTCGGCCAGCCCGTCGACCTCGGCGTCGACCGGCGGACAGTGCATCACCGCGTTGACGGGCGAACGGGCGGCCTGGCAGCCGAGCGCGGCGATGAGCTGCCGGCACTGGTCGGGGTCACCGGCGACGACCGTCTCGGTCGGGGTGTTGACGTGGGTGAGGAAGACCTTGTCGTACCCGGTCAGGGCCGCCCGGACCCGGTCGGCGTCACCGAGCAGGACGTGACAGGCCCAGACCTCGGAGTCGGCGGTCTCCTCGGGGAGGCCCCACGCCTCGCGGACGGTTCTGCGGGGACCGCACAGGCGGTCGCGGAAGAGCGGGGTGGCGCTGATCCGGTCGTCCCGCCGGGCCGAGCGGTGCCATCCGCCGGTGGCGAAGAGCATGCTGCTCTCCCCCAGGCTGTAGCCGAACGCGCCGTGGGCCGGGACGCCCAGGATCTCCCGGACCAGGTCGGTGTGGAGGATGGCGAAGGTGGTGCCGGTGGCCAGCATGAACGGCAGGTCCTCGCTGAGCGCCGCCTCGTGCCGCATCAGCTCCCGGCGGGTCGGTGCGGTGGTCCCGCGCGGGTACAGCTCGGCGGTGCGGAAGGCGCGGTCCGGGTCCGCCGTCTCCCGCTCGAAGGTGTCCCGCAGCGCCGGGAAGGCGCGGAAGAGGTCACGGCCGAGCCCGGGGTAGGTGTTGACGGCACCCGGGTAGACCAGCGCGACCTTCGCGTCCGGGCCGATCGGGGAGGCCGTGAAGTAGCTTCCGGCCGGGGTGCTCCACTCGCCGCCGGCCGCGTGCGCGGCGGGCAGGTCCGCCAGGGCGCGGTCCAGTTGGGCGAGCAGCTGCGAGCCGTTCCGGCCGACCAGGACGCAGCGCAGCGCGGCGTCGGCGGGAAGGTCCGCCGCGGCGCGCCTGGCAGTCTCCCAGGGGTCGACCCCCGTGGTCCCGGTGAGGTCGGCGCGGGCCGCCTCCAGCGCGGTGAGCAACCCGGGCAGGTCCTCGGCCCCCAGGGGGAGCAGCAGCGGGCCGCCGGCCCGCTGCCAGTCGGAGGGGCGGGGAGCGGGGTGCTGTCCGGAGGAGAGCACGAGATGGCCGTGGATGCCCCCCGCGCCGAGGAACGACACCGCGGCCCGGCGGCGGCCCTCGCGGGTGCGGCGGAGCCAGGGGCGGGAGCTGTCGGGAACGTACAGCGCGGACCGGTCGAAGGCGTCGGCGAGGTCGGCGGCGGGCCGGGTCCAGGTGGGGGTGCCGGGGAGGTACCCGTGGTGGGCGCTGAGGACGGCGCGCAGCAGCCCCGCCATGCCGGCGGCCGCCCCGGTGCGGCCGAACTGGGCGCCGGCGCTGCCGAGCGCCACCTCGGCCGCGCCGCGCGGGTAGACCTCGGCCAGCGCGTCGAGTTCGGCACGGTCGGCGGCGTCGTCGCCGTCGGCGTGGGCCTCCAGGTAGCCGATGTCCGCGGGCTCGGCGCTGGCCACCCGCAGGGCGCGGCGGGCGGTCTCGGCCAGCAGGGCGGGATCGGCGCCGGCCGGGACGCCGTCCACCGGGGCGGCGTAGCCGATCTCGACCGCCTCCAGCCGGCCGTAGGCGGTGGGCCGGGGCCGGTCGGGGTCGTCGGCGCGGGTGAGGACGACGGCGCCCGCACCCTCCCCGATCCGCCAACCACGGCTGCCCTCGCCGAAGCTGAGGCCGGGCCCGGAGGCCGGGCCGTCGCCCCGGGCGGTGCGCAGCAGCAGCGACTCGGGGGAGGCCGCCAGGTCCACGGCGCCGACCAGGACCGCCTCGGTGGCCGGTTCGCGGAGCAGCGACCGGGCCACCCGCAGGGCCTCCGCGGTCCCGGCCTCGCCGGCGGAGAGGGTGAAGGAGGGGCCGGTGAAGTTCCACAGCGAGGAGATCCGGCTGGTCATGATGTTGCCGATGTAGCTGAGCACTTCGTTGGCGACGATGGGCCGGTGGACGCCCTCGCGAGCGGCGGCGGCCAGTCCGGCGAGTTCGTCCTCGCTCAGGTCGACTCCGGTGGCCGCGGCGACCTCGCGGAGGAACGAGCCCAGCCCGTAGCGGGCGAGGTGCAGGTGGGCGCTGGGCTCGATCTCCATGGCGATGACGACGCCGATCCGGCGTGCTGCAGGCGCCTGTTCCCCCTCGGCGGGTGCCCGGGAGTAGCCGGCGTCCCGCAGGGCCTCCTCTGCCACCTCGGAGATCAGGGCGTGCTGGAGGTTGTACTCGCCGAGGTCGGAGGGCGGTATCCGCTGGTCGACGGGGTCGACGTCCACGGAGGCGACGAACGCACCGGGCGGAAGGCTGCCGGGGGTGAGTCCGGCGGCGGCGAGCGTGCCGTCGGGGGTGGTCTCCAGCCCCCGCCAGCGGCGTGCGGGAAGCGGGCCGAGGACGTCGGTGCCCTCGAACTGCGCGCGCTCGACGTCCCAGGCGGTCGTCAGGGGGCCGAAGTGGGCGCCGATCCCGGTGATGTCCAGGTGCGGCGCGGGGTCCGGTCCGGTGTGCGGCGCGGGGTTCGGCTCGGTGCCGGGCGCGGTCTCCGGGCTGGGGGCGGCCGCCGCCGGCTGCGGAGTGCCCTGCGGGACGGAGAGCACGACGTGGGCGTTGGTGCCGCCGAAGCCGAAGGCAGAGACCGCCGCATGGCGCGGGCCGGTGCCGTCGCCGTCGCCGACGGGCCAGCTCCGGCCCTCGCGGACGAGAGCGCCCTCGGGCAGCGCGGTCTGCGGCCGGGTGACGCCGATGGTGGGCGGGATGTGGCCGTGGTGCGCGGCGAGGACCACCTTGATGAGGCTGCTGAGTCCGGCGACCGTCAGCAGGTGGCCGATGTTGCCCTTCACCGAGCCGAGCAGCGGCACCCTGCCCCGGTCGCCGAAGAAGGCGGTGACCGTCTCGCTCTCGGTGCGGTCCCCGACGGGGGTGCCGGTGGCGTGGCATTCGAGGTAGTCGACCCGCGACGGGCTCAACCCGGCGTCCTCGTAAGCAAGTTCGTAGGCGCGGTGCTGGCCGGCGGCATGGGGCACCAGCAGGTGGCGGCCGGTGCCGTCGTTGGAGAGGCCGATGCCGTCGATGACGGCGTAGATGCGCTCCCCCGCGGCCAGCGCGTCCGGCAGTCGGCGGACCGCCAGCATCCCCGCGCCCTGCCCGGTGAGGATGCCGCCGGAGGCGGTGTCGAAGGGCTGGCTGAACCCGTCCTCGGGGTAGGCGTGCAGGTCCGAGAAGGAGAGGTGGATGAGGGTCGGGTCGGGCGCCGACACGCCGCCGGCGAGCGCCAGGTCGGCCTCCCCGGACTCCAGGTGGTCGCAGGCGAGTTTCAGCGCGTACAGCGTCGAGGAGCAGGCGGCGTCCAACGCGTACCGGGGACCGCCCAGCCCGAGGGCGGCCGCGGTGACGGCGGCGGGGGCGCCGCTGACGCGGGCGTTGTCGGCGGTGGCCGGCTCGGCGGGCGGCGGGGGAGCGGCGCCGCCGCGGCGGAGACCCGTCACCCCGGCGTCCGTCAGGCCGTGCAGCACGTTCTCGTGCACGAGGGGAAGACTCAGCGCCGCCGAGGACGGGGTGGGGAAGGAGTAGTTGCCCAGGACGAGAGCGGTGCGGGCGAGGATGTCGGGGCGGTCGGCGTGCCCGCTGTCGCGCAGCGCCTCCCGGCCGGTGTGCAGCGTCCAGTGGAAGAGCCGGTCGAGTCGGCTCAGGTGCGCCGGGTCCAGCCGGTAGCCGGACGGGTCGAAGCGGAATCCGCTGACGAACCCGCCCCTGGCGCAGCGGATGCGGTGCGCGGGGTCGGCGGCCGGCTCCGTGAGCGCGGACCCGAAGACCTCCGCCCCGCCCTCGCGGCGGCTGTCCGTGCCGGACCGGAGGTTGTCCCAGAATTCGTTCGGGGTGCGGGCCCCGGGAAACAGGCAGGAGAGCCCGACGATCGCGTACGTGCTCATGACGGCTGTGGTCCTTCCGGACTGGGGGATGGGCCGGCGGCGGAGCGGCTGCGCGCCGCCGCCGGCCGTGGTGTCTGCGTCAGTTGCCGGTGAACTTGGCAGCCAGTCGCGGCGCCGAGACGACGGAGACGCCCGTGAAGCGGCTCAGCACGCGGCCGTCCGGAGCGCAGGCGGTGACGGTGAGGGTCGCGGTGTCGTCCGCGACCCCGGTGGGCTCGACCACCATGAGGAACGCCTCGTCGAACGGGAGGACCGCGTACAGTTCCGCGGCCTCGACGCCGAGCGGAAGGGCGGCGGTGCCCCGCGTGCGGCGGGCCCACACCAGAGCGGCCT
The DNA here is from genome assembly GCF_012033785.1 of Streptomyces bohaiensis. Classification (GTDB taxonomy): domain Bacteria; phylum Actinomycetota; class Actinomycetes; order Streptomycetales; family Streptomycetaceae; genus Streptomyces; species Streptomyces bohaiensis. The sequence continues at coordinate 25,010 of NZ_JAAVJC010000020.1, forward strand.
GGAGCAGCAGATCCGCGGTGGCCGGGCTGTACAGCGCGCCCTCGAACGCCCCGGCGGCGGGACGCAGTCGCGGCAGCGCGGCCTGGAGCACCAGCCGGTCCTCCCGCTCCTGCAGCACCCGGTGCAGCCCGCGCAGCGCCGGCCCGTGGAAGAGGGTTCCGTCACCGTAGAAGTCCGCCGCCTCGCCCCCGCCGAGCGCCGGGAGCCCGGGCACCGGAGGGGCTTCCGCGAGCGCCGGTCCCAGGTCGATGCCGGCGGCGTAGCGGGGGCGGACCCTGCCGTCCTCCGTGTGGGAACGGATCGCGGTCTGAAGCCGGTCCGCGTCGGCGGGGGTCAGCTCCAGGCGGAAACGGCCCTGCTCGCTGCCGTCGAGGACCACTCCCTTGTGGACCGCGAACCCCCGCACCCGGCGCACCGTGCCGGCGGTGGCGCGCTCGGCCGCGCCGACGGCCCAGCCGAGCGCCAGGGCGGCCGGCAGCACGGGCACCCCGCCGATGACGTGGTCGGCGACCATGGGGTCGGCGACCAGGTCGGCCAGCGGCCGTTCCACGGTGACGGGCCCGGCCGGCGCGGCCTCACCGGGGACGGAGAGCGGAGTGACGGGCCCCAGCACGGTCACGGTGTCGGCCGCCCGCTCGGGCGCGAACTGCTCGGCGAACAGCCGGGGTCCGGTGTCCGTCCCGACCAGGGCGATGCCCCGTTCGGCGAAGATCGCCTTCAGCTGCGGGGAGACCATGCCGCTGTCCCAGGCACCCCAGTTGAGGGAGGTCACCCGGCTGTCGGGGTGCTCGCGCTTGTACGACAGGGCCCAGGCGTTGAGCACCTCGTTGGACATGGCGTAGTCGGACTGGCCCCGGTTGCCGAAGAAGCCCGCAACGGAGGAGAAGAGCACCACGTGGCGCGGCGGATGCCCGGCGAGCGCGGCGGTGACCGCCCGCAGACCGTCGAGCTTGGGGGCGAGGACCCGGTCGATCTCGGTGATCTTCTTCTGGGCGATCAGCTGGTCGGCGAGGACCCCGGCGCCGTGCACCAGGCCGGTGATCCGCTCCGCGTACGGGGCGAGCGCGGCGGTGACGGCGGCGGTGTCGGTGATGTCCACCGCCAGGTACTCGGCGCTGCCGCCGGCCGCCGCCACGGCGCTCAGGGTGGCGCGGATCTCGCGGGCCCCGGCGACCGAGCCGTAGAGCTGCTCCACCCGCTTGGGGGTGGGCTTCTCCCCGGCGGACGCCAGCCGGCGGGCGGCGGCGCTCTTCAGCTCGGTGACACCGTCGGCACCGGCCGCCCAGTCGGGCTCCTCCGTGAGCGGAGTGCGGCCCAGCAACAGCATGGCCGCGCCGTACCGTTCGGCCAGCGCGACGGCGCAGCGGGCGGTGATGCCCCGGCCGCCGCCGGTGACCACGAACAGGTCCTGCGGCCCGGGCTCGGCAGGGGAGGCGCCCTGCCCCTGTCCCTGTCCTTGTCCTTGTCCCTGCGCAGGCTGCGGGGTACGCGGGGTCTCCGCGAGGGTGAGGGTGGTGCGGCGGGCGCCGTCCCACGCGGTCTGCGCGGGCTGCCGGGCGGCGTCGTGCAGTTCGCCGAGGACGACCGCCGCGGCGTCCTCGGGCGCGAGGTGCGGCGCCACGTCGAGGGCCCGGGCGAAGAGCGCGGGGGCCTCGATGGCCAGCGTCTTCACCAGGCCGGTGAAGCCGGCGGTCGGGACGGCGTCCTCCGCGACGCCGTCCAGCCCGAAGGCCCCGTCCAGGGAGGTCACGGTGAGGAACGCGGCGCGGCCCTCAGCGGCGGCCCGGGTGAGCGGCTCCACCGTATGCTTGGCGATCAGCAGGCCGTGGGCGAGACGGCGGACGTTCTCCTTCCACGGGGTGCGGCCGCCGGTGGCGAACGTGATCACCGCGTGGAGACCCCCTGCGGTCACCTCCTTGAGCCGGTCGGCCAGTTCGGAGACGTTCCAGCCGGTCAGCTCCCGGTCCTTGCCCTCGGTGACGTGCTGGGCGACACCGGGCAGCCGGAGGATCTGGAGCTGCCACCCGTCGGCGGACAGCTGCCGGGCCACCGGCTCCACCAGAGTCCCGCCGTCGTCCACCAGCAGTGCGGTGGCGCCGCGCGGATAGGCGTCGACGAGCCGGTCGGGCGCGGGCAGTTCGGTCAGCGCGGCCTGCGCGCGGCCGATGCCCGGCGGCTGCGCCGCCTCGGCGGGGGCGGGGGGCGGGGCGTCTGCTGGTGCCGGTGCCGGTGCCGGTGCCGGTGCCGGGGTCTCGGGGGTCCCGGGGGCTTCGCCTGCGCCGCCGGTGATGACGGAGACGATGTCGGCGAGGGTCCGCAGTTCGCCCAGCTGCTCGGGCCGCGCTGCGGTGGTGCCCGGGAAGCGTGACTGGAGGGTGCCGAGGATCTCGACGCGTTTGATCGAGTCGATTCCCAGGTCGGCCTCCACGTTCATCTCCAGGTCGAGCATTTCCGCCGGGTAGCCGGTTTTCTCGGCCACCACTGCCAGCAGTACCTCGCGCACCGTGGCCGCATCGACTGCGGGGGAGGCGGGGGCCGTTGCTGTGGCCGTGGTCGCGGTTGCCGCGCTGACCGGGGCGGATGCCGAGGTGCCGGCCGAGTCGGTGATGAAGTCGGCGATGCCGGCGAGGGTTCGCAGTTCGCCCAGCTGCTCGGGCCCTGCGGCGGTGCTGGTGGGGAAGCGTGACTGGAGGGTGCCGAGGATTTCGACGCGTTTGATCGAGTCGATCCCGAGGTCGGCTTCCAGGTCCATCTCCAGCTCCAGCATTTCCGCCGGGTAGCCGGTCTTCTCCGCCACCACCGCCAGCAGCACCTCGCGCACCGCGGCCGCATCGACTGCGGGGGAGGCGGGGGCCGTTGCTGTGGCCGCGGTCGCGGTTGCCTCGCTCACCGGGGTGGGAGCCGCGCTCCCGGCCGAGTCGGTGATGAAGTCGGCGATGCCGGCGAGGGTTCGCAGTTCGCCCAGCTGCTCGGGTCCCGCGGCGGTGCTGGTGGGGAAGCGTGACTGGAGGGTGCCGAGGATCTCGACGCGTTTGATCGAGTCGATCCCGAGGTCGGCTTCCAGGTCCATCTCCAGCTCCAGCATCTCTGCCGGGTAGCCGGTCTTCTCCGCCACCACCGCCAGCAGCACCTCGCGCACGGCGGCCGCATCGACCCCGGCCGACGGAGCCGGGCGCTCCGGCTCCGAAGCGGACTCCGCCACGGGCAGGGGCGCGACCGGCACCAGGGGCGCGACCGGCACCGGGGCAGCCGCCGCCGGCGTCGGAAGCGAAACGACCGCAGTGACCGGAGCGGCGGGGGCTGCCGGGGCCGGTGCTGCCGGCAGCGCCACAGTGGGAGCGGCGGCAGGCGCGGTCGCGCGTTCTGTCGGCGGAGCGGTGACCGGAGGGGTGGGGGCCCCGACGCCGTACTCCAGCCGAGCCAGGTCGCGCAGCACCTCGTTGGCGCGCAGATGGGTACGTCCGATGGCGAGACCGTGTTCCTTGACGGCGGTGACACCCGCGATGACGTCGCCCGTCCGGCCTTCCTCGGCGGCCCGCGCCAGGATGTCGGCGAGCGCCTGGGCGCTCTCCAGCTGCCCGGTCAAGTACTGGTCGTGCAGGGTCAGGTGGTCGGCCACCACACCGGACCGGCCGGGGGCCGGCGCCTGGTGGGGAAGGGCGTGCTCCTGGGTCACGGTGAGCCCGTTCTCTCGGAGGGCAGGGGCAGGGGCAGGGGCAGGGGCTGAGGCGACCGGCACGGTGGGGCGCGGAGGCGCCGCGGCGGCTGCGGCCGGCACGAGCGGGGCAGCCGGGGCGACCGGGGCCGCGTGGGCGACCGCCATCGCCGGCGCGACCGGGCGCGGCGTTCCGGGGGGCGCCGCCGTACCCGCCGGGGCCGTGGCCGAGACCGGGGCAGGGGCCGAGGAGGTGACGGCCGCCGGCTCCGGGACGCGGTAGCCGTCCTCCAGCGCCTTCCGGTAGGCGGCGCGGCGGGAGTCCGACACGTGGTTGATGCCGGTGAGGTCGATCGTCATGCCCTTGACCGGCTCGGTGGCCGGGACGGGCGCCACGTACCGGTCCTCCGTGGCCAGCGGCAGACCGAGGACGGCGAGCCGGGCGACGGCCCACTTCAGGCCCTGGTCGGCGTCCTTGCCCGGCCCGGGGTCGAGGGCGACCACCGTGTGCGGCCGCTCGCCCAGGATCCTGCCGACCAACTGGGCCAGCACGCCCTTGGGGCCGAACTCCACGAAGGTGCGGAACCCCTCCGCGTACATCTCCTCGACCCGGTCGGCGAACGCCACGGGGTGGATCAACTGCTCGGCGAGGACGCGCCGGTTCGCCTCCTCGTCGGCGCCGTAGCGCGCCCCGGGGGTGTTGGCGAAGACCGGACGCGCCGGGGCCCCGATCGCGGCCTGCGCGACCTCGGCGCCGAACGACTCCAGGGCGTGGCCGACCAGCGGGGTGTGGAAGGCGGCGGAGACCGGCAGCCGCTTGGCACGCAGCCCCGCCTCGGTGGCGGCCTCGACGAGACGCCCGACGGACGCGGTCGGTCCGCCGACCACGATCTGGTCGGGGGCGTTCCGGTTGCACACCACCAGCTCGGGGGCGACCGACAGCAGGGCGGTGACCTGGTCCTCCGGTGCGGAGAGCGCGGCCATCGCGCCGGGGTCGAACCCGGGGGTCTCCGGCGGCGCCATCGCGGCGCCCCGCGCCCGGGCGAGCCGGAGATACGTCTCCTCGTCCAGGGCGCCGGAGGCCCACAGCGCCGTCAGCTCGCCGAAGCTGTGGCCCAGGAACCCGTCCGCGCGGAAGCCGAGTTCGTCGAGGTAGCGGTAGTGCCCCGCGGACAGCGCGCCGATGGCCGGCTGCGCGTAGGCGGTGCGGCGCAGCGACTCCTCCTGCGCGGTGCGGCCCGCGTCGTCGAAGGCCGGCGGGGGGAAGACGACCCGGGAGAGCGTCTCGGCGCCGGTGAACAGCTGGTTGGCCGCGTCGAAGGCGGCTCGCAGCGGCGGCAGCGCGAGCAGGGCGGTGAGCCCCGCGTTCACGTACTGGCTGCCCTGGCCGGCGAAGAGCGCTCCGACCCGTCCGGTGTCCGCCGCGCGGGTACGGAAGGTGACGCCCTTGGGGTGGGTCCACTCGGTGGCGTCGGGCCGCTCCCGCAGGGTGCGCACGGCCAGCTCGCGCAGCTGCTCGCTCTCCTCGCCGTCGCGGGCGGCGAAGGCGACACGCGCGTGGTCCGCGGGGACCGGCCCGGCCATCGACGGCTCCCGGGCGTCCAGGAGTTCGGTGAGCGCGGCGGTGTCCGGGGCGTGCCACAGCCGGACGTGGGCCACCGGGGACATGACCCGCAGGTCGCCGCCGGTGCCGTGTTCCTCCAGCACGAAGTGGAAGTTGGTGCCGCCGAAGCCGAACGAGGAGATCGCGGCGCGCCGCCGGGGGCGGGCGGGGTCCTTGATCCAGGGCCGGGCGGCGGTGTTGACGTAGAACGGGCTGTGGGCGAAGTCGATCGCCGGGTTGGGCTCCGCCACGTTGATGGACGGCGGCAGGACCCGGTGGTGCAGCGCCATCGACAGTTTGATGAGCCCGGCGGCGCCGGCCGCCGCCTTGGTGTGCCCGATCTGGGACTTGACGCTGCCGACCGCCGCGTACTGCCGCTGCGTCGTCGCCTCTCCCACCACCGCCGCGAGCGCCGACAGCTCGGTGGCGTCACCGACGGCGGTCCCGGTGCCGTGGGCTTCGAAGAGCTCCACGGAGTCGGGTGCGCAGTCCGCGTCCTCGTAGGCGCGGCGCAGGGCGACCATCTGGCCTTCCTTGCGCGGCGCGTAGATGGACTTGAACCGGCCGTCGCTGGAGGAGCCGAGGCCCCGCAGCACGGCGTAGACGCGGTTCCCGTCCCGTTCGGCGTCGGCCAGCCGCCGCAGGGCGAGCATGCCGATGCCCTCGCCGATGAGGGTCCCGTCGGCGTCCTTGTCGAAGGGGCGGATGCGTCCGGACTTGGAGAAGGCGGGGGTCTTGCTGAAGCACAGGTACATGAAGATGGTGTTCTCGGCGTCGCAGCCGCCCGTCAGCATCGTGTCCGCCCGGCCCTCCAGCAGCTCGCTGACGGCGGCCTTGACCGCGCCCAGCGAACTGGCGCAGGCGGCGTCGACGGTCATGTTGGTGCCGCCGAGGTCGAGGCGGTTCGCCACCCGGCCCGCGACCACGTTGCCGAGCATGCCGGGGAAGGAGTTCTCCTCCCACGGGGCGAACGCCAGCTTGAACTTCTCGGCTATCTCGTCCGCGTCGCGCGCGCTGAGCCCGCAGCTGCGGACCACCTCCTTCAGCACCGGGGTCTGGAGCCGGGCGGACAGGGGCTGGGTCAGCTGGTTGGCCCCGGTGATGCCGAGCACCACCCCGGTGCGGGAGGCGTCGTACCAGGGCTGGTCGGCTCCGGAGTCCTTCAGCAGGTCGCGGGCGACCACCAGGCTGAGCAGCTGCAGGACGTCGGTGACCTCCAGGGTGTTCGGCGGGAGGCCGAACTCCAGCGGGTTGAACGGCACCGGGGGGATGAAGCCGCCGCGCTTGGCGTAGGTCTTGTCGGGCGCGGTCGGGTCGGGGTCGTAGTGGTCCGCCACGCTCCAGTGCGTCTCGGGCACGTCCTCGATGCAGTCGGCGGCCGCGACGACGTTGCCCCAGAACTGGCGCAGGTCACGAGACTTGGGGTACAGGGCGGAGAGGCCGACGACGGCGACGGGGTCACGGGCGAGTCGGCGGTCGAGATCGGCTTCGGGTATCTGCTTCACGGAAGAGCACTCCTGCGGTCTGGGCATGGGACGGTTTCCGGGCAGGCGGTACCGCTCTCCGGGCGGGTGGACACCGGGGCGTCGGGGCGCGGGCGCGCGCCCTGCCGGACGCGTCAGGCGGACTGGATGACGTGCGCGATGACCGTTGCGGCGTCGGGACGGCCGAGCATCGTGTAGTGATCACCGGGACAGCTGCGCACCGTCAGCCCGTGCGCTGCGAGCGGGCCCCAACCCAGGTCGGGGTCGCCGGAGATGAGGCTGCGCTCGGCCTTGATCAGCGTCAGCGGCACGACGGCGGACGGCGGTCGGTGGCGGGCGGTCAGCCGGTTGTTGTGCAACAGGCCTTCCACGTACGTCTCGTAGAGCTTGCGCAGCCCCGGCAGGGTGACGTCGCCGGGGAGCGCGCCCGAGGCGACGGCCGACCGCAGGACGGTGGCCAGCCCTTCGTCGGTGTCCCGGATCGCGTCGCCCGGGAGCGGGCCGGAGACCGGCCGTCCGCGTTTGGCACCGAGGTACATGGCGAACCAGCCGAGCAGCAGGGCGGGTTCGAGGGCGTCGTCCGTCCGGGTGTACTCCTCGGTCGCCGCGATGCTGTCCAGCAGCACGACCCGGTCGGGACGCAGCTCCGCGGGCAGTCCCCCGCAGACGGCGTGGGCGACGACGCCGCCGAAGGACCAGCCCCCCAGCGTGAAGGGGCCCGCCTCCCGTAGCCGGGTCACCTCGGCGGCCAGCGGGGGAACGAGCTGGTCCAGTGTCGCGGTCCCGGCCGTCCCCGGGAGGCCGGTCCGCCGGTAGGCGGGCAGTCCCTGGAGGTCCAGCACGGTCAGACCGGTCGTCTCCGGTAACGCGGAGGCGGTGGCGCGGTGCACGGTCGCCGGCAGCGCCCCCGGGTGGATGAGAACCACGGTCCGCGATCCCGGGGCGGCGGCACGGTGGTGGTGAATGAGCGCCGGGGCCGCCGGTCTACGCGGCGCCGGCACGCTGGCTGCTCTCCTCGGCTATGTACTGCGCGAGATCCTTGATGCTGGGGTGGTACCAGAGTGCGGTGGTTCCGAGCTCGAAGCCGAGCCAGTTCTCCAGCTCGCCGGCCAGGATGAGGGCTTCGGTCGAGTCCAGGTCGAGTTCGTCGAAGTACTGCTCGGGCGGCACCTCGCTGCGGTCCACCCCCAGGCGGTGCGCGATCTTATCGATCAGCCAGTCCTGTGCGTCCTGAGCTGCGACGGAAGCCATCGTCTGTTCCTTTCCGAGCCGGAAGAGGGGCAGGCAGCGGTCATTTTCCGCCGCCGATTTCGGCCCACGATAGGCCAACCGACAGCACTCTGGGCAGAGATTCGAAAAAATGCGGATCCTGTTTATGCAATGTTTGCGCGGCGAAAATTAATCAGTTAGTGCTCACTAATGTTCTCCCCGTCCTCCGCCGGCACATGAATGAGACGGAAGGGATAGCAGTTTCGGTTACGGCTCTACAGTGGGCGGGCTGATGGCCGTGGGGAGGGAGAGGTCATTGCGCACCCGACGAGAGGCCCGGGACGCACCTCCTCACGTCCCCCACTCGCCGCAGCCGGCCCAGCTTCCCGCGGCGGGATCGTCGTATCCGCAGCCGAACCGGTCGGTCAGCGGCCAAGCCACCCGCCGCCGCCCTCAACCCGCCCGTGCGCAGCGGCCCGTGGGCTCCGGAGTCCCGGGGCGAGAAGGCCCCATGAACCACGAGCACAGGCGATCTTCCTGGCCGTCGACACGGCCGCCCGCCAGGCCGAGCTGACCGCCCTCGGCGCCGTTCAGGCCGCCCCCCCCGCACCCTCTTTACTCGCAGGACTTTCGAGAGGGACTCCCCACACGCGGGGCCTGGGTCCGGCTGCGGGACGACGGCAGCCGCTCAACCCTCACGCTCTCGCAGGTCACCGATGCCACGACGATCTACGGCACCGAGGATCGCGACGAGACAGCCGACCCGCACGCCATGCCGACATCCTGCGCTGTGCCCGCCTCACCGAGCTCCGGTTACCAGGAGAACTACCGCGAGGAATGGCGCCTGGGCGGGGTCGTCTTCGACTCCGACACCTGGCCGGGCCTCCCGACCCTCCCGTAGATCGAGGGCCCCCGACGAGGCCTCAGAGCGCCAGGCTGCCGCTCTGCTGCACCTCGACTACTCCGACGCACAGTTCGGCAGCTTCGATGAGATCTACACGACCGAGCCCGGCCGCGACATCCACGCCGAGCCCACCCTGCTCCTCTCCGAAGTGGAGAAGTGCCCTGCCTTCCACTCCGTCCCCCGGCGCACGTGACTGCACAGGCAGGGGCAGACGGGGCCGGCTCCTTCGCGTGCACTGACTCGGAAAAAGCCCAGGTCGCATGAGATGCGACCTGGGCTTCCGTCGGCTTCGCCTGAGGGAATCGACCCCCTGGCCTACGCACTACGATCCGTCCACGCTGGGCGATGCCGGTCGCGGATCGCCCAAGTCCGCTACGCCGCTGCCGCACTGTTCGGGACGTGCGGCCACTCTGGTCGCTCCTCTCCTCCACCTCGCCGCCGCCACGGGCGTCGCGATGGGGCGAGGCCCACGAGCAATCTCTATCCTCCTGCAGTCGTGTATGTGGCTGGCGGAGCGCGTCAGTTGCCGGATGGCGGGACCGCCCCGTTTCAGCCCCGATCTACCGCTCGGCCCGTCGAGGAACCGCCGTGAGCGCTGCGCCCTCCAGGGTGAGCGTCCGTCCGCCGAGCCTCGTCTATGCCGGAACCAGGTCTCCCAGCGCCTTGCGGAGGACCTCACACAGCGCTGAGCCTGTGGAAGCCACCTGGCGCAAGTCGTTGTACTTCATGTAGCGGTAGCTCTGGGGAGGGTGGAAGGTCCCGGTGGCACGCAGGGCGCCAAGTGTCACCGGCTCTTCAAAGCTGGAGGGGTTCTCTAGCGTCAGGCCGCTGGCGAGGGCAGCGCCGCTCATGTAAGCGTCGTACTCGCGTCGGGTGATGCCTGTTCGGTCTCGGTGGACAGACCACACGTCCTTCGGTGGGGCGACATCGACCGAGGCGATGTACGCCATGCCCACCAGGGCCATGATGGGTGCCGTCGCATACAGCAGAACAGGGGTTCCGGGTGGTGCTGCGACGCGCTGACGACGGACCTCCACCGTCTTGCTGCCGTCTAGGATCGCCGAGGCGAAGCGGGGGTGAACGGACAGCAGCATCGCGCGTTCCGGATCGTTCACGTCGTTCGGTGCCCCTCTTGGTAGATCGCCTGGAACAGCTCGCTCCCGATCCTTGACAGCGAGATCAGCGAGCTCGAGGACCACCGTAGCCCCAGCTCCTCAGTCAGGGAGGTCAGCCTCCGCAGCGTCACGGGCTTGGGAAAGATCTCGGTGTCGGAGAACCTCAGCGCCATGGCCCGTCCGGAGGCATCAGCCGCTTCCTGCACCTCGGCCCGACCGTATACGCCCAAGTGCTCGAACTTGGAGAACAGAGCGTCTGGTGCATCGATGAGCACTTCGTCGAGTCGTGATGCGCCGACCACCATCCGACCCTCGCCGGGGGACTTGCCCTCACTGACGTACCAGAGCACGCGTGCGGGAACGCTCTCCCCTCGGCGCCCAGAAGATCGGTAGTAGACGTGCTCCCTGCTGATACCCAGGATGTCGCTCCGAGGGATGAGCATGGCGGGCATGTTGAACAGCTCGGTGGACCATCGCGGCTTAATGGGCACGAGGAAGGTCGGCAGCTCGGAGTCGATGATTTTCGCCGGCCACCACGCTCGCTCCACCACGGAGGCGACCTCGGCTGGCATTCCCGTCCCAAGCACCGCTCTTTCCGTCACCGGTTCCCGTACCAGTTCACCGGCCGCGGCCTCTACCTCGGCGGCCGTCCCGCACACATTCACGAGGAGGGCGACGAGGTCGTCTCCACGCTCGAGGAATCCGTCGTCTGCCGCCGCCGCCCGGGCCGCCTCGGAGGGATACGGGTCGTTGATGCGGATGATCTCGGCGCCGCACTCGCGCCCCAGACGCTTGAGCAGGAAGAGGAGCTGTCGTGCCAGGGTTTCCTCCAAGCGGTGGCCAGCGGTTCGAAGCACTGGAACGACCAGGCTGCGCCCGTCCAGCCCCCATGCGTAAAGTGCGACGGGATGGCCGTCGCCGTCGCGGAGGAGCTCACGGTGCCACGCGAGTGTGCCCCTGTTCAGGGAGCGCAATCGCTCGCCGAAGGCCAAACTGTCTTCGTGGCCCGACTGCTCGAAGAATGCCACCATTTCGCCTTCTCCGCCCGGCGCCACCTCACCGGACCTGAACTCTGTACCCATCAGATCCGCCGGACGGTACACCTGTGCCTGTCGGAGCTCATCCACATGAAGAGTCACGGTGGCGGGTGACACAACTCGAACCCTGGCGGCGTCCCAGGCGAGATGGGCCAGGCGTGTCAGCAGCGGGTCGCGGGTAACTAGAACCTGCAGACCAGCGCACGAGGTCTCGGCGATGTATCGGATACAACGCAGCAGATCCGTATCCACGGTCAGATCCCCGGGCGAACGATTGACTGCCTGCAGCAGCTCACCGCACCTCTCCGTGACAGCTACAGGCTCGGGGGTCAACTGGCGCAGTCCGTGTAGCGCCGACCGCTGATGCTGCCGCTCTGCGGTTTCGGCGATGTCTCTGACTTGGTGAACCAGCTGGGGCGTGCAGGCGAGCTCGACGAGATCGGTCATCCAGCCAGCCTCCAGCGCACGAGACTCCTCGGCGTTCTCCCCCTCGGCGAGCCCGCGCAGATCAGAGAAGACACCATGGTCGACAGTCACCGTCAGCAGCGCGTCGCTTTCCACCTCCGCGAAGAGGTCCGGGTGCCCCAGGTCCAACCACCAGCCGTCGAGGATATGCCCGGCTTGGCTCCGCCCTCTGACCTCGCCGCGGGGAAGGAAGCCCAGACTTCTCCACATGTCGCTAAGTCCGTAGTCCCTTCTACACTTCGCCTTGATGCCGAGCCGCTGCGAGTATCGCTCGCTGATTGCTTCCACGAGCCGTCGTGCGGTGCCCTTTCCGCGGTGATTCACCGACACGCACAGATGTGCGAGACGGATATGTGCACTCCTCTTCGGGAGCCCGAACAGCGCGTACCCGACCACTTCCTTCGCTTCGACGGCGACGAGGAGGCCTCCGTCTTCCGCCATCCGGCGGTAGGCGGGGGGCGTCATCAACCCGAGTGTTTTTGTGTGTCGGTCTCCCAGTGCAACCGCCCCGCTGATCAGCTCGTCCTGGTTTGCGGAAACCCACAGGATTTCGACCGTCATCGCTCCCCCTTCAGGTGGCCGAATGGTCGGCCCAGTCTCTGCTGTCAGTAGATGAGGAGAGTCTCATCTTTGCGAAGACTGTCGTTCAAGAGGGCGCAAGGGGGCGCGTGGTGCTGCAGGGCGAGCCCACGCACTCCGTCCTCGACTGTTTGTTCGAAATAATCGCTGCTTGATGGCTTCCGGGTGTGTCGGCAGGTCCCATGGGGTGCGACGGCTCAATCCGGATCATGGGTTGCGGGCGCGGATGTTTGCGCTTCGCAACCTGGATCGCTGGTGGGCGTACTTACGTGGCGGGGCTCCGAGTGGAGACGGATGACGGGATTATTCGCTGCTCGACTTGCCGTCAGGTTCTCTGGCTGTTGGCGGCCCTCCGGGCCCGTCCGCACGCCCGGGTCGGCCAGGCGTGGCGCGCTATGAAGGGGCGGTCGGGGCTCTCAAAGGGAGCGATGCGGCGCATGGGGGACGCCTTCATGCCGGCTCCCCGGAGTGCCACTGAGACCAGAACTGAGACCAGCGAGACCCGCGCTGAACGTGCGCGACGTCGCCGTCGCGTGCACTGACACGGAAAAACCCAGGTCACATGTGGTGTGACCTGGGCTTCTACCGGAGCCGCCTAAGGGAATCGAACCCTTGACCTACGCATTACGAGTGCGTCGCTCTGGCCGACTGAGCTAAGGCGGCGTGTTCCGGGGCAAGTCTACACACGTCCCGGAGTGGTCCGTGCGGGCCTCCGGGGGCGGGGCGGGTGGCGTCCCGTGGCCGGTGGGAGCGAGGGGCGGAGTCCGTGGTGACAGGTGCAGCGGCGGGGTGGGACGGCGGCCGGCTCTGGTACGCGGCGTACGGGTCGAACCTGCACGTGGAGCGGTTCGACAGCTACCGGCTGGGCGGGGAGCATCCGGGCGGGGCGCGGGCGTACCCCGGGTTCCGGGACGCGTCACCCCCGGCGGGGAGTCTGCCGTTGACGCTGACCGGGGCGGTGTACTTCGCCACCGAGTCACCGATCTGGCACGGCGGCCGTGCGTTCTACGATCCCGAAGCCCCGCCGGCGGCGGCGTGCGGGGAGGAGGGTGTCGCGGCGCGGGGGTACCTGCTCACCCGGGAGCAGTTCCTCGATCTGCTCGCCCAGGAGATGTACCGCCTCCCCGGTGAGGGCCCGGAGCCCGATCTGGCCGAGGCGGTCGCCACCGGTCGCACGCGGGCCGGGGAGGGCCGGTACGAGACGGTGGTGCGCGGCGGGGAGGTGGACGGCCTCCCGGTGCTGACGTTCACGGCACCGTGGGGCGTGAACGATGTGCCGGGGAATCCGCCGTCCGCCGCGTATCTGCGGCACCTGCTGGCGGGCCTGGTCGCCGCGCACGGCTGGAGCACCGCGCGGGCAGCCGCGTACCTGGCGGCCTGCCCCGGCGCTGCCGGCCACTGGGAAACGGGCGAGATCGCCGCACTGGCGGGGTCCGGTTGAGCGGCGGGAGGCTGCGCGGCGGCGGTGCGTCGGCCGCCGGTGGAGCGGGGCCGTCGCCGTGGGGGCGGTGAGGCTGCGAGCCGGGCGCCGGTGGTCCGGGGGTCCCGGGGCGCCGGCCCGCCTCGGGTGTGAGGCGGGCCCGCGCACACCGCAGGCGGGCGAAGCGGAGCAGCCGCCCGGTGGGGCGGGCCGGCCGAGGGGGTCAGCCGCCGTGCTGCCACTCGGTGCGGGCGTACTGCACCACCACCGGGTCCATGAGCGTGCTGGGCCGGACGTCGGAGCGCCGCCGGTCCACCGGGAAGACGGTCGCCGCCTCCAGCACGGCGTCGTCGATGAACCGCAGCTGCGGCGCGTCCGGCGCCAGCCGCAGCGGTGCCGGCGCGCTGCCGTCACCCCGGGCCGGCGCACCGGTGGCCGCGCCCGTTGCCGCGCCGGTCGCCGCGGCGGTGTGGACGGCCGCGGAGGCGGCGCCGTCGGCCGCGTCGGGGGAGCGGGCCAGCAGGAAGCCCCAGTTGCCGAAGCTCGGCACGTCGACCTGGTACGGGGTGGTGGTGAACCCGGCCTCGGAGAGGGTCGCGTCGATCGACCAGTACGACCGCGGCGCGAAGAACGGTGACCCGCCCTGCACGGCCAGTGAGCCGTCCTCGGCGAGGATCTGGTCGACGACGGTGTAGAACTCGACGCTGTAGAGCTTGGCGGTCGGGGCGTCCTCCGGGTCGGGGAAGTCCGCGATCACCACGTCGTACGGTCCCGGGGCGGTGCGGGCCCAGTTGAAGGCGTCGGCGTTGACCACCTCGACGCGCGGGTCCGCCAGCGCGTCCTCGTTGAGGCTCCGCAACGGCTCCCAGGAGCGGGCCAGTTCCGTGACCTCGGGGTCGAGGTCGACCAGGGTGACCGACTCGACGTCGTCGTACTTGAGCACCTCCCGCACGGCCAGCGCGTCGCCGCCGCCGAGGATCAGCACGCGGGCCCGCGGTCCGGTCATCGCCGGGTGCACCAGCGCCTCGTGGTACCGGTACTCGTCGATCGAGGAGAACTGGAGGTCGCCGTTGAGGAACAGTCGCATGTCGCGGTCACCGGTGAACGCGAGCGCCTCGGTGACGACGATCTCCTGGTAGTCGGTGCGCACCGCGTGGACGATCGGGTCGCGGTACAGCTGCTGGCGGGCGGTCACCTCGATCCGGTCGGCGAGCACGTAGGCGGTGCCGAGGATGCCGAGCACCAGCGCCATGGCCGCGAGCAGCCCGGTGCGGACGACCGGACGCACCTGGCGCCGGAAGATCCACACCACCACGGCGATGCCGAACACCGCGTTGACGGCGCCGACGACCAGCGCGCCCTTCAACTGGCCGAAGACGGGGAGCAGCAGCAGCGGGAAGCACAGGCCGCCGACGAGGGCGCCGATGTAGTCGACGGCGAACATGTCGGCGACGGCGCTGCCTGCCTCCTGGCGGCGGATGCGCTGGAGCAGCGTCATCAGCAGCGGGATCTCGGCGCCGATGAGGACGCCGACGATGAACGCGATCACGATCATCGCCGGGGTGTAGACCTGGAGCCAGGCGAACATCGCGTAGAGCACGAGGACCGAGAGCCCGCCGATGAGCGCCAGCAGGCCCTCGACGAGGGCGAACGCCCCGACGGCGCGCCGCTGGAGCGGTTTGGCGGCGAGGGAGCCGACGCCCATGGCGAAGACCATCACCGACAGCACCAGCGAGGTCTGCATGACGGTGTTGCCGACGAGGTAGCTGCCGAGCGTCACCAGCGCCAGTTCGTAGGCGAGGCCGCAGGCGGCGCAGGCGAAGACGGAGAACAGCAGCAGGGCGCGCGCCAACCGGGGCCGGGAGCCGGGCAGATGTCCGCCCGGCGGTGGTCCGGCGCCCGGGCCGCCGCCGGGCGG
>NZ_JAAVJC010000210.1 GCF_012033785.1 Streptomyces bohaiensis
TGACGCCGCGATCGGTGTGGCGGAGGAGGAACATCGCCCGCTCGACCCGGCGGCGCTGCGACCGTGGCCACCGGCGCGCGGGCGGCGGTCGCCCCGGCGCCGGCCGGTGGGTCCCCACCGTCCGGCGACGCGCCGGCGAAGGAGCGACTTCATGATCACGACGGAATCGGTCTCCCTCGACGACGCGCGGCGCGTCATCGAAGCGGGGGAGCGGGCGGCCCGCGAGGCGGGGCAGCCGGTCAACATCGCGGTGGTCGACGCCGGCGGCAACCTCGTCGCCCACGTCCGCATGGACGGCGCCTGGATCGGCAGCATCGACATCTCGATCAACAAGGCGTTCACGTCGCGGGCGTTCGACCTCAGCACCGCGGAGCTCGCCGACAACGCCGGCCCGGGCGACCAGTTCTACGGCATCGACGCGTCCAACGACGGCCGCGTGATGATCTTCGCGGGCGGGGTGCCGCTGCGCCGCGGCGGTACCGTCGTCGGCGCGGTCGGGGTCAGCGGCGGCAGCGGGGAGCAGGACAGCGCCGTGGCGAACGCCGCCGCGGCCGCGCTCTGACACCCAGGGCTCCCCGTCCCCCGCACGGTCCGACGGCCGCCCCCGGCCTGCGCCCGCCGGGGGATGGCGACGCAGGCCGGGAACGGCCGTCAGGAGGGTGGACACGGCCCCGAAGGAGCCGCGTCGACGGGGTCAGGCCAGCCCGGCCGACTCCAGCTCGGTGCAGCAGGTGTCCACCAGGAGGCGCGTCACCACGTACGGGTCGACGTTGGCGTTGGGGCGCCGGTCCTCGATGTAGCCCTTCTTGTCGCGCTCCACCTGCCACGGGATGCGGACCGAGGCGCCGCGGTCGGAGACGCCGTAGCTGTACTGGTCCCAGGGCGCCGTCTCGTGGGCGCCGGTGAGGCGGTCCTCGACGCCCACGCCGTACTGCTTGACGTGCTCCAGCGGCTTGCCCTCCTTGCCGAGGGCCTCGGCCGCCGCGACGATCGCGTCGTACCCCTCGCGCATCGCACGGGTGGAGAAGTTGGTGTGCGCGCCCGCGCCGTTCCAGTCGCCCTTCGCCGGCTTGGGGTCCAGCGTCGCGGAGACCTTGTGGTCCTCGGCGGTGCGGTAGAGCAGCCAGCGCGCCACCCACAGCTGGTCGGCGACCTCCAGCGGGGAGAGCGGACCGACCTGGAACTCCCACTGGCCCGGCATGACCTCGGCGTTGATGCCGGAGATGCCCAGCCCCGCGGTGAGGCAGTTGTCGAGGTGCTCCTCGACGATGTCCCGGCCGTGGATCTCGTCGGCCCCGACACCGCAGTAGTAGCCGCCCTGCGGCGCGGGGAACCCGCCCTCGGGGAAGCCCAGCGGCCGGGCGCCCTCGAAGAAGGTGTACTCCTGCTCGATCCCGAACAGCGGCTCCTGCCCCGCGAACCGCTCCGCCACCGGGCGCAGCAGGGCGCGCGTGTTGGACTCGTGCGGCGTCCCGTCGGTGTTGAAGACCTCGCAGAGCACGAGCTTGTTCTCGCCGCCGCGGATCGGATCGGCGAAGACCGCCACCGGGGACAGCACCCGGTCCGAGGCGTGGCCCTCGGCCTGGTTGGTGCTGGAGCCGTCGAAGCCCCACTCCGGCGGTTCGACGCCATCGGCCACGATCTTCGTCTTGGAACGCAGCTTCGCGGTGGGCGCGGTGCCGTCGATCCAGATGTACTCGGCCTTGTAGCTCACGTCGGGTCCTCCGGGGCCTTGCGGGGCGGGTGTGCGGATGCGCTGCCGCCACGATCCAGCCACCGGTTTTCCCGCCAGTTGCCCGCCTGTTAAACAGAGGTAACCGTCCCCGCCCGCCGGCGGGGGCGCCGAACAGGGGAGACTCGCATGCGCATCGGACTGCTCGGCACCGGGCCCTGGGCCCGCCGCACCCACGGACCCGCCCTCGCCGCCCACCCCGCGGTGGAACTCGCCGGGGTCTGGGGGCGCCGCCCCGAGGCCGCCCGTGATCTGGCCGACACACTCGGCACGCGTGCCCACGACGACGTGGACGCGCTGCTGGACGCCTGCGACGCCGTGGCCATCGCCCTGCCGCCGGACGTCCAGGCCCCCCTCGCGGTGCGGGCGGCCCGCGCCGGCAAGCACCTGCTGCTGGACAAGCCCATCGCCACCTCCGTCGAGGGCGCCCGGGAACTGGTGGACGTGGTGGCCGAGACGGGCGTCGCGTCCGTCGTCTACTTCACGCTCCGCTTCACCGACGGCCCGGCGGCCTGGGTGGAGGAGCAGCGGGCCGCCGACGGCTGGTGGACCGGGGACGCCCGCTGGCTCTCCTCGATCTTCGCCGGTGGCGACAGCCCCTACGCCGCCTCGCCGTGGCGTCACGACCGGGGCGCGCTCTGGGACGTCGGGCCGCACGCACTGTCGATGCTGCTGCCGGTCCTCGGCGACGTGGCGGACCTGGAGACGGTGTGCGGCCAGGCGGGGCCCGGCGACACCGTGCAGTTCCTGCTGCGCCACACCTCGGGCGCCGTCTCCACCGTCACCACCAGCCACACCGTGCCCGAGGCCGCCGCCGAGGTGCTGGCGGAGGTGCGCGGGGAGGCCGGCGTCTCCCGGATGCCCGCCTGGCACGGTGACGCGCCGGCGGTGCCGTTCGCCAACGCCGTGGACGCGCTGCTGCGTGCGGCCGGTGGCGAACCCCATCCCTGCGACGTGCGGTTCGGGGCGCGGGTCACCGAGATCCTCGCGGCGGTGGAGGCGTCGCTGCCCGCGAAGCCGGCCCGGAGCGCATCGGCCTGAGCCGTGACGGCCCGGGGTGCGGCGCCCACCGGTGCGCCCCGGGCCGGGCGGGGCCGGCGGCGGTCAGCGCCGCGCCATGGCGTCCCGGACGGCCGCCTCGCTCCGCCCGACCACCGCGGTGCCGTCGTCGGCGATGACGATCGGGCGCTGGATCAGGCGCGGGTGCGCCGCGAGCGCGGCCACCCACCGGTCGCGGTCGGCCGGCTCCTTCGTCCACCCGGCCACCCCGAGCTCCCTGGCCTCCGGCTCCTGGGCCCGCGTGATCTCCCAGGGCTCCAGGCCGAGCCGCTCCAGCACGGCGCGGATCTCCTCCGCCGAGGGAACGTCCTCCAGGTAGCGGCGCACGGTGTGCGCCGCGCCCTCGGCCTCCAGCAGGGAGAGCGCCGTACGGCACTTCGAGCACCTCGGATTGACCCAGATCTCCATGCCGCCACGCTACGCGCCGCTGCCGCCCGGGTGGCAGCGGCACGGGGGACGAACCGGACGCCATCCGTTACTGCGTGTTGCCGCCATCCGGTTCTGTCCGGATGCTGTGGGCCCGTGTGGCCCATGGGCGGCGGGAGTCGGGGCAGAGGCGCGCCGTGGCACCGCCCGCTCGGCCTCACTCGGTGTGATGTCGACCGCACGGCGCCCGAATGTGGTTTCCGCGCTCCCCGCAGCGGGCAGCGACGAACCATGGCCGTCGTCGCTGCCGGCCCGTCAGCCGCCGGAGTCCCGGCACGCGTGACGCGACGGCAGGGACGAGCGTTCCCCTTCCCCGCTGCGCTCCGCCCGGTGATCCGCGTGCTGCCCCGTACTTCCGCCTCGGTTCTGACGCGAAAGGCACCGCCTGTGACGCACCCCCGCCCGCTCGCCGCCCAGCCCACCTCCGTCCGTGTCGCCTCCGACGACTCCGCCGCCTTCCACCACTTCCTCGAACAGGTCCGGTACGAGGGCGCCTACCCCACCCGTGAGCGCGCGGAGGAGTCGGTCCGCCGCGTCCTGTCCGCGCTCGGTGGTCAGCTCGGCCGCGCCGACCGGTCCGCCCTCGCCGACTGCCTGCCCGGGCCCGCCGCCCGGCTGCTCACCCGGGCGACCGCCGCCCCCCGCAGCCTCACCGGCTGGGAGTTCGTGCAGGAGATGACCGAGCGCTGCGGCGGCAGCCCGGCCACCAACCGCTGGGACGTCGGTGCGGTGCTGCACGTGCTGGCCCGCGGGGCGGAGCGCTCGGTGCTCGACCGCGTCATCGCCGCGCTGCCCGGCGGGTACGCGCTGCTGTTCGGCCGCCCCGAGCTGGTGGGGCGTCCCGAACTCGCCTCCGCGGCCTGAGCGTCCGGACGCGTCAGCGCGGCCGCCTCTCGGGGGCGGCGGTCGTACCGTGGGCGTGAGGAGCCCTCGCGCCCGAGCACAGGCAGCCCCATCGGCGCCCACCCGCTCGGCGGGTGGGCGCCGCGCGCGTGCCGGGGTGCCGGGCCGTGTCCGTTCCGGTCCGCTTCGGCCGCCGCCCGGCCGTCCTCCGGCCGTCCGGCCGGCCGCCTCAGCTTCGCCGGGGCGGCCCTCCGCTCGGTCGGAGTGAAGGCCCGCTCCTCCTCACCGGGCAGGGGCGGCGGGGCGGTAGAGCTCGGGCAGGCCGATCAGGAGGGTGTCGTCGCGTCGGGCTGCGAGGGCGGCGAGGTCGGGCCAGAAACCGTGGAGGGAGAAGAGCGCAAGGACGGCGTCCTCGGTGTGGTGGCCCTGGCGGGCGAGGAGCCCGCGGATGTGGTCGAGGCGTTCCAGGTCCTTGATCCCCCGCGGTGCGGCGGTGGCCTTCGCCTCGCCGAGCATGCGGATGGTGCGGTGGGCTTGGCGGGGGGACTCGCCGGGGCCCAGGAGGACGATGTCCACCTCGTGCCTGGTGCGGGCGGTGGGGTCGGCGACCTCGGTCCGGCCCACCCAGCCGTAGTCGAGGCCGGGGGCTTCCTCCGGTGCCCAGCGGCGTGTCCACTCGCGCGCCACGTGCTCGAAGTGCGGGCCGAGGACCTGCGACTGGAAGGCGGGCCCGGCCTGCTTCCAGGCGCGTTCGTGCAGCCCGGCGTCGATGAGGGGGGTCTGGGGGATGGTGACGGCCTGGTTGAACCGGATCATCGGATCGGGGACCAGGTACGAGGGAGAGCGCTTCTTGAGGAGGTCCTGGTCGCGCCGGACGTATCCGGCAGCATCCAGCACGTCGAGGGCGTGCGCTGTGGCGGAGCGCTCCTTGCCGATGCGACCGCCGATCTCGGTGGGGGTGGTCGCCCCGTCGACCATGGCGCCGAGCAGCGGATAGTACGTGGCACGCTGGTCCAGGCGCGGGTCCTCGCGCAGCAGGTACTCGGTCTCGGTGCGCGAGTACAGCGGGCCTCCCGGGGTGAGGAGGCTGTGGGCGGCGAAGGTGTCGAAGTCGGCCGGGCTGTGCGGCGCGTCGTGTTCCGCGAGTACGCGGTAGCCGGGGACGCCGCCGCAGACCGCGTCGACCAGGAACGCGGTGTGCGGGTCCTCGATGCCCCAGAACGCGCGGGCGGCACGGAAGTCCAGCGGCGCCAGCCGCAGATCGAGTGTGGCGCGCCCGCGCAGCGCCTGCTGTCCCGCGAGCAGGTCGTGCATGACCGACAGCGCTGATCCGCACAGGATGACGCCCCCCTGGAGTGCCGCGCGGCCCGCGCCGGACTCGTAGCGCGCCTCGTCGTACAACGACTGCAGCAGGCCGGGCAGCTCCGGCGAGTGCCGCAGCAGATAAGGGAACTCGTCGAGGACCAGCAGTGGGGGGACCCCGGCGTTCCCGGGCTGGGACCGCAGCAGCAGCCGCAGGATCGCCGCCCAGTCATCACCCAGCCGAAGCGCTTCCGACGGCAAGCCCCTGGCCCGCGCGACCGCCTCGACCACGCGAGCCTGGGCAGCAGGCCGGCTGTCCTCCTGCACGGCCAGCAGATAGGTCCCGCCCACCGCCTCGCACAGCGCCCGCAGCAGATAGGACTTGCCCAACCTCCGCCGTCCGGAGACGACACCGATGCGCAGCGCCCCGTTGTCCTGCGCCGCGAACTTGGTGAGCTTGGCCCACTCCTCGTCACGGAACCGCACATGGCCGGGAACGGGGACGAGGGACATGGCACCACCCACCGGAGGTAGGGAACGTGAATCGTGGTTCACGTTACATGGTGAATCACGATTCACTCAAAGTCGCGGCCGCGGGGTCGGCGACCAGGGCCGCAGGTCCTCCGGGCGGGGCCGTGCGTGCCGTCTGGGAGCGCACACGGCCGGCCGCCGTCAGGGCTGTCTGTCCCTTCCCGGGGCCCGGGCGGCATCGAGCTGACCCGGGTCCCGTGACCGCCGGGGTGCCGGGCCGTGTCCATTCCGGTCCGCTTCGGCCACCGCCCGGCCGTCCCGCCGGCCGTCCCGCCGGCCGCCTCAGGTCCGCCGGGGCGGCGGGCAGGAGGAGGCGCGCGGGATGAACGTCGGGGTCGCGGTGAGTATCGGCGGCGGGGTGCCGGGCTCGCGCTCCTCCAGCAGCAGCCGCAGGGCGCCGCGCGCCACCTGGTCGAACGGGACGCGCACCGTGCTGAGCGGTACCGGGAGCCGGCTCACGGTCGGGATGTCGTTGTAGCCGACGACGGAGAGGTCCTCCGGCACCCGCAGCCCGCGCTGGTGCGCCGCTGCCAGCACCCCGATGGCGGTGTTGTCGTTGACCGCGAAGATCGCGGTGGGCGGCTCCGGCAGGGCCAGCAGCCGCCGTCCGGCGGCCTCTCCCGCCTCCATGGAGAACGAGTCGCCGGTGGTCAGGCGCGGGTCGGGCTCGACGCCCATCTCCCGCAGTGCCTCGCGGTGGCCCTGGTGGCGCAGCAGGGCGCTGGAGGCGTGCTCCGGCCCGCCGACCAGTCCGATGCGGCGGTGGCCGAGATCCAGCAGGTGCCGGGTGGCCAGCCGTGCGCCGAGGAGGTCGTCGCCGACCGACGCGGGGTGGAACCCGTCGGTGCGCAGCGCCAGGACCCGCGGCACCGCCGGGCGTCCGACCGCGGGGGAGGCGGCGGGGGCGTCCTCCCGGTCGGCCGCCGGGGGCGCTTCCTGCCGGGCGGTCGGGGCGCCGGCGGTGTCCAACCGGGCGGTGGTGAGGATCAGTCCGTCGACCCGGCGACGCATCAGCGAGTCGGCGGCGCGGCGTTCGGCCTCCGGTGAGTCCTCGGTACTGGCGACGACGGCGAAGACGCCGCGTTCCGCGCTCGCGGCGGCGATCTCCTCGTAGAGCATCGCCATGATCGTGTCGGTCAGCCGGGGCACGATGACGCCGATGGTGCTGGTACCCGCGCGGCGCAGACCGGAGGCCAACGGGTCCCGCACATAGCCGAGTTCGCGGGCCACCTCGCGTACCCGCTCGGCGGTGGCGCTCCGTGAGCGCGGCAGTCGTTCGTCGAGCGCCCGCGACACGGTCGATGTGCTGACGCCCGCTGCTCTCGCCACGTCCCGAATGGTCACCATGCGGGTGAGCCTACCGCCACCACGATCGGTTCCGCCCAAGCTCTTGACCCGCGTGAATCCTTGCGGTCATAGTGTCGAAACGTTCCCGCAAACGTTCCCACAAGGGGGTACCCCATGACTCAGCTCGACCTCCGCGGACTTGTCCCGGCCCCTGTCACACCCTTCACCCCCGACGGCGCCGTCGACCACGAGGCGCTCGCCTCCTACGGCCGCTGGCTCGCCGGTTTCGACGGCGTCAAGGGCCTGGTCTGCCTCGGGCACGCGGGTGAGGGCACCTTCCTCACCCAGCAGGAGCAGGTGGCGGTCATCCGCACCCTGGTCGAGGCCGTGGACGGCGCCACGCCGATCATCGCCGGCATCACCGGTGAGGGCACCGCCGTCGCCGCAGACGAGGCGCGCCGCGCCGTCGACGCGGGCGCCGCCGCCGGCCTGCTCTACCCCTCGCACGGCTGGCTGCGGTTCGGCTTCCAGAAGGGCGCCCCGCAGGACCGCTACCGCGTCGTCCACGAGGAGTCCGGCCTGCCGCTGATCCTCTTCCAGTACCCGGACGTCACCAAGGCCAGCTACGACCTCGAGACCCAGCTGGAGATCGCCGCGCAGCCGGGCGTCTTCGCCACCAAGAACGGCGTGCGGAACATGCGCCGCTGGGACACCGAGATCCCGGTGCTGCGGGCCGAGCACCCCGAGCTGCAGATCCTCACCTGCCACGACGAGTACCTGCTGCACACCATGTTCGACGTGGACGGTGCGCTCGTGGGCTACGGCGGCCTCGCCCCCGAGCCGCTCATCGAGCTGATCGCCGCCGGCAAGGCCCGCGACTACGTCGCGGCGCGCGCCCTGCACGACCGCCTGCTCCCGGTCACCAAGTCGGTCTACCACCGCGGCTCCCACATGGAGGGCACCGTGGCGCTGAAGCTGGGCCTCAAGGCCCGCGGCGTGCTGCCCCACGCCACCGTCCGGTCCCCGCTGATCGACCTCTCCGAGGCCGCCGAGCAGGAGATCGCCGAGGCGCTGAAGGCCGCGTCCCTGATCTGACGCGTGCGGTGCGGGCGGAACCGGCGGTGCCCAGCGCACCGCCGGGC
>NZ_JAAVJC010000211.1 GCF_012033785.1 Streptomyces bohaiensis
GGGAGCGGGCGGAGTCCGCGGGGGTGACGGGTACCGACCCGCACCGGACCCCGCGCGCGGCGAGACTCCGCGAGCAGCCGGCGCGCGCCGTCGAGGACCTCGCCGCCCTGCGCGCCGGGAGCACGGGATCCGGAGCGTGACAGGGGGCGCGCGGGCGCGTGGTGATGTGCGTACCGGGCGGACGGCGCTCGCGCACGAGCCCCACGAATCACCCGTAGAGGAGCAGAACGCCAGGTAACGGGCCGCCCGGTCGATGACCGACGGCAAAGCATTGACCAGGTGAACGACCAGCGGTGATGACCCGCTAGCAATATGTGATGTGCTGGTCATGACGACGACCGGGTGGGGTCGTCGCACCCGGGAAGCCGGGCCGGCCGGGCGGCGCGACGAGGGAGGGGCGTGTCGGTGAACACGGATCAGAGTCGGCGCTGGGAGTCCGGAGCGCTGGCCCATGCGGTCTCCGACCCGTTCGGGCAGGGGCCGCTGCCCTGGCTGCGGCGGACGGAGACGTACCGGGACGGCGGGCGCGCCCCCGTCGCCTGGTACGCGGACCCGGGCATCGCCGGAGCGAGCGGCACGGACGGTGCGTCCGTCCCCTCGCAGCGCGACCCGCGCAACGACGGCTCCCGCGACAGCGGGCCGCGGACACCCGACGACGAGCACTGCCAGATCAAGGGGTTCACCCCCAACTGCGTGGTCGAACCGGGGCAGCACATCGACTTCCGCGTGACGCTGGACCCGCCGCAGGACTTCAGCATCGACATCTACCGCATCGGCCACGCCGGCGGTCACGGCGCCGAACTCCTCGTCCGCAGCCCGCAGCTCAGCGGCACCCGGCAGCCCGCGCCGATGGTCGCCGACCGCACCGTCTCCTGCCACCACTGGTGGCTCTCCTGGCGCCACCAGGTGCTGCCGACCTGGCGCCCCGGCGCCCACGTCGCGGTGCTCACCACCGGCGACGGCAACTACCGCTCCCACATCCCGTTCACCGTCCGCGACCAGCGCCCCGCCGACCTGCTGCTGGTGCTGCCCGACATCACCTGGCAGGCGTACAACCTCTTCCCCGAGGACGGCCGCACCGGCGCCAGCCTCTACCACGCCTGGGACGACCAGGGCCGCCTGCTGGGGGAGTCCGGCGCCGCCACGACCGTCTCCTTCGACCGGCCCTACGCGGGCGCCGGGCTGCCGCTGCACGTCGGCCACGCCTACGACGTGATCCGCTGGGCGGAGCGCATGGGGTACGACCTCTCCTACGCCACCGCACGCGACCTGCACGCCGGCTGGGTCGATCCCACCCGCTACCGCGGGATCGTCTTCCCCGGCCACGACGAGTACTGGTCGGTCCCGATGCGCCGCGCCGTCGAACAGGCCCGGGACCTCGGCACCTCGCTGGTCTTCCTCTCCGCCAACTCCATGTACTGGAAGGTCGAGCTGGGGCCGCTGCCCTCGGGCGACCGCGACCGTCTCCTCACCTGCCGCAAGCGCCGCGGCCCGGGCCGCCCGGCGCGCTGGCGGGACCAGGGCGAGGCCGAGCAGCAGCTCCTCGGCATCCAGTACGCCGGCCCGGTGCCGCGCCCCAGCCCGCTGATCGTCCGCAACGCGGGCCACTGGCTGTGGGACAAGACCGGTGCCGGCGAGGGGGCCGCGCTCCAGGGCCTGGTCGCGGGCGAGGCCGACCGCTACCACCCGCGTGTCCCGCTGCCCGCGCACGAGGAGCGGGTGCTGCTCGCCCACTCGCCCTACCAGGACGACAGCGGTACCCGGCGCCACCAGGAGACCTCGCTCTACCGCACCCGCAGCGGCGCGTGGGTCTTCGCCTCCGGCACCTTCGCCTGGTCGCCGGCGCTCGACCGCCCCGGCCACGTGGACCACCGCGTCCAGCAGGCCACCGCCAACCTCCTCGACCGCATCTGCGACCCCGACCACTGACCGGGCTCGGGCTGCCGCCACGGCCCCGGTGCGCGGCTGACGGGCCTGTCTTGTCACGCGCCCCGGCGGCACGGTCTCGCCGCGCTCGTCAGCCGCACCGGCAGCGGCATCGGTGGTGCTGCGGCGGGGGCGACCCGGCTGTCGACCGCTCGGGCACACACTCCGGGCCCGCGGCGGGGGGAGGCGCGGCATGGAGACGTACCGGGCGGGCGGACAGCGAGTAGAGGACCTCGACCTCGCCGAGTCCCCGAACCCGCTCGGTATCGCGGGCGTTGGCACTGATCGGGTGGCCGTCGCGCAGCGCCTTGCGCTGCACCTCGTGGAAGGCGGCATCCTCCGCCCAGTCGCGAAACACCTGGCCGGGGTTCACCTCGGAGGCAACCGCTGCGGCGACGGCCGCCCCCACCGGCCTGTCACGGCCGGGGTGCGGCGCGAGCGCCGTCGCCATGCGGAGGCCCTGCCGCCGCAGCCAGTCGACGGCCGCGTCGGGGCTCGCTGCCCAGAAGCCACCCAGGTACCAGTCGCGGCCCGCGTCCGGACCGCGCGCCACGGTCTCGCACCAGTAGCCGTCAACCGGCTGCCGACGCTCTTCGGCGCGACGCATCGCATGTGTCATCGACCTTCTCCCGCGCCCGAATCCCGCACCGGTGGCTCCGGCGGTCGCAGTGTGGCGAGGTGTTCGTCGATCGCTCGGGCCAACGCCGCGCTTCTGTCCAGAAGTCCGGACAGCACCTCGTCCTCCACGGCGCTACCCGGGGGCTCCTCCGTCCCCCCGGTCACCGGAGGCCACCGGCCACGTTCCGGATCGCCCGACGAAGGGTTGTGGGCGCCCCGGCTCGCATTTCGTTCTGCGCCATCTCTTCTCCCGCCAGATCGGTTTCACTACGTCGATTTGACACTGCGGAGAGTGTCAGGCCAATAGCATCGAGACTCTTGAAGAGCGGAGCGCAAGCCTGTGGCCTGCGAGGACTCCGCAAGAGGTCGAGAAACAGGAGGTGAAGCGGGGTGGGCGACGCACTCGACGAGGAGCGCTTGAACCCGTTGCAACGGTTCGGCCAGGACGTCAAGCAGGTACGGCTCGGCAGGAAGCTGACCCAGATGCAGCTCGGGCGCGCCGCGGGCTACAGCGAGGGGTACGTCAGCAAGGTCGAGTCCGGGAAGCTGCTTCCACTGCCCAGCCAACGTTTCGCTCAGGGCTGCGACCTCGCGTTCGGCACCAACGGCCTCTTCTCCGACCTGCTGCGCAGGATCGACGAGGGCGACCACCCGAGTTGGTTCCTGCCGTACCTCCAACTCGAACGCCGCGCGACGCGGATTCTGGAGTGCTCCACGATTCTCGTGACCGGCATGCTCCAGACCGAGGACTACGCCCGCGCGTTGTTCCGCGCAGCTCATCCCCGCTCTGATCCGGACACTATCGAGAGCAGGACGCACGATCGGTTGCAGCGGCGTCGCATCTTTCAGGCCGAGAAGCCCCCGCTCTTCTGGGTGGTCCTGCACGAGGCGTGCCTGCGGACGGTGGTCGGGTGTGCAGAGGTGATGCACGACCAGGTCAGCCATCTGATCGAGTCGGCGGAGTCTCCTCATGTCCGCGTGCAGATCCTGCCGTTCGCGGCGGGCGCGCCGGCGGCACACATGAAGCCGTTCACCGTGTTGCGTTTCAGCGGTTCCCCGGATCTCCTCTATACCGAGACACGGTTGGGGGGTCGGATGCACGACGGTGGGGAAGCTGTCACCGCCGCGCTCGACGACTACGATCTTCTGCGAGCGAACGCGCTGTCTCTCGACGATTCTCTGTCTCTGATGACGTCACTCTTGAAGGAGTACCGCGCATGATCACCAGCCAGGATCGCGCATCAGCCGAGTGGATACGGTCGTCCTACAGCGACGGCAGCGGCGGGCAGTGCGTGGAGTTCTCGCGCGACTCTCTCCCGAGGACGGTGCCGGTGCGGGACTCGAAGAACGCGGGCGGCGACGTGCTGGAGCTCCCGGCCGTGGCCTGGTCAGCCTTCACCTCGGCCGTGCGGCGGCAGGGGCTCTCCGGCTGACGGCTCCCCGTGGTGTTCGGCGGTGCCGTGGTGGGACTGCCGTCTCCGGGCCCGGCAGGGCCGGGCCGCCTGGCGCAGGCGTGACCCTGGGGGCGCCGGGGCCGGGGGCTTCGTCGGAGTCGGTGGAGCCGGCCGGGTGCCGGGTCGTCGGCACCCGTCGAGTCGGTGGCGAGCCCCGCGCCCGAGCCTCCTCCGCCTCGCCCGGCCGACGCGTCAGCGCCCGGCGCCGTCCTCGAACCGGTGTGTCCCCTCGGGGGCCAGCAGTGCGTCGTACTGCGCCGCCAACTCGGTGTGGTCCTCGTCGAGGTGCCCCCGGGCCTCCCGCAGCGGCTGAAGGAGCGCCACCGCGTCCGGGGCGCCCATCGCCGCGTCGATCGGCTCGCAGACGTCCTCGGGGAGGCCGCCCAGCGCGCTGATGCGCCCGGCCAGGCGGCGGAGGTCGGCGGCGTTGTCCCGTGCCCAGTGCGACGCGACGCGTCCGGCGGCGCGCCGGTCCCGTTCGGCCTGCACCCGCTGTTCGCCGGTGGTGCCCGGCGCACCCGGCCGGGAGCGCAGGAAGCGGCGCTCCGCCGCCTGTCGACTGGCGACCCCCATGGGGTGCGCCAGCTGCGCCCAACTGGCCCCGGCGTCCCGGGCGGCCGTCACCAGGCTCGGTTCCCACTCCGCCAGGCGCTCGCGCAGCAGGCGGAGCAGCAGCAGCGCCGCCAGTGCGTCCTCGGGGGAGGGCGGCTCCGCCTCCCGGAGCGGGGCCTCGGGTCCCGCCGCCTCGGCGTCGCGCAGCGCCTCGCCCATGGCGGTCAGCGCCGCGTGCGCGGCGAACGGGAAACCCGGGAACGACGTGGTCGGCTCCTCTGCTGCGGACATGGCTCCATCGTAGCGCGCAGCCGTCATCGGATGGATGACGCGGAAAACTTGTCATCCATCCGATGACGCGCTATACATGGAACCAGCGACAGCGCGAGGGCGCCGTCGCCGACCACTGGACCCGGAGGTGTTTCCCGATGCTGATGCGTACCGACCCGTTCCGTGAGCTCGACCGTCTCGCCCAGCGGTTCACCGATCTCCCGGCCGGCACCTGGTCGCGCCCCTCGGCTCTGCCCATGGACGCGTACCGCGAGGGCGAGGAGTACGTCATCGCCTTCGACGCGCCGGGCATCGACCCGGCCGCGCTCGAGATCGATGTCGAGCGGAACATGCTGACCGTCAAGGCCGAGCGGCGGCCCACCGCCGTCGGTGACTCCGTGCAGATGGAACTCGCCGAGCGT
Source organism: Streptomyces bohaiensis (assembly GCF_012033785.1). Taxonomy (GTDB): domain Bacteria; phylum Actinomycetota; class Actinomycetes; order Streptomycetales; family Streptomycetaceae; genus Streptomyces; species Streptomyces bohaiensis. The sequence continues at coordinate 5,243 of NZ_JAAVJC010000211.1, forward strand.
CCCCACGGCGTCTTCACCCGGCAGGTCATGCTCGCCGACACTCTCGACGTCGACCGGATCGACGCCCAGTACGAGGCAGGTGTCCTCACGCTCCGCATCCCGATCGCGGAGCGCGCCAAGCCCCGCAAGATCACCGTCGGTCAGCGGGACGAGCGGCACCAGATCTCCGGCTGAGTGCCCCGAAGCGGTGACGACCGCGTCGCAGGAAGCGGTCGTCACCGCGTCCCGGGCAGAGCCCCCTCGCCGCGGGGCGGCCCGGGACGCCGTCCGCCCCCTCCCCACTCGTCCCGAGCGCGCGGTGACAACTGCGCCGCGCGCGGCCACGAAAGGTGTCGCCCGGCCATGCGCCTCCCCGCCCAGACCCGAGCCGAGTCCTCCGCGGCGCAGTACCGGACCATGATCGAGCGCATCCGCTACGAGGGTGCCTACCCCACCTACGAGCGGGCCGAGGAGACCGCCCGCACGGTCCTGACCGCACTCGGCGGCCAGCTCGATGACGCGTCACGCACCGAACTCGCCGCCCTGCTGCCGCCGGAGGCGGCGCGACTGCTGCACTCGGCCCCGCCGGCCTCCCGGCCTCTCACCGGTTGGGCCTTCGTCAAACAGCTCGCCGAGCAGACCGGCCGCAGCCTCGCGACGACCCGCTGGGACGTGGGCTCGGTACTGACCGCTGTCCCGCACCTCGTCGGGCCGGCCGTCACGGACCGGGCCATCGCCGGCCTCCCCTCGGGCTACGCCCTGCTCTTCGGCCGGCCGCAGCTGGTCCAGGCCGCCTGAGCCGCTGCGGCGGGTCGGCCCGGCGCCCCGGCGAACCTGCCGCGGCGTCGGGCCCGTGCGGTCGGCGAGCCGGGTGTTCCTACTCACTCGGGGGCGGCGCAGCCGCAGATCATCTGAGTATCCGAGCCCTCATCCCGGGCACGGGCGCTCCCCTAGCGTCGCGGGCATGGACGACAGGGCTCCCGGAACGCGCGCGGTGCGACCGCGCGACATCGGCCTCATGGTGATGGTGCTGCTTCTTCTCGCGGGTGCCTGGGGGTGCGCCCGGATCGTCGACGGCTCGCCCGTCCCGCGCGCCGACGTGCGCGAGACCACCGGGCGGATGCAGAGCACCCTCCAGACCGCGTACGACGCGGCCATCGGCACCGAGGGCGACGCCGCGCCCGAGGGCGGCCCCGGCGAACGGGCCGACCGGCCGGATACCCCGGACGACGCCGGTACCGGGCCGGACACCGCGCGCGGGGACGGCGGTGACGACGGCGAACTCCCCACGGCGCCCCTTCGGGTCAACGGGTGCCACCAGACGGGGATGCGGGCGATGAGCAAGCAGCTGGAACCGGGCGTGTACCGGCTGGACGCCACATGGTCGTTGTCGGTGCCCGCGGACGACGCGGCCGCCGCGGTCCGCCGGGTGACGGAGGCGCTGCTCGACGAGGGGTGGCAGCAGCCCGAGAGCGGGCCCCGTCAGGAGGAGCACTACGTCCATCTCCGCAACGGCGACGACGCGGTCACCGTGAAGGCACGGCAGCGCACCTCGGCCCCCGACCCGGCCCCCGACGGGGACCCGGAGCTCGACCCTGACGACGCCGGCCACGACGCAGGCCGGCACGGCTCCGGGGATGGCTCCGGGGACGGTACGTCCGCGGACGACGACAGCTCCGCGGCACCCGGCGCGGCGTCGGGCGGCGAGCAGCGGCTCGTGTCCGTCGACGTCCGGACGGACTGCGCCCGGCAGGACGCCCCGGCCCGCCTCGCGCTGCCGCTGCTCCCCGCGCCCACCCCGGAGGAGGCGAGCCGGACCGTGCCGCGGCAGTGACCCGCCCGGCGGTACCGCCCGGCGCCCTCGGCGCGCGACCCCCGGGGGAGAATGGACACGAGACAGCGTTCCCGTGCCCCCCGAGGAGAGACCGTGCCCGGATTCGTGACAGTGCCTGAACCCGTCGAGGTCCCGGGGTTGGTGCACCTGCACACCGGCAAGGTCCGGGACCTGTACCGGAACGAGGCCGGCGAACTGATCATGGTCGCCAGCGACCGGGTCTCCGCCTTCGACTGGGTGCTGCCCACCGTCATCCCCGACAAGGGCCGCATCCTCACCGAGCTGTCGCTGTGGTGGTTCGAGCGGCTGGCGCACATCGCGCCCGGCCACGTCCTCTCCACCGAGGTGCCCGAGGGTGCTCCGGCGGACTGGGCCGGGCGGGTCACCGTCTGCCGTCCGCTGCGGATGGCGCCGGTCGAGTGCGTGGCGCGCGGCTACCTCACCGGCTCGGTGCTGGCGGAGTACCGGCGGGACCGCACCATCTGCGGCGTCATGCTGCCGGAGGGGTTGCAGGACGGCTCGGAGATCCCCACCACGATCTTCACCCCGTCGACCAAGGCCGACGTGGGCGAGCACGACGAGAACGTCACCTACGAGGAGATCGCCCGCAAGGTCGGCGCCGGCGAGGCCGCCCAGCTGCGGCAGACCACCGTCGCCCTGTACAACCACGCCCGGGACATCGCGCGGGAGCGGGGCATCATCCTCGCCGACACCAAGTTCGAGTTCGGCTGGGCGCAGGGCGGCGGCAGCCCGGAGGGCGAGGACGACGCGCTGTACCTCGCCGACGAGGTGCTGACCCCGGACTCCTCCCGGTTCTGGTCGCGTGACGACTGGCAGCCGGGCCGCGCGCAGTTCTCCTACGACAAGCAGTTCATCCGCGACTGGCTGAACTCGTCCGACTCCGGTTGGGACCGCCACGGCGACACCCCGCCGCCGGAGCTGCCGGAGCACATCGTCGCGCAGACCCGCGACCGCTACCTGGAGGCGTACCGCCTGCTCACGGGGCACCACTTCGCCTGACGCGCCCGGCCCGGGCCGGGACCCACCGGCCCGGTCGGCGCTCGCGTCCGGCGCCGGCGGGCGGCTCGCACGAGCCGCCC
>NZ_JAAVJC010000212.1 GCF_012033785.1 Streptomyces bohaiensis
GCCGAGAACCGGCCCCGGCCGACCGGAGCCCGCCACGCACCGCCGGCCACGCCCCGTCACGGCCCCGGCGCCGTCGGTGGCCGCGCCCCGCCGGGCGCCTCCGGTCCGGGCACGAGACGGCACCGGCCCGCCTCCCACGGAATTGCCCAGGTGCACGCATTCGGCGCAACAGCGTTCCGCATTCGACCGCGCCACGCATTCGGCGGTGCCACGGGGGCGCGCCGCGGCCCGCAATCCCTAGGCGCGCACGCAAAGCGCGAACGGTGGCGCAAAGCGCGCCCCCGGGTCCACGTCACATCACATCGGCATCACGAAGGTGAGCTGGGGACAAAGTCCCGCTATCACCCGCTGTAATCTTGAGAGGGTGCGTACCCGAATCCTCGCTCGCCTCGAACAGGAGCCACAGCGCCCGGACATGGCCGCTCCTGACATGAGCCGTGTGCGGATGTCCCTCCTGGGGACGACCGCGGTCTTCTACGCGGCGATCGTCGGGTTGGTGCTGACCACCTCCTGGCTGGTCCACCTGGACTGGCAGGTCATGCTCTTCCGCCCGTACAAGCAGTGGCCGGAGCTCCACGCCTTCCTCGACTACTTCGTGGTCCTCGGGCAGCGCGGCCCCACCGCCGCGCTGATCGCGGCGTGGCTGGGCTGGCGCTCCTGGCGGCAGCGGACCCTGCGTCCACTGCTGGTGATGGGGTGCGCGCTGCTGCTGCTCAACCTCTCCGTCGGCGCGGCGAAGCTCGGCATGGGCCGTGAGGGCCCCCACTACGCCAACATCATCGGCTCCAACGAGATGTTCCTGACCGGGGACATATTTCCCTCCGGGCACACGGCCAACGCCGTCGTGACCTGGGGAATCCTCGCCTACCTCGCCACCACGCCGCAGGCCCGCCGCATCCTCTCGGTGATAGCGGCGGTCTTCGCGCTGGGCGTGGGGACGACCACCGTCTACCTGGGCACCCACTGGGTGAGCGACGTGCTGCTCGGCTGGGCCGCCGGGCTGCTGATCCTGCTGGCGCTCCCGTGGTTCGAGCCGCTGCTCGCCCGGGTCGAGATGCGGCTGCTCACCGACCGGGACCGCCTCTGGGAGCGGTTCTCCCTCCGGGAACCGAAGCGGGTACCCGCCGTCCGACCGGTGACCGTCGGCGTGCGGACGGGACGGGACGGCGACGACGCCCGCGAGACCGAGGCGGCGCCGGCCCTCAACGGCCTGCGGCCCGCGCGGTACGGGGCGCACCCGTACCGCGCTCCGACGGGCCCCCGCCCGTCCGGGCCGCCCTCGCACCCGGGCGGCGCCCATCCCACCGCGCACCCCGGCGCCGGCGACCGGCCCCCGGTGAGCCCCGCGGGCAGCCACTGACGCACGACCGCCGCGTCCCGCCCCGGCTTCCTCGGGGCGGGACGCGGCGGTGAGGGCGCGCGCCGCGGGCGGCGGAGGGCTCAGCCCCTCCAGCAGCGGACGACGACGTCGTCCTTGACGGCGAAGTTGAGCCGGCCCTCCAGGTACTCCATCGTGATGATCGCGTCCGGCGGCAGGGACCGCACGGTCTGCCAGCCGGCGGCGCGGGCACGCTCACCCGCGGCCTCGGCGCTCAGCCCCAGGTAACTGTCGGTCGTGTCGCGGGAACCGTCCGCGTCCGAGGAGTGGGAAGACATGCGGCCCACCGTACGGGGCGGACGCGGCACCCGGAAGTGACGGGCGACGGTCCGCAGTGTCACGCTTCTGTCACAGCGGCTCCGGCCCGTGCCCTCCCGACGTCACGGCCGGAAACCCCTGCTCCGCCGCTTCCGGAGCGGGAATTCGGCGGACGGACGGAAAACCCGGCCCCCGCTATTCGATTCCCCTTCCGGACTGGCCACGCGTCACCGCCGACCGGCGGGCCCGACGGAATTCCCCCGAGCGCGCCACGGCATTCCGCGGCGGCACCGCGGCGGAGATCTGCCGGAGGCCGCGGCCCTCCCGGGGCCCGCTCGGCAGCCGCGCACCGCCCGGCCCCCGGCACCGCGGGGCGGGCGCACAGGCGGTGACCGTACCGGAATCGGCCCCTCCCAGGGCGTGACCTGGCCGTGTCGGCGCCGTTGAACCTTCGGGAGCCGCCGCAGGCAGCGGACCCAGGAAACCTAAGGAGTACCAGTGTCAGCATTGCTCGACGTCAGCGCGGACGTACGCGCCGAGATCGGCGAAGACGAGGCGGAGCGCCTGCTCACCGGGGACAACTCCCCGGGCAACTACGACTGCACCTCCTGCCGCAACCCGGGCGACGCGGTGCGGGAGCGCACCAGCACCGTCCTGTTCGTGGGCGAGGAGACGGCCGTGCTGGCGTTCGCCCACGCCGCCTGCATCCCCTCGCAGGTGGTGCCGGTCTCGGAGGAGCAGCTGAAGGGCGCCGTGCGGTCGATCACCGGCCAGGGCAGCGACATCGCCGCCGGCGCGCAGGAGGCCGGCGGTCAGGCCGTGCTGGGCGTCACCTGCGGCCTGGTCATCGTCGACGACGAGCTCTACGCCTCGCTGGTCGTCGAGCCCAACGGCGCCATCGCCCGCCCGGGCTCCGACGCCTCCGGCGACGAGTTCCTGCCGCTCATGATCGAGCAGGGCTTCTTCCCGGTGACGACCGTGGCGTCGGCGCCCGCCGAGCTGACGGGCTGGTCGGTGCTGCTGGTCGGCGGCGAACTGCACGCCGTGCTGCAGCCCGGTCTGGTCGGCAGCCCCTCCACCGCCTGGTGGCAGGCGCACCAGCCGCTGCCGGTGACCGAGGGCTGGCGCAACGCCGCCCGGCAGCGCGGCAAGGTGCTGCTGCTGGCCTCGCCCGCCGGGACCATCGGCACCCAGCCGCGGGAGGACCTGCTGCGGGACGCCCTGGACCAGGCAGCCGAGGGCGGCCGACTCGTCGGCGCCGTCATCCCGCTGGCCGGGACCTGAGCGGCTCCGACCGGCTGGGGCGATCAGGTAGTACCGGCGGGCGCCCCGCATCCGTCGGCCCGGCCGGTCGTTGGAGGAGCGTGCACCCTTCCGAACCGTTCCGCCCGCAGCAGCCCGGCCGCCACCGCCACATCCCCGGGATGCGTCCTTCGTTCGAGCCGGCCGTGGGCCACTCGGCGACGCCGATCTACGACGCGCTCTGCGCTGAGTACCGGCGGATGTTCCGGACCCTTCCCGGTGACCGGAGCGGGGAGGAGGAGCTGAGGTTCGACGCCTTCGGCACCTTCGGCTCCCCGCGCACCGCGGTCGCCGGCTGGCACGATCCCGGCCGTCGCCACGGCTCGTCGCTGCCGGCGCTGCCACCGGGACGGCACGGCCGCACCGACGGCAGGAGCTGACCGCGCGCCACGGCGCCGCGGCCGCCCTTCCCGACGCGGGGAGGGGCGGTCGCGGCGCCGTGGTGCGTCCGGGGCCTCGCGGTCCGCACGACGGCGCCCGCCCCCGCGTGCAGAGAGGGGCGGGCGCCGTCGAGGGCGTCACTTGCGCTTGGCGCCGCGCTTCTCCCGGACCCGCACGGACACCTGGATCGGTGTGCCGGCGAAGCCGAACTCCTCGCGCAGCCGGCGCTCCACGAACCGCCGGTAGCCCGCCTCCAGGAAACCGGAGGCGAAGAGCACGAACCGCGGCGGGCGGGTGCCGGCCTGGGTCCCGAACAGGATGCGGGGCTGCTTGCCGCCGCGGACGGGGTGCGGGTGGGAGGCGACCAGCTCGCCCAGGAAGGCGTTGAGCTTGCCCGTCGGCACCCGGCTCTCCCAGCCGGCCAGCGCGGTCTCGAGCGCGGGCACCAGCTTCTCCATGTGGCGGCCCGTGCGGGCCGAGACATTGACCCGCGGCGCCCACTGCACCTGCACCAGGTCCCGCTCGATCTCCCGTTCCAGGTAGAAGCGGCGTTCCTCGTCGAGGGTGTCCCACTTGTTGTAGGCGATGACCAGGGCCCGGCCGGCGTCGACGGCCATGGAGATGATCCGGGTGTCCTGGACGCTGATCGGCTCGGTGACGTCGATCAGCACCACCGCGGCCTCCGCCTTCTCCAGGGCGGCGGCGGTCCGCAGCGAGGCGTAGTAGTCCGCGCCCTCCTGGAGGTGGACCCGGCGCCGGATACCGGCGGTGTCGACGAACTTCCAGATGCGGTCACCCAGCTCGATCAGCTCGTCGACGGGGTCCCGGGTGGTGCCCGCCTCCTCGTTGACGACGACCCGCTCCTCGCCGGCGACCTTGTTCAGCAGCGAGGACTTGCCGACGTTCGGACGGCCGATCAGCGCGATGCGCCGCGGCCCGCCGGTCACGGTGGCGAAGGTCTCCGGCGGGGCGTCCGGCAGCGCCTCCAGCACGGCGTCCAGCATGTCGCCGGTGCCACGGCCGTGGAGCGCGGAGACGGGGTGCGGCTCGCCCAGCCCCAGCGACCACAGGTAGGTCGCGTCGGCCTCGGTGGAGGGGCCGTCGACCTTGTTGGCGCACAGCACGACCGGCTTCCCGGACTTGCGGAGCAGCCGCACCACGGCGGTGTCGGTGTCGGTCGGGCCGACCACGGCGTCCACCACGAAGACCACGGCGTCCGCGGTCGAGATGGCGAACTCCGCCTGGGCGGCGACGGAGGCGTCGATGCCGAGGACGTCCTGCTCCCACCCCCCGGTGTCCACCACCTTGAAGCGGCGGCCCGCCCACTCGGCCTCGTAGCTGACGCGGTCGCGGGTCACCCCCGGCCGGTCCTCGACGACCGCCTCGCGGCGCCCGAGGATCCGGTTGACCAGGGTGGACTTGCCGACGTTGGGGCGGCCCACCACGGCGAGGACGGGCAGCGGGCCCGCGCCGGCGGCGGCGAGTTCCCCGTCCACCTCCTCGGCGTCGAAGCCCTCCTCCTGGGCGAGCCGCATGAACTCGGTGTACTCGGCCTCGTCCAGGGCACCGTGGTCGGTGCCCGCCTCGGGCTGCTCGTGGTCGCGCATGGGGTCCTGTCTCCGTCGTCGGCCGGGTCTCTCCCGGTGGGGCCGCCCCCCGGGGGGCGGTTGCGGTGCCCGGCACGCGGCGGGGCCCGGGCTGCTCCCCCCGGGGGCCGGTGGCGCGCGGCGCGGGGCCGCGCGGCGTCATCGGCCCGACGGTGTGGTGGCCGTGGGAGGGGCCCGACCGCCCAGCCTAACGCGCGGTGAGGGCCCGGGCCGACGCGAGATGGGCCGCCAGCCGCTGCTGGACCTGCTCGGCGGCCGCGTCCAACGCCGCGCGACCGCGGCGCCCGCTGCCGTCGCCGACGTGGAAGGGCTCGCCGTAGACCACGTCGAGGCGGCCGCGCAGCGGCGGCAGCCCGGGCAGCACCCGGCTGCGGCGCTCGGCGCTGCCGAGGACCGCGACGGGCACGACGGCGGCGCCGGAGCGCAGGGCGAACCACGCCAGGCCGGAGCGGAGGGCGCCGAAGTCACCGGCGCCCCGGCTGCCTTCGGGGAACATGCCGATGACGCCCTGGGCCCGCAGCACGGCGAGGGTGTCCGCCACCGCGCCGCGGTCCGCCGCGCCCCGGTCCACGGCGATCTGCCCGAGCACGCGCATCGCGGCCCCGGCGGGGCCGACGAACGCCTCGCGCTTGACGAGGAAGTGGACCGGACGCGGCGACGTGCCGATGACCAGCGGGCCGTCCACGTTGTGGGTGTGGTTGCCCGCGAGGATGACCGGACCGCTGCCCGGGACCCGCCAGGCGCCCAGCACCCGGGTGTTCCAGGCGCTGCGCACCAGCGTGATGCCGATGCGGTGCCCCACGACGGCGCCCCGCGGGCTGGGATCGGGACGCGGGCCGTCCTCGGTCCGGGCGGCGGCGGTGGTCACGAGACGGGCCGCTTCCGGTCCTCGACGAGGGTGACGACGCAGTCGACGACCTGGTCGAGGGTGAGGTGGGAGGTGTCGACCTCGGTCGCGTCGCCGGCCTGGGCCAGCGGCGAGACGGCGCGGGAGGAGTCCGCCGCGTCGCGGCGGGCGAGGTCGGCCCGGGTGGTGGCGACGCCCTCGGCGCCCCGGCGGCCGATCTCCCCGCTGCGGCGGGCGGCGCGCACCTCCTCGGAGGCGGTGAGGAAGATCTTCAGATCGGCGTCCGGCAGCACGGTCGTGCCGATGTCCCGTCCCTCGACCACGATGCCGGCGGTGGCCTCGGCGGCGATGGAGCGCTGCAGCTCGGTGATCCGTTCGCGGACCGCGGGGACGGCGCTGACGGCGCTGACGGCACCGGTGACCTCCGGGCCGCGGATGGGCGCGGCGACGTCGGTGCCGTCGACGGTGATGGTGGGCGCCTGCGGGTCGGTGCCGGAGACCACGTCGGGAGTGGCCGCCGCGGCGGCCACGGCCGCCGGGTCGGCGACGTCCACGCCGTGGTGCAGCATCCACCAGGTGATGGCGCGGTACTGGGCGCCGGTGTCGAGGTAGGCGAGGCCGAGCCGGGCGGCGACCGCCTTGGAGGTGCTGGACTTGCCCGTTCCGGACGGCCCGTCGATGGCGACCACGACGGCGGGTTTGGCGGACACGGAGATGCGCACCTCTTTCTCGGACCGGCCCGATGCGGCCGGCGGCGGCGGAAGCAGGGAGGGCGCGCCCCGCGGCTGCCCGCCGGGGGCGGCGGGGGCACGACCGAGGACAGGTTAGCCGCTCACTCGAACGGCCGTCGCGCGGGGAGCAGCCGCCCGCCGCCCACGCCGGTCCGTGCGTGGCCGGGGCGCCCCTCCCGCCCCCGCACGGGCGGACGGGCGCCGCGCGCCGTCGCACGCCGCGCCGCCCGCGGGGTCACGCCCTGATCGACCAGCCGCGCTCGCGCAGCGCGGTGCTCAGCACCGGTGCCGCGCCGGGGTCCACCATGAGCTGGACGAGGCCCGCCTGCTGGCCGGTGGCGTGCTCGATCCGGACATCTTCGACGTTGACCCCGGCCGCCCCGGCGTCCGCGAAGATCCGGGCCAGTTCGCCGGGCCGGTCGGAGATCAGCACGGCCACCGTCTCGTAGGCGGCGGGCGCCGCACCGTGCTTGCCCGGGACCCGCCGGCGTCCCGCGTTGCCCCGGCGCAGCAGCGAGGCGACCCCGGCGGCGCCGTCGGCGTGCTCCTCGGCGTCGGTCGAGGCCAGGGCCCGCAGCGCGCGGACCGTCGCGTCGAGGTCCTCCGCGACCTCGGCGAGGATGTCGGCGACGGGACCCGGGTTGGCGGACAGGATGTCGATCCACATCGCGGGGTCGGAGGCCGCGATGCGCGTGACGTCCCGGATGCCCTGGCCGCAGAGGCGGACCGCGCTCTCCTCCGCCGCGGTGAGTCGGGCGGCGACCAGGCTGGAGAGCAGCTGCGGGGTGTGCGAGACCAGGGCCACGGCCCGGTCGTGCGCGTCGGCGTCCATCACCACCGGAACGGCGCGGCAGAGGGCCACCAGTTCCAGGGCCAGGTTGAGCACCTCGGTGTCGGTCTCCGGGGTGGGAGTGAGCGCCCAGGCGCGGCCCTCGAAGAGGTCGGCGGTGGCGGCGAGCGGGCCGGAACGCTCCCGACCGGACATGGGGTGGGTGCCGACGTAGCGGGCGAGGTCGAACCCGGCCGCCACGAGCTCGCGCCGGGGGCCGCCCTTGACGCTCCCCACGTCGAGGTAGGCGCGGGCCGCGCCGCGGGCGTCCGCCGCGGCCAGGGTGGCGGCGATGTGTGCCGGCGGGACCGCGACGACGGCGAGGTCGACGGGCTCCTCGGCCGGCGCGGTGTCGCCGGCGCCGAGGGCGGCGGCGGTCAGGGCCTGCTCGGGATCGTGGTCCTGGAGGTGGACGCGCACCCCCCGGGAGGTCAGCGCGAGGGCGATGGAGGTACCGATCAGGCCGGTGCCGATGACGAGGGCGGTCCGCATCGGGCCAGGGTAGCCGGGGAGCGGCCCCCCGGACGCCGCCGTTCCACGCGCCGGACCGGCCCGGACGGGGAGGGCCGCCGCGCGCAGCCGGGCCCGCCCCGCGCGGCGGCGGGGCAACG
>NZ_JAAVJC010000213.1:0-1954 GCF_012033785.1 Streptomyces bohaiensis
GGGGTCGGGCGGCGGCGGGGTCGAGCGGCGGTGACGGGCGGCGGGGCGGGGCCCGGGCGGTGGGTCAGTCCTCCCGCACGACCGCGGCGTGGGCCAGCTCGGCGAGGGCGGCCTGCCCGGCGCGGCTGGGGTGGAACCAGTCCCACTCGCTGAGGTCCTCCACCTGGAACGCGTAGCCGTTGACCGCCCCGTCGTCGTACCGGCAGAGCACGTCCTCGGCGCACACCTCCGACAGCGCCGCGTTGTAGGCGTCCACCCGCTCCGCGACGGCCTCCCGCCGCTCGCGGGTCTCCGCGTCGTCCGTGGCGGCGTCCCGCAGCATCGACTGGCAGATGCCGAACTGCCACGCCATCCGCGCCCGGTCCTCCTCCTTGCCGGTCCGCCACAGCTGCATCAGGTCCGGCACGCTGGCCACGAAGATCTGCGCCTGCGGCGCTTCCTCGCGGATGACCTCGACCGTCTCGGCGAACGCGGCGCGGAACGCCTCCGGCTCCGTCATCCTGTCCGGCGTCCGGGTACAGGCGTCGTTGGCTCCGGCGAGCACCGTCACCAGCTCCGGGTCGTTGGCCGCCGCGAGGCGGGCCTGCCCGGGCAGGTCGGCCATCATCGCCCCGGACACCGCCTCGTTCCAGCTCGCCTCGGCTCCCAGCCGCGCGGCGAGGCTGTCGACGTCGGCCTCGGTGCCGGTCGCCCACGACACCTCGGGGCAGTCCGCCAGCAGCTCGCAGGAGTCGAAACCGGTGGTGATGGAGTCGCCCAGGGCGGCGACCGTCGCGGGCTCGGTGTTCCAACGGGGGCCGGGCAGCTCCTCGTGCCGGGCGTCGTCGCCGGCCTCGCCGCGGGTCGCGGAGGGCTCCGACGCGGAGGAGCACGCGGCCAGCGCCGCCGCGGCGAGGAGCACCGCGAGGGCGGGACGGATCGGGCGGGTGGGGCGGCTGACCGGCATTCGGCTCCCTGCTCCGGACGGGTTGACATGGGCGTCGCCGCGGAACCGGCACTCCGGGCCGCACGGTAACTTGGGACCCGGCCCGGCCTGCGGGCGCGCGGGTCCGCATCACCAGCGTAAGAGATCCGTCCGCCGTCACACGCTGCCGATTTTGCCGAGATGTGGCTGTCTGTGGTGTTTACTGTTCGCTGAGTGACGACGCGCGGGCGTGGGCGACCCCGCGCCGGCTCGGGTCCGGCCGCCGGCCGGCCGGGCCCCGGCTGGGAAGGGCAGGAGGTCAGATGACCACGCGAGGTGTCCTGTACGTGCACTCCGCACCGCGTGCGCTGTGCCCGCACATCGAATGGGCCGTGGCCGGGGTGCTCGGCACCCGGGTCGGGCTCGACTGGACCAGACAGCCGGCCTCGCCGGGCACCTGGCGAGCCGAGCTCTCCTGGCAGGGGGCGGTCGGCACGGCATCCCAGTTCGCCTCCGCGCTGCGCGGCTGGCAGCTCCTGCGGTTCGAGGTCACCTCCGAACCGTGCGCCACCGCGGAGGGGGAGCGGTACAGCTGCACCCCCGGCCTCGGCATCTACCACGCCGTCACCGGGATGCACGGCGACATCATGATCCCGGAGGACCGGCTGCGCGCCGCCACGGCGCGCGCCGCGCTCGGGGAGAGCGACCTGGAGGCCGAGATCACCCGACTGCTCGGCAAGCCCTGGGACGACGAACTGGAGCCGTTCCGCCACGCCGGGGAGGGCGCCCCCGTCCGCTGGCTGCACCAGGTGGTCTGAGGGCGTGTGTGAGACCCCGCGCCGGGTTCGCGAGGCCGGCTACGGCCATCTGCTGCGTTGTCGAGAGACGCCCGCAGACCACCCGGTACGAGGGCGCCCCTCCGCCGTGCAGGTGACCGCATCCGGTGCCGCGAGCCGATCCGAACCGGGGTCTCACACACGCTCTGAGCGCGCGGGCCGGCGGACGCCGCCGCACACGGCTGTGGGGCGGAACCCCTGACGGGTTCCGGCC
>NZ_JAAVJC010000213.1:1964-7942 GCF_012033785.1 Streptomyces bohaiensis
CTCCATTCCGCTGGCGATGGAGCGGATGCTCGCCACCGGTCAGGCCAAGAGCGGCGACATCGCGCTGCTCATCGGCTTCGGGGCGGGTCTCGTGTGCGCGGCGTCAGACGGTGCGGAAGGCGAGCACCACGTTGTGGCCGCCGAAGCCGAACGAGTTGTTCAGCGCGGTCAGCCGACCCTCGGCGGGCAGAGCGCGCGGCTCACCGCGCACGACGTCCGCGTCCACCTCGGGGTCGAGTTCGTCGACGTTGAGGGTGGGCGGGGCGGTGCGGTGGTGCAGCGCGAGGACGGTGGCGACCGTCTCGATACCGCCCGCACCCCCGAGCAGGTGACCGGTCATCGACTTGGTGGCGGAGACCGCCACGTGGTCGACGTGGTCGCCCAGGACCTTGCGCAGGGCCTTCACCTCGGCGACGTCGCCCTGCGGTGTGGACGTGGCGTGCGCGTTGAGGTGCACGACCTCGGAGAGGTCGATGTCGGTGGCGTCGAGCAGGTTCTGCAGCGCCGCCGAGATGCCCCGGCCGGTGGGCTCCGGCTGGGCGATGTGGTGGCTGTCCGCGGACAGTCCCTGGCCCACGAGTTCGCAGTAGACCCGGGCGCCGCGGCGCTCGGCGTGCTCCGCGGACTCCAGGACCACGACGCCGGCGCCCTCGCCGAGCACGAAACCGGAACGGCCCGTGTCGTAGGGGCGCGAGGCGCCCTCGGGGTTCTCGTTGTCCTTGGACATCGCCATCATGTTGGAGAACGCGGCGATCGGCAGCGGGTGCACGCACGCCTCCGTCCCGCCGGTGACGACGATGTCCGCCCGGCCGCTGCGGATCATCTCCGCGGCGTAGCCGATGGCCTCGGCGCCGGAGGCGCAGGCGGAGACCGGGGTGTGCACCCCGGCCCGGGCGCCGACCTCCAGGCCGACGTTGGCCGCCGGGCTGTTGGGCATGAGCATCGGAACGGTGTGCGGCGAGACACGCCGCGCACCCTTCTCCAGCAGCACGTCGTACTGGTCCAGCAGGGTGGTCACGCCGCCGATGCCGGAGGCGATGACCGTACCCAGCCGGTCGGGGTCCACCGTGCCCCCGACCTCACCGGCGGGACCGGTGAGGCCGGCGTCCGCCCAGGCCTCGCGGGCTGCGATCAGCGCGAACTGCGCCGATCGGTCCAGCCGCCTGGCGAGCGGCCGGGGAAGCACCTCGCCCGGCTCGACCGCGATGGACGCGGCGATCCGTACGGGCAGTTCGGCGGCCCACTCCTGCTCCAGGGGGCGCACACCCGACCGCCCAGCCATCAGGCCGTCCCAGGTCGATGCGCTGTCGCCGCCCAGGGGCGTGGTGGCGCCGATACCGGTGACGACCACCGTTCGATTGGTAGCGTTCACGGGATTGTCTGCTCCGCTTGTCGAGGGTGGTGGAACTCCGCCACCCCGAGAGGGGTGGCGGCGGGCACGTGACGCGGGCGGCCGGGAGCCGTCCGCAGCGGACCGGGTGGGTCAGCTCTGGTGCTCCAGGATGTAGTTGGTGGCGTCACCGACGGTCTTCAGGCCCTTGACGTCGTCGTCCGGGATCTTGACGTCGAAGCGCTCCTCGGCGGCGACGACGACCTCGACCATGGACAGCGAGTCGACGTCCAGGTCGTCGGTGAACGACTTGTCCTCGGCGACGTCCTCGGTGGGGATGCCGGCGATCTCGTTCACGATCTCGGCGAGACCGGAGATGATCTCTTCCTTCGTGGCAGCCATGTGCGCCGCTCCTTCGATCTCTGTGTGCCGCGGCGAACCGCGGGGATGTGACGGACGATCCGGCGGGATGCCGGTCCGTCGGGGGATATGTCCTAGGGGAGGGTAACGACTGTCGCCGCGTACACGAGACCCGCCCCGAAGCCGATGAGCAGCGCGATGTCGCCGCTCTTGGCCTGACCGGTGGCGAGCATCCGCTCCATCGCCAGCGGAATGGAGGCGGCCGAGGTGTTCCCCGTCGTCTCCACGTCCCGCGCGATGGCGACGTGCTCGGGCAGCTTGAGCGTCTTGGCCAGCGAGTCGATGATCCGCATGTTGGCCTGGTGCGGGATGAAGGCGTCCAGCTCGGCCGCGGTGATCCCCGCCGCCTCCAGCGCCTGCTCCGCGACCTTCGCCATCTCGAAGACCGCCCAGCGGAAGACCGTCTGGCCCTCCTGGCGCAGCGCCGGGAAGCGGGCGACCTCGCCGTCACGGTACGCGGTCCACGGCGTGGTCTGCTCGATCACGTCCGCCTTGTCGCCCTCGGAGCCCCACACCGTGGGGCCCATCGCCGGGACGTCGGACGGGCCGACGACGACGGCGCCCGCTCCGTCGGCGAAGAGGAACGCCGTCGAGCGGTCCTCCCGGTCGGTCAGCTCCGAGAGCCGCTCCACGCCGATGACGACGACGTACTCCGCGCTGCCCTCGACGACCATGCCCTTCGCCACGGCCAGGCCGTAGCCGAAGCCCGCGCAGGCGGCGGAGATGTCGAAGGCCGCGGCCTTCCCGGTGCCGAGCCGGTAGGCGATCTCGGTCGCCACCGACGGGGTCTGCATGAAGTGGGACACCGTGGAGACGACGACGGCGCCGACCTGCTCCGGACCGATGCCGGCCGCCGCGAGGGCCTTGCCCGCGGCCGCCAGCGACATCTCGGCGACCGTCTCCTCGTCGTTGGCCCAGTGGCGGGTCACGATGCCGGAGCGGGAGCGGATCCACTCGTCCGAGGAGTCGATGTGCTCCAGGATCTCCTCGTTGGGGACGACCCGCTGCGGGCGGTAGCCGCCGACGCCGAGCACCCTCGCGTACGGGGCACCCTTGCTCGGCCTGAGAGACGCTGCCATCGGTTGAGGGCTCCTGTTCGGCTTAGTGCTCGCTCGCGGAGAACTCCGCGACGAGTTCACGGGCTGCGGGGAGTTCGTCGGGTGTCTTGACCGCCAGGTTCCGCACACCCTTCAGGGCGCGCTTGGAGAGCCCGGCGAGCGTCCCGCCCGGGCAGACCTCGATCAGCGCCGTGACGCCCTCGGCCCGGAAGGTCTCCATGCACAGGTCCCAGCGGACCGGGTTCGACACCTGGGTGACGAGGCGGGTGAGGACGTCCTTGCCCTCGACCACCACCGCGCCGTCAGCGTTGGAGACGTAGCGCACCACCGGGTCGCCCGGGGTGAGGCCGAGCACGGCGTCCTCCATCTCCGCCACCGCCGGCGCCATGTGGGCGGTGTGGAACGCGCCGGCGACCTTCAGCGGCATCACGCGGGCCTTCTCCGGCTTGTCCGCGGCGAGCGCGGCCAACTGCTCGGTGGTGCCCGCCGCGACGACCTGCCCGGCGCCGTTGACGTTCGCCGGGGTCAGGCCCAGCTCCGCGAGCTTCGCGGCGACCTGCTCCGGGTCGCCGCCCAGCACCGCGGACATGCCGGTGTCGGTGACCGCCGCGGCCTCCGCCATCGCCAGCCCGCGCCGCCGCACCAGCACCAGCGCCTCCTCGGGCGACAGCACGCCCGCGAAGACGGCGGCGGCGAGCTCGCCGACGCTGTGGCCCGCCACCAGGGCGGGCGCGGGGCCGGCCGCCGGCAGCGCGCCGAGCACGGCCTCCGCCGACAGCAGCGACGCCGCCACCAGCAGCGGCTGCGCCACCGCGGTGTCACGGATCGCGTCGGCGTCGGCCTCGGTGCCGTAGTGCACCAGGTCGAGGTCGATCGCGTCGGACCACCCGCGCAGCCGGTCGGCTGCGCCGGGCAGTTCGAGCCAGGGGGTCAGGAAGCCAGGCGTCTGGGCGCCTTGGCCGGGAGCGACGAGAACGAGCACTCTCACACTCTCTCGCGGCAGCGGTGCCCGACGCGGGTGGGGACCGTCACCAAGAACCACGGGGCAAATTGTCACCCTCCGACAAACGGTCTGCTCAGCGCGCGGATCCCGCCTCGCCCGCGCTCAGCCGTCCCAGCATCAGGGCGACACGAAGCGTGAACGCGGAACGCACGTCCGAGGGCGACCACCCGGTGACGTCGGTCACCCGTCGCAGCCGGTACCGGACGGTGTTGGGGTGCACGAACAGCATCCGTGCCGCCCCCTCCAGGCTGTTGGCCTGCTCCAGATAGACGCTGAGTGTCTCCAGCAGGGCGGAGCCCGCCCGCTCCAGCGGTCTGTAGATCTCCTCCACCAGCAGCCCCCTGGCGGTGGCGTCCCCGGCCATCGCCCGCTCCGGCAGCAGGTCGTCCGCGGCCACCGGCCGCGGGGCGTCGGGCCACGCCGCGCAGGCACGCAGCCCGGCGGTCGCGGCCTGGGCGGAACGGGTCGCCGCCTGGAGGTCCTCCACCAGCGGTCCCGCCACGACCGGTCCGGCGGCGAACGGGGCGATCAGCGACTTCGCGGCCCGCAGCGGATCGTCGGTCCCCCCGACGATCACCACCAGCCGCTTGCCGAGCACCCCCGTCAGCACCTGCATCTTCGCGTACCGGGCGGCGCGGCGGATCGCCTCCACCGTCAGCTCGTTGTCCGCGTCGGGCGCCGACCCGACCACCACGGTCACCCGTTCCGGGGAGTCCCAGCCGAGGGCGGCGGCGCGGGAGACGTCCCCCTCGTCGGCCTCGCCGGAGACGACGGCGTTGACGACCAGCGACTCCAGCCGGGCGTCCCACGCACCCCGGGCCTCGGCCGCCTGCGCGTACACCTGAGCGGTGGCGAACGCGATCTCCCGCGCGTAGACGAGCAGCGCACCCCGCAGGGCGTCCTCGCCGCCGGGGGCGGCGATCTCGTCCACCGCGGTCTCCACCACCTCGATGGTGGTGCGGACCATCTCCACCGTCTGCCGCAGCGTGACCGCCCGCGTCAGCTCCCGCGGCGCGGTGCCGAAGACGTCGGTGGAGATGGCCTGCGGTGCGCCGGGGTGGCGGAACCACTCGGTGAACGCGGCGATCCCCGCCTGGGCCACCAACCCGATCCAGGACCGGTTCTCCGGCGGCATCACGCGGTACCACGACAGGTTCTCGTCCATCCGCGCGATGGCGGCGGCCGCGAGCTTGCCGGCCGAACGCTCCAGGTTGCGGACGGTGGCGGCGTGCACCGGGCCCACGGGGCCCCGGGCCCCCGGCACGTTCCCGGCCGCGCGGCTCACCCGCGGCGCGCGCGGGTCGGCTGTGGCGTTGTTCTCCTGCTCAGGTGTGTCGGACACGGTCCCAGCCTGCCTCATCCGCGCCGTCGGGCCACCCCCAGGGGTCCGCCCCGGCCACCGGCGGCGGCGCGCCCCGGCGCCGCTCGGGGCTGCGCCGGCCCCCGGCCGCCCCGCCGCGCCGCTACCGTGGGCGCATGGACGCCGCCGCGACCCCCGGGGTCGACATCCGACGTGCCGCCGCCCGGTACCGCGGCGGGGACGCGGCCGCCGGCATCGAGACCCGGCACGCCTTCTCGTTCTCCGGCTTCTACGACCCCGACAACCTGCGGTTCGGGCCGCTGACCGCCTGCAACGAGGAACTCCTCGCGCCGGGCGCCGGGTACGCCGAGCACGCCCACCGCGACCTGGAGATCGTCACCTGGGTCGTCGAGGGCGAGCTCACCCACCGCGACAGCGCCGGGAACGCGACGATGGTGCGCCCCGGCGACCTCCAGCGCCTCACCACCGGCGCGCTCGCCCACCATGTGGAGCGCAACGACGGCGACGCGCCGCTGCGATTCCTCCAGATGTGGCTGGTGCCCGACACCCCGGGCGGCGACACCGAGTACACCGTGGTGCGCGCCCTGGCTGCCGGCGTCGACCACCGGCTCCCGCGCACCGACGCCACGCTGCGGGTGGCGCGGCCGGAGCCGGGGGAGGAGGTGCCCTTCCCCGATGCGCCGCTGGCGGAGCTCCATGTGGTGCGCGGCGCGGCACACCTCGGTGCGGACCGGTTGGCGCCCGGCGACGAGGTCCGGATCGCCGCGCCCCCGGACCGCCGTCCGCCGCTGACGGGTGCGGCGCCCGGCACGGAGCTGCTGCTCTGGGGGTTGCGCCCCGCGGCGC
>NZ_JAAVJC010000214.1 GCF_012033785.1 Streptomyces bohaiensis
CCTGGTGCTGTTCTTCGCGATGCTCGCGTTCGTGCCGCTGTTCTTCTTCGCCTCGGTCTACGCGCAGGTCTCCCTCGGGGCCTCCACCAACCAGGCCGCGCTGTACCGCCTCAGGGACGGGCAGCCATCAGGTGGTCCATCGCCAGCTGGTCCAGCCGCTCGAAGGCCATGCCGCGGGCGGCGGCGGCGTCCACGTCGAACTCCTCGAACGCGGAGGCGTCCGACAGCAGCGCCGAGGCGGTCTCACCCGCCGCCAGCGTCGGGGTGTTCAGCTCGTCGACGCGGGCGGCGGCCAGCGCATCCTGCACCTCCGGGTCGGCGCGGAACGCCGCGGCCCGCTCCCGCAGGATCAGGTAGTTGCGCATGCAGCCGGCGGCCGACTCCCAGACGCCCTCGGCGTCCTCGGTGCGCGGCGGCTTGAAGTCGAAGTGCCGCGGGCCGGTGTAGCCGCCGGTCTCCAACAGGTCGACCAGCCAGAACGCCGCCCGCAGGTCACCGGCGCCGAAGCGGAGGTCCTGGTCGAACCGGGTGCCGTGCTGGCCGTTGAGGTCGATGTGGAACAGCTTGTCCGACCACAGCGCCTGGGCGATGCCGTGCGCGAAGTTCAGCCCGGCCATCTGCTCGTGGCCGACCTCCGGGTTGACGCCGAACAGCTCGGGCCGCTCCAGCCGGTCGATGAAGGCGATGGCGTGCCCGACCGTCGGCAGCAGGATGTCGCCGCGGGGCTCGTTCGGCTTCGGCTCGATCGCGAACCGCAGCCCGTAGCCCTGCTCGGTGACGTACTCGCCGAGGAGGTCGAACGCCTCCTTCATCCGGTCCAGCGCCCCGCGGACGTCCTTGGAGCCGTTGCTCTCCGAGCCCTCCCGGCCGCCCCACGCGACGTAGGTCTCCGCGCCCAGCTCGGCGGCCAGGTCGATGTTGCGCATGGTCTTGCGCAGCGCGTACCGGCGGATGTCGCGGTCGTTGGCGGTGAAGCCGCCGTCCTTGAAGACCGGGTGGGAGAACAGGTTGGTGGTCGCCATCGGGACCTTGAGGCCGGTGGTGGCCAGCGCATCCTTGAACCGCTTGATGATCGCGTCGCGCTCGCTCTCGGAGGAGCCGTGCGGGATCAGGTCGTCGTCGTGGAACGTGATGCCGTGGGCACCCAGTTCGGCCAGCCGGTTCACGGCCTCCACCGGGTCCAGCGGGGCGCGGGTCGCGACGCCGAACGGGTCGTTGCCGCTCCAACCGACGGTCCACAGACCGAAGCTGAACTTGTCCTGCGGGGTGGGCACGTAGTTCTGCGGCACGGGCGCTCCTCGTCTCGGTCCTGCGGGCGTGCGGGGGTACCGGCCGTGACGGGCGGCGGTACCGGTCTCCCCGGCCGCCATTTCGTCAGGGCTATTTACAAATTAGTATGCGTACCCGCCGGGGCAGTCAAGAGACCCGTCGTCGCAACATGGGTGTGCGAACGCGCGCACCAGCGGCGGCGGCGCGCGGGCCACCGCGACCGCCCGCGCACCCGACCACCCGGGCGACCCGCACCCACGGCGCACGCGACCGCACCGCACCGCACCCGGAACCCAGGAGGCAGCACCCATGGCCACAGCGCACGGACCACTGGTCATCGGGGTGGACAGCTCGACGCAGTCCACCAAGGCACTCGTCGTGGACACCGCCACCGGTGAGGTCGTCGCCTCCGGCCAGGCGAGCCACCCCACCACCGCCACCCACGAGATCGACCCCGAACACTGGTGGACGGCGCTCACCGCCGCCCTGGAGCAGTGCGGACGCGCCGCCACCGAGGCCGAGGCGATCTCCGTCGCCGGCCAGCAGCACGGCCTCGTCACCCTCGACGCCGGCGGTGCCCCCGTCCGCCCCGCCCTCCAGTGGAACGACGTCCGCTCCGCCCCGCAGGTCGACTCCCTCATCCGCGACCTCGGCGGTCCCGCCGCCTGGGCCCGCCGCGTCGGCAGCGTCCCCGCCCCCTCCTTCACCGCCCCCAAGTGGCGCTGGCTCACCGAGAACGAGCCCGAGGCAGCCGCCCGCACCGCCGCCGTCCGACTGCCCCACGACTACCTCACCGGCCGCCTCACCGGCGAGGGCACCACCGACCGCGGCGACGCCTCCGGCACCGGCTGGTGGGCCGGGGACGACGCCGGCTACGACACCGGCATCCTCGACCACCTCGGTCTCGACCCCGCCCTCCTGCCGCGCGTCGTCGGCCGCGGCGAGGGCGCCGGCACCGTCATGGCCGCCGCCGGACTCCCGCTGAAAACCGGCGCCCTCGTCGCCGCCGGCACCGGCGACAACATGGGCGCCGCGCTCGGCCTCGGCCTCGCCCCGGGCACCCCCGTCCTCAGCCTCGGCACCTCCGGCACCGTCTACGCCGTGAGCCGCACCCGCCCCGCCGACGAGACCGGCACCGTCGCCGGCTTCGCCGACGCCACCGACGGCTGGCTCCCGCTGGCCTGCACCCTCAACTGCACCCTCGCCGTCGACCGCGTCGCCGCCCTTCTCGGCCGCGAACGCGAGGACGTCGAACCCGCCGCCGGCCCCGTGCTGCTCCCGTTCCTCGACGGCGAACGCACCCCCCAACTCCCCTACGCCTCCGGCCTGCTCTACGGACTGCGCCACGACACCACCGGCGGGCAGGTCCTCCAGGCCGCGTACGACGGCGCCGTCTACGCCCTGCTGCGCGCCCTCGACCTCGTCCTCGCCGACGAGTCCCGCCCCGACGCCCCGATCCTGCTCATCGGCGGCGGCGCCCGCGGCACCGCCTGGCGCGAGACCGTCCGCCGCCTCTCCGGCCGCCCCGTCCAGGTCCCCCGCGCCCAGGAACTCGTCGCGCTCGGCGCCGCCGCCCAGGCCGCCGGACTGCTGCTCGGCACCGACCCCGCCGAGGTCGCCCGCGGCTGGCGCACCGCCGAGGGCCCCTCCCACGACGCCGTCCCCCGCGACGACGAGGCGCTGGCCCGCCTGGAGAACGCCCTCACCGGCGCGGACGAGCTGCTCCGCCGCCCCACCCCGGCCGCCCCGGGCGGCCCCGCGACGGCGGACACCACCGGATACGCCCCCGACGGCGACGACCGGGGCGGTAACCTCCCGCGATGACCACCACCCGCCGGCTGCACACCCAGCAGGACATGCGCCGCCGCAACCTCGCGGCCGTCCTGTACGCCGTCGCGGACGGCGGCCCCGCCTCCCGGGCGCGGGTCGCCGACCGGATCGGCCTCACCCGCACCGCCGTCTCCACCCTGGTGGACGACCTGCTGGCAGCCGGCCTGCTCGCCGAGGCCGGCCTCGGGCACTCCGGTGCCCCGGGCCGGCCCGGCACCGTCCTCGCCCTCAGCGACCGCGGGCCCTGCGGCCTCGGCGCCGAGATCGGCGTCGACCACCTCGCGGTCTGCGCGGTCGACCTGCGCGGCCGCGTCCGCGCCCGCGCCGCCGTCGACTCCGCCAACCGCGGCAGTGCGCCCGAGCCCGTCCTGGCACGGCTCGCGGCACTGGTGACCCGCGTCCACGACGAGGTCACCGCCGCCGGACTCCACCCCGCCGGGCTCCGCGTCGCCGTCCCCGGCCTCGTCTCCCGCGACCGCGCCCACGTCGTCCAGGCCCCCAACCTCGGCTGGCGCGACGTCGACCTCACCACCGGCCCCCTCGCCGCCCACGCCCCGCTGACCGCCGACAACGAGGCCAACCTCGGCGCCCTCGCCGAACTGTGGATCGGCGACCCCGTCTGCCGCACCGGCGACGTCCTGCACATCTCCGCCGAGATCGGCATCGGCTCCGCGATCCTCACCGACGGCCGCCTGCTGCGCGGCAACCGCGGCTTCGCCGGCGAACTCGGCCACGTCCCCGTCCGCCGCCGCGGCGAGAACTGCGCCTGCGGCGGCCGCGGCTGCCTGGAGCAGTACGCCGGCGAAGCCGCGCTGCTGCGCGCCGTCGGACTCGACCCCGCCCGCGCCGTCGCCGACCACCCCGGCCCCGGCGCCCGCTCCGCCTACCTCGCCGGCCGCGCCGAGCACGGCGACCCCGACGTGCTGCGCGCGCTGCGCGGCGCCGGGACCGACCTCGGCATCGCCCTCACCGGCGCCACCCACCTGCTCGACCCCCACGCGCTCGTCCTCGGCGGCGCGCTCGCCGTCCTCGCACCCTGGCTGCTGCCGTCCCTCACCGCGGAGTTGACCCGGCGGCTCGGCACCGCGCCGCCGCTGGTCGTCTCCCGCCTCGGCGCCGACGGGCCGCTGCTCGGCGCGGCCCACGCCGTCACCCGCACCGTCCTCGACGACCCGCTGCGCACCGGCACCGCTCCCGGCTGACGGCACCGCACCTGCCTGACCGGCGACGTCCGAGTGACCCGAGGACCGGCGCCCTGCGGACCTACTGCCGCCACGCGGCCCGGACATGCTGCGAGCCCCGGCCGGTGGCCGGGGCTCGACGGGCGAGTGGAGGAGGGGCGCCGCAGCAGGCGCCGAATCAGACCTGGTAGCCCGGGCCGTCCTGGCCGATCGCATCGATCTGCTGGTACACCTTCGTCTTCAGCAGCTCCGGGTCCGGCACGTGACGCAGCGTCATCTTCCCCTGCTCCGAGGCCGACTGCACGTGCAGCGTGCCGTACCGCATGATCCGCTCCCACAACCCGACCGAGTACGAGACGTCGTTGACCCGGGTCAGCGGGATCGAGCGGCCGGCCTTGGTGATGAACCCCGTCCGCTTGTGCAGTCGCTTGGTCGTCAGCACGTACACCGTGGAGCGCCACTGCAACAGCGGGATCAGCCAGAGCCACAGCGCGGCGATCACGCCGGCGCCGATGACCACCCACCGGCCGATGTCGCTCCACTCCTCGTCGGACGGCATCACCCACAGCAGGGCGGCGGTACCCGCGATGACGACGAGGAGAAGCAGGAACTCCGAGACCAGCGTGGTCCAGTGCTGGCGGGTGTAGAAGACCAGGTCTTCGTCGTCTGCGAGGTACTTGTCCGCGATAGGCATGCGCGAATCCTGGCACACCGCGGTGCGCGGCAGACAGGCGTGGCCGAGAGCTGATACCCGCCCGGTACCGTCCCGGTGCCCCACCGTCCGGGGGAGGTTGCGGCCCGCGCCGACCGGCCCCGCCGAGCCGCCTCGTCCGCCCGACGGACGCCCGGGCGGTGGCGGCACACCGGGTCGGTGACTCTCCGCCTCGCGGCGGCGCCGCAGGTCGTAAGCTCCAGACATGTCCACACCTCGGCGCAAGCCTCGCTCCTACCATCCCGACCGGGTCCGGGATGCGGTGCTGGCGCAGGTGGAGTTCGTCCGCCTGGCCGCCCACGAGCTCACCCCCCAGCAGCTCGGCAGGCCCACCGGCCTGCCCGGCTGGGACGTCCGCCACCTGCTGGCCCACCTCGCCCGGCAGATCGACGCCCTCCCGCAGCTCCTCGCCGAGCCGGCGCCCCGCGCCACCCGCCCCTCCTGCACGCTCTCCCAGTGGGTGCTGGGAACGGGCGAGATCGCCGCCAAGATCGACTCCTGGGCCCAGGAGGACGCCGCCTCCCGGGACGACCAGGCCGCCGCGATCGACACCGCGGCGGAGGAGCTGGAGTCGGTCATCGACACCGGTGTGCGGGAGGACCTCCTGCTGCCCCACGTCTTCGGCCCGATGCGCGCCCTCGACTTCACCGTCACCCGGCTCGTCGAACTCGTCGTGCACAGCGACGACCTGACGCGCGCCACCGGCAGCCCGGTGCGGCTGGACCGCATGGCGGTCGCCAGCACCGTCCGTGTCCTCGCCGACGCGCTGGCCGAGAAGGCGCCGGGGTTCTCGACCGAGCTGCGGATCCCGCCGTTCGCCGCCGTCCAGTGCCTCGCCGGCCCCCGCCACACCCGCGGCACCCCCGGACAGGTCGTGGAGACCGACCCCGTCAGCTGGATCCGGCTCGCGACCGGTCGTGTCACGTGGAAGACGATGACGGCGACCGGGCGGTTGAAGGTCGGCGGGGAGCGCGCCGCCGGGCTCGCCGACGAACTGCCCGTACTGCACTGAACGGGGTGCCGGCACGGAACGGGGCACCGGCGAGGGCGACCGCGGGGCGGCGCACCCCGCCCGCCGGCCGAACACCAGGTCGCGAACCTGTTCCGATCGCCCCTCGTGGCACCGACTCCGATGGTCACCCCGGGTCACGGCGCTGCGGGCCCAGCGTGGCCGTCGTCGGCTGCGTCGCAGGTCAGCGCCGGTACGGTCGTGGCGGAGCGCGTCGCGGGTCGTTGCCGGGTGAGCCATGTGTCACAAGGAGCGCGGCCCGCACCCGGGGCAACCTGCCCTAGACTGGCGAATGTGCGTGGTGATGGACGACTCAGCCACGACCTCGACCCCGGTGAGAAGGGCCCGAGAGACGCCTGCGGCGTCTTCGGTGTCTGGGCTCCGGGCGAGGAGGTCGCCAAACTCAGCTATTTCGGTCTGTACGCGCTGCAGCACCGGGGGCAGGAGTCCGCGGGCATCGCGGTGAGCAACGGCTCGAAGATCCTCGTCTTCAAGGACATGGGTCTTGTCTCGCAGGTCTTCGACGAGACCTCCCTCGGCTCTCTCCAGGGGCACATCGCCGTCGGGCACGCCCGGTACTCGACCACCGGGTCCTCCACCTGGGAGAACGCGCAGCCGACCTTCCGTGCGACGGGCCACGGCTCGATCGCGCTGGGCCACAACGGCAACCTGGTCAACACCGCCGAACTGGCCGAGATGGTCGCCGAGCTGCCCGGGGGACACACCCCCCGGCACCGCGTCGCGGCCACCAACGACACCGACCTGGTGACGGCGCTGCTCGCGGGCCAGACCGACGACGACGGCAAGCCGCTGACCGTCGAGGACGCCGCCGAGCGCGTGCTGCCCCGTGTCCGTGGCGCCTTCAGCTTCGTCTTCATGGACGAGACGACCCTCTACGCCGCCCGTGACCCGCAGGGCTTCCGCCCGCTGGTCCTCGGCCGGCTGGAACGCGGTTGGGTGGTCGCCTCCGAGAGCGCGGCCCTCGACATCGTGGGCGCCTCCTTCATCCGGGAGATCGAACCGGGCGAGATGATCGCCGTCGACGAGAACGGTCTCCGCACCCGGCGATTCGCTGAAGCGAAGCCCCGGGGGTGCGTCTTCGAGTACGTGTACCTCGCGCGCCCGGACACCGACATCGCCGGCCGCAACGTCTACCTCTCGCGCGTCGAGATGGGTCGCCGCCTCGCCGCGGAGGCCCCCGTCGACGCCGACCTGGTGATAGCGACACCGGAGTCCGGCACCCCGGCCGCCATCGGCTACGCCGAGGCGAGCGGCATCCCCTACGGCTCGGGCCTGGTGAAGAACGCCTACGTCGGGCGCACCTTCATCCAGCCGAGCCAGACCATCCGCCAGCTGGGTATCCGGCTGAAACTGAACCCGCTCAAGGAGGTCATCCGGGGGAAGCGGCTGGTGGTGGTGGACGACTCGATCGTCCGCGGCAACACCCAGCGCGCTCTGATCCGGATGCTCCGCGAGGCGGGCGCGGCCGAGGTCCATGTGCGGATCAGCTCGCCGCCCATCAAGTGGCCCTGCTTCTTCGGCATCGACTTCGCCACCCGCGCGGAGCTGATCGCCAACGGCCTGACCACGGACGAGATCGGCACCTCGCTCGGCGCCGACTCCCTCGCCTACATCTCGTTGGACGGCATGGTCGAGGCGACGACGATCGCCAAGCCGGACCTCTGCCGGGCGTGCTTCGACGGCGAGTACCCGGTCGACCTGCCCGACCCCACCCTGCTGGGCAAGGACCTCCTGGAGGAGCGTCCCGGGCGTGACGGCACACGCCACAGCGACGTGGACGGGGTCGACGCCCTGGTCACCGGGCCCGGCGCCGGCGACGCCCTGCGCAGGCCGTGACGACGGGCGCCGCTCGGCCGGCGGGCGGGGCGCACCAGGAGTGCGCCCACCCGGCCGGCCCGGCGC
>NZ_JAAVJC010000215.1 GCF_012033785.1 Streptomyces bohaiensis
GCCGTGGGCCGTCGACGCCGGCGTCGACGGGCGGGTCCGTCGGGGCGCGCGACGCCGGCCGGGCGGGTCGGTGGGGCGCGGGCCTCAGCGGCGCTGCCAGAGCACCTGGTCCGCGTGGCGCTCGCAGACCTCCTGGTTCCACTCGGTGCCGCCGTCGATGTTGCCGGAGCGCAGCAGCGGCGGCTCCTGGCCCCGGTCGGCCAGCACCCCGGCGGCGGTGGCCACGACGGCCTGCATCAGCGCCGAGGTGACCACCGTCGAGGCGGGACCGAAGGGCGCGGCCACGCCGGGGTGGGTCAGTTCGGCGTCCCCGGGCGCGATCTTGTTGTCCAGCACCACGTCGCAGTGGTCCTTGAGGAAGGTGCCGTCGGGCGCCTGCGAGGTGGTCTCGCTCGCGTAGCGGACCGAGGTGACGCCGATCACGTGCAGTCCGAGGTCGCGGGCGTGCGCCGCCATCTCCACCGGCAGGGTGTTGCGGCCGGAGAGCGAGATGACGAAGAGCAGGTCCCCGGCGCGGGCGGGGGAGGTGGCCAGCGTCGCCCGGGCCAGTCCGCCGACGCGTTCCAGCGCGCTGGCCAGCGGCGCCGGCTGGACGTCCACCCCGCTCGCCCCGGGGACGCTCAGCAGGTTGACGACCGCGAGACCGCCGGCGCGGTAGACGACGTCCTGCGCGGGCAGCGCCGAGTGGCCGGCGCCGTAGGCGAAGACCCGCCCGCCGGCGGCGACGGTGTCGGCCAGCAGGGCGCCGGCCCGGGCCACCGCCTCGCCCTCCTCCTCCCGCACCCGGGCCAGCAGGCGCTGGGCGGCGTCGAAGAACTGGTCGGCGAGGGGGAGGGTCTTCATCGGCTGGGGCATCCTTCGGCTGGGGGCGCCGTGGCGCGGTGCGCGCGACGGCGCTGTCACGCTGGGGTCCGAACAGGTGCGCTGTCAAGATCGCGGAACGCCGTGCGCGACCCGGCCGGGCGGGCCCGCGGGCCGGAAACACCCGGGAACGGGCGTCGGGTCGGTCCGGTTGTCCCCGCGATGGGTGAGAATTGACGGCAGGGCCACCGCACGACATAGCCGAGGGGCAACCATGTCCGGACTCATCGACACCACAGAGATGTACCTCCGCACCATTCTGGAGCTGGAGGAGGAGGGTGTGGTTCCGATGCGGGCCCGTATCGCCGAACGTCTCGAACAGAGCGGGCCGACCGTGAGCCAGACGGTCGCCCGCATGGAGCGGGACGGGCTGCTGAGCGTGGCCGGGGACCGCCACCTGGAGCTGACCGAGGAGGGCCGCCGGCTGGCGGAGCGCGTCATGCGCAAGCACCGGTTGGCGGAGTGCCTGCTGGTGGACGTCATCGGCCTGGAGTGGGAGCACGTCCACGCCGAGGCGTGCCGCTGGGAGCACGTGATGAGCGAGGCGGTCGAGCGCCGCGTCCTGGCACTGCTGGACCACCCGACGGAGTCGCCGTACGGCAACCCGATCCCCGCCCTCGCCGAACTGGGCGAGACGGTGACGACCGACCCCTTCCTGGAGGAGGGGATGGTGGCGCTGAGCGAGCTGGGCGCGGGGGACGGCCGGACCGTCGTCGTCCGGCGCATCGGCGAACCCATCCAGATGGATGCGCAGCTCATGCACACGCTCCGGCGTGCGGGTGTGCAGCCGGGCGCGTCCGTGAGCGTGCGCGCCGGTGACGAGGGCGGCGTGCTCGTGGGCAGCGGCGGCGAGGCGGCGGAGCTCAACGACTCCGTGGCCATGCACGTCTTCGTCGCGAAGAACTGAGCGGCGCCGCCGGGCGGCGGCAGGGCCCGCGCGCTGCCGCGTGGGCGGAAGCAGCGGGGCGGCCGGTTACGGTCGCCCCGCTGCCGTGTGTGCCGCCCCACCGTTTGGGGGCCGGTGCCCGGGGCATGACGGGGGGCATCGGTGGTGGTGAGTGCCCTCCTCCCCGGCCCCCGGGCCGACGCGGGCGGACTCGACGGCCGCCGTGGGGGTCGCGCGGCGGGCGGCCCCGGTGGCGGCGTGCGGTCGGCATCGGGGGGCGCGGGCCGGAGGGGCCCGCCCTGGGAGATCGACCGGTGGCGTCACCGAGTGCGGGGCGGTCACTCGTACGAGGGAAACGCGGCAAAAGGAAGGCGTGTTCGAATACCTGTTCGGTAACCTCGGCGTGCAGACCGGGCGGCGGCCCGGGGCAGAGCAACCGTGTCCCGGGGTCTCCGTGCTGTCAGCGGCGGGCAGGTCCTGCCCGCGGGGGAGTCCGAGAGGTGAGCGAAGGGGGTAGGCGCATGGTCCGGCGACTGGAGGTCGCAGGGGGCGATGGCACGCGCCTCGCTGCGTGGGATTTCTCCGATTCCTCGACGGTGGAGCAGGTCGGCGAGCGTCCGGGGGTCCTCCTGCTGCACGGCCTGATGGGCCGCTCGACCCACTGGACGGAAGCGTCCCGCTGGCTCGCCGACCGCTACCGGCCCGTGGGCCTGGACCAGCGCGGTCACGGCCTCAGCGACCGCCCGCCCGGCGGCGACTACGGTCGGGACGCCTTCGTCGCCGACGCCGAGGCCGCCCTGGAGCAGCTCGCCCTCGGGCCGGCCGTCCTCGTCGGCCACGCCATGGGAGCGCTCACCGCGTGGCAGCTCGCCGCCCGCCGCCCCGACCTGGTGAGCGCCCTGGTGATCTGCGACATGCGGGCCTCGCCACTGGGGGAGGAGTCGCAGCGCGAGTGGGCGCGCTGGTACGACTCCTGGCCGACGCCCTTCTCGACCCCCGCCGCCGCGCGCCGCTGGTTCGCCGTCGACGACCCGATTCTCGCCCGCCCCTCGCCGACCCGCGGCGCGTACTACGCCGAGGTGATGTCCGAGGGGCCCGAGGGGTGGGGCCCGATCTTCCGCCGGGAGGACATGCTGCGCGCTCGGGAGGCATGGGTGCACGACGCCCACTGGGAGGAGCTGGCGCAGGTCGAGTGCCCGACCCTGGTGATCCGCGGCCAGGACGGCGAACTCGGTCGCGCCGAGGCGCAGGAGATGGTGCGGGTCCTCCCGCAGGGCAGCTACGCCGACATCCCCGACGCCGGCCATCTCGCCCACCACGAGCGGGCCGAGGAGTGGCGGGCGGAGGTGGAGTCCTTCCTGGCCGCAGTGAAGCACGCGTAGCGCCGGCCGCGCCGGGCCCCGCCCGCTCGTGGCTGCCGACGCCGCGCACCGCCCGGGCCGGGCGCGGGATCGGTAGGCTTTCCACACGACCGAGGGGGGACGATGCGCAGACAGGCGCGGGCGACGGTGGGCGTCGCGGCCGCCGCCGTCCTGGTGGCCGTCTCCGGGTGCGCGGGGGACGGGAAGAGCCACTGGGCCGCCCCGTCGGCGGAGCCGGCGGACGACAGCGGGAAGAACGAGCGGTCCGAGGAGCACGACGAGGACCCGCAGTTGCGGGAGATGTTCGACTCCGCGCTGGCCGAGTTCGCCGAGGCCGAGTCGCTGCGGCTGACCGGCTCCCTGGCGGACGCCGACGGCCGTACGGAACTCGACATCTGGCTCGACTCCGACGGTGACTGCTCGGCCGAGGTCGCCATGGAGGGTGAGGGAGCCATGACCATCCTCAAATCGGCCGAGCTCGTCTGGGTCAAGGCCGACGACCTCTTCTGGGAGACGGCCGGGCTGGACGAGCTGGGGACCCGGCTCGACGGGCGGTACCTCCACGGCTCCACCCGGGACCCGGCGATGGCGGGCTTCACCGAGCTCTGCGTCCTGGAGGAACTCACCGGCGACCTGCCGGTCGACGAGTTCGACGCGCGGATCACCGAGCAGGGCCGCAGCGACTTCGACGGCACCCCGGTGGTCGACGTCGAGGTGACCGAGCAGGACGGCGAGAGCGCCGTCATGCGGATCGCGGTGGAAGCCCCGCACTACCTCCACGAGATCAGCGCTGTCGAGGACGGATGGCAGCAGCGCATGGTCTTCGACCACTACAACGAGCCCTTGGAGATCACTCCGCCCGCCCCGGAGGAGATCTTCCTGCCGGGCGGGATCAGCCCTGTCTGACGCCCTGCCCCGTCTGACGCCCTGCCCCGGCGGGCGGCCTCCCCGGCCTGGCGGAGGCTCCGTCGCGGCTGCGCCCTCGCGCCGGCGGGCGTCCGGGAGTCCCCCTGCCGTCGCCCGCGGGCCGTCGGTACGATCCCCCCTCTACACCAAGGGGGAACACATGAATCATCGTGCGCGTATCGGGCGCCGCACCGCCGGAGTTGCGGCAGCGGGGCTGCTGACGCTGACCGCCTGCGGGGGCGGCGGGCTGCACGCGGAGCAGTGGACGGCCGCGCGGGCCGAGGAGCAGGCCGGCGTCGGGCCCGAGGCCGTGCCCGCGACCGGGGCGGAGGAACCGGCGGAGGCGCCCGAGCTGCGGCCGAGGGAGTACCTCGCCGCGGCCACGGAGGAGCTCCGCGCCGCCACCGCGCTGCGGGTGACGGGCGACCTGGTGGTCGACGGGGTGCCGCTCGGGATGGACCTCTGGATGGACGACACCGACGCATGCCTGGCTTCCATCGACATGGCCGGCGAGGGGGCGATGGAGTTCATCCAACTGGGGGACGACTACTGGCTGAAGGGCGACGAGGCGTACTGGGCGGCTGCCGACGAGCCGGAAGTCGAAGAGTTCCTCGACGGGCGCTACCTCGCCGGCTCGTTGCGCGACGCGCCGGGCGCTCACACGCCCGCGGAATTCTGCACGATGGACGAGTTCCTGGGGGAATGGCGGGCTCTGGGGTTCGTGGGCGAGGTCGCCGAGGTCGGACGGAGCGAACTCGACGGGGTCCCGGTGGTGGAGTTCGAACTCACCAGGCTGCGCGGCGAGGTCTCCGAGCTCCACATCATGGCGGAGCGGCCCCACCACCTGGTCCGTGTCTCGGGGCCCGCGGACGGGGTCCACCAGACGATGGACTTCGAGTTCAACGTGCCGGTCGAGGTGACGGCGCCGACCGACGAGGAGTCGGTGTCGATGGCGGAGCTGCTCGGCGGCTGACACGCCGGGGTGCGCGGCGCCCGAGGCGCCACGGTGGGGACCGGCTCGCCGGACCGCCGGACGCGCCCACCCCCCGACCCTCCGGGCCCGAGAGCCCCGGCCGACCGCGGCAGCCCCAGCGGAACCCTGCGATCCACGGGGCGCACCCGGGGGGAGCATGATCGCGGGGCGGGGGCGCGCCGACGGCCGGGCCGATGGCGGAGACGGTGCGTCGGGCCCGCCGCCGCACGTCGGGTGCCCGGCCGCGCGCCGCCGGGTGCCTCAGCCGTGGTCCAGCCCGCAGGCGTAGGCCAGCGAGGGCAGGATCTCCTCGGGGTCCGCGGGCCATCGGACGGCCTGCCCGCTGCGCCGCACCCACTGCACCGAGCCGAGCGCCCCCAGCCGGGTCGGGGGTGCCGGCACGTAGCCGTTTCCACCGACCGTGCGCAGATCCAGCGCGCCCCGCGGCCAACCCAGCTGCCGCAGCATCCCCGGTGCCTTGACCGCCCCGCCCGGCAGCACGAAGAACATCATCCGGCCGCCGGGGGTCGCGGCGACCGGTCCGAGGTCGATCTCGGCGCGTTCCAGCCGGGCCAGCGCGAGGCAGCCGGCCGATTCCGGCACATCGAGGACGTCGAAGCTGCGCCCGGTCGGCAGCAGCACCGAGGCGCGGGGCTCCGCCTCCCACATCCGGCGTGCGGCGGCCGGACTGGAGGTGACCCGCTCCGCCCAGCCCGGCCCGTCGGGGTGCACGCCCGGCGCCTCGCAGGCGGAGGAGCCGCAGGAGCAGCGGACGGTCCCGCCGTGGTGCTCCAGCCAGGTGCCCGGCAGGACGTCCCAGTGCCGCTCCTCGGTGTAGCGGACGGCGTGCTCCAGCGGGCCGTCGCCCCGTTGCTGCGGAATCCCCGACGGGCGGTCGGGTGCGGTGGCGGGCGGGGCGGGGGCTGCGGCGGTCTCTCTCACGGTGATCACAACTCCCCGCGCCCCCGGCGGTTACGGTCACTGCCGGGAGCGCGGCTTGCAGGAGGGGCGCACGGGTGCATCCGCGGGAGCGTGGCGCATGAGTTCCGGCCCCGCATGGGCATCGATTCTGCGGACAAGTCCGTCGGACAGCCGAGCCTGGAGAGAGCACATGACCGAGAGTGCCGCGGTGCCCGCCGCACGGCAGCCCAACGAGCGGCTGTTGTCCCTGATACGGGAGGCGGGGTGCTCGAACGCGGGCCTCGCCCGCCGCGTCAACGTGTGCGCGGCAGAGCGAGGGCTCGACTTCCGGTACGACAAGACCTCGGTCGCCCGGTGGATCAGAGGACAGCGGCCGCGCGGCCGCGCACCGGAGGTGATCGCCGAGGCGCTGGGCCGGAAGCTGGGCCGCACGGTGACCCTGCAGGAGATCGGCATGGGCGGGTCCCGCCAGCCGCCCTCCGCGGTGGGGCTGACCTTCGCCCCCGGGCTGCCGGAGGCGATCGAGGAGGCCCGCGAACTGTGGCGCGCCGACTCCGCCCGTCCGCAGCCCACCGGCACCGGCCAGGCCCCGGCCGGCGGCGCCGCGGTGGCACCCGGAGCGCTGGTCGAGCCCAGCCGCGACTGGCTGATCGCCCGCATCGACGACGCGGTCGCGGCGCCGGCCGGCACCGGTCGCGTCGGGATGAGCGACGTCGAGGCGGTGATCGCCACCACCGAGGCGATGGTGGAGCTCGACCGCCGCTGGGGCTCGGGACACGTCCGACCGGTCGTCGCGCACTACCTCAACGGCGTGGTGGCGGGGCTGCTGACCGGTTCCTACCGGGAGTCGGTCGGGCGACGGCTGTTCGCCGCCGCCTCCCGACTCACCGAGCTCGCCGGGTACATGGCGGTCGACACCGGTCAACCCGGCCTCGCCCAGCGCTACTACATCCAGGCGCTGCGGCTCTCCCAGGCCGCCGGCGACCGGGGCTTCGGCGGCTACGTGCTGGCCGCCGGTATGAGCCACCTCGCCGCCCAACTGGGCAGCCCGCGCGAGGTCATCCAGCTCGCCCGGGCTGCGCAGGAGGGCACCCGCGGCCAGGTGCCGCCACGGGCGGAGGCGCTGTTCCTCGCAGCCGAGGCGCGCGGTCACGCGCAGCTCGGCGACCGGGAGGCGTGCCGCCGGGCGGCTTCCCCGGCGCTCGCCGCCATGGAGCGCGCCGGGGGCTCCCGGGGCGAGGACCCGGACTGGGTCGCGCACTACGACTCGGCGTACCTCGCCGACGAGCTCGCCCACTGCCACCGCGATCTGGAGCAGGGGAACGCCACCCAGCAGCGCGCCTCGGAGGCGCTGGCGGGCCACCCGGAGACCCGCACCCGGCGGCGCGCCATCGGACTGCTGGTGCTCGCCACCGGCAAGCTCCAGCAGGCCGAGGTGGAGCACGCCTGCCAGACGGCCGGGGAGGCCGGTGTGCTGCTGACGGGGTTGCGTTCGCGACGCGGCAGCCAGTACTTCGCGGACTTCAACGCGCGTCTGGCGCCCTATCAGGACACGTCTCACGTCAAGGAGTTCCAGGAGCGGTGGAGGGGGGCCGCCCCGGCACTCGTGTGACGCCCGACGTGCGATCCTGCCGTCCGATCGGGCCGGTGACTCCGGGTACAGTCGGCCGAACGGGTTGGTGACCGCTCCTGTGTGCGAGCGGCTGCCGTGCCCCCGGCATCGCCGCCCCCCGGACACGGGCGCGGCCCGAGGAGTGACGGAGGACCCACGCCGGTGTCGAGCAACCGCCACAGGCGAGCGGACGAGCCGCACGGGCACGAGGGTGCGTCGTGGCAGTCCGGCGGTGTGCCCGAGCCGTGGGCGCACCCCGGTGCGGCCCCGGCCGGGCCGGCCGGCGAGTGGAACGAGCCGTGGGCGCGGCCCGATGTGCCGTTCCCCCCGCCGGCTCCACCGGGCGCCCCGTCCACCCCGGTCGGCCACGGGGGCTACGGCTACCCGCCCGCCGCCGGGCAC
>NZ_JAAVJC010000216.1 GCF_012033785.1 Streptomyces bohaiensis
GGGGTGGGCTCTCCCGCGCGGGTGTCCGCGGCCGCCGCGGGGCCCGTGGCCGCCCTGCCGCGGGAGGCCACCGCCACGCCGTGGCAGAGTCCGCCGGAACGCCGCCCCGACCACGGGGTCGCGCGGTCGTTGCAGCTCGCCGCACGGTGCCTGCCGGCCGACGGCACCGCGGCGGGGGACCGGTGGCACGACTGGATCGACATCGGCGACGGCAGCACCGTGCTGAGCGTCGGCGACCTCTCCGGCAGCGGGCCGGGCGACGGCTGCGCAACAGCCGGCCTGCTCGGCGCGCTGCGCGGCATCGCGCTGACGCGCGCCCGCCCCGCCACGGTGCTGGAACACCTCAACGATCTGATGGACCGCGGAACGCAGCCCGCGCTGGCGGGTTTGGTGTGCTGCCGGTACCGCGCCGACGACGGCTCGCTGACCTGGGCACAGGCGGGGCATCCGGCCCCGCTGCTCTGCCGGGAGGGCTCCGCCCGACTGCTGCCGCGCCCCCCGGGCACGCTGCTGGGGGCGATCGCCGGCACCGTCTACGGCGAGCGGGTGGACCGCCTGCACAGCGGTGACACCCTGGTGCTCCACACCGACGGGCTCTTCCCGCCCGAACCCCCCGGCCCGGACGGCCGGGTCGGGACGGCGCGCTCCAGCGACCCGGTGCTGCTCACCCTGGCACCCAGGCTGGCGGCGGCGGGCGACGCCCGGCAGGCGCTGGAGGTCCTGCTGGAGCGTCGCCGCGAGGCGGCACGTGCCGGCGGCGCCCTGGAGGACGCCTGCGTCCTGGTGGCCCGCGTCAGCTGACCGGGGCTGCGCTGCACGGCGCACGCCGGGCGGCGGGCGGCGGGCGGGGCGGACCCGGCCTCGGGGGCATCGGCACAGCGGTTGGCGCGAGAACGGTCGTGGTCCGGTCGTGCCGGCCCACCGCCGCCCGACGGTCGGGTGGGGCCGAGTCCGGAGTCGTTCGAGGAGGTCGACCTCCTCGAGGCCCCGCGCCGGCGGACGCGGGCGGGCGCGGGCCGTGGCGCCAGGCCGTCGTCGGTCGCGGTCTTGTCCCGCCCGAGCTGTGCGACGCCCCGGGCGGAGCAGAACGCTCTGTGAGCACGGCGGCCAAGGTGACCACCGCCGACGGCCCGCGGGCGTCCGCGGTGGTTGCCCTTGGCCGCCGCGACGATGCGGGATCCGCCAGGGCTTCCGCCGACGGCGCGCCGTGGAGGCGCGATCCTCCCGAGGGGCCTCGCGGAGCTCTCCCGGGTGGTCAGGTGTGAGAGGGGCCTGTGCCCGGCTCCATGGTCGCCGGCGGCCGCCCCTTCGCCGCGTTGGCGAGGTGGGCGTGGGGGGAGGCGGCGGCGATGCGGCGCAGTCCCCAGCCGTCCTGGCGGGCGCGGTTCATGCCGCCCCCGAGCGCTGCGGTCGGTATCCGGTCACGGTCCTCGCGGAGGTCGGCGGCGAGGGCGAGGTGCTGCTGCGGCTCGGTGTCCGCCGGCATCATCACCAGCTCGGCGACCTCGTCCCGCACGCGGTCGGCCTGGTCCTGGCAGGTCACGGGCTCGGTGTCTTCCACGGGATGCTCCGGGGAGCTCAGGTGCGGGGTGCGACGCGCAGGAGCATCAGGGCGGTGTCGTCGACGGCATGGCCGCCGGCGTGCTCGGACGCCTCCTGCCACAGCGCCTCCAGCGTGTCGGCGGCCCCGAGGCCCCGGGTGGCGGCGAGCGCGGCAGCCAGGCGGTCCTCGCCGAACAGCGGTCCCCTGTCGCGGTCTCGGGCCTCGGTGATGCCGTCGGTGTACAGGAGCAGCGCATCGCCCGGGTGGAGGCGGAACGCGCGCTGACGGTGGCCCTCGCGGGCGGCGGGCAGCAGCGGGCTCAGCAGCATGCCCTCGGCGGTCAGTTCCTCCACCGTGCCGTTCGCGCGGCGGATCAGGGCCGGAGGGTGGCCGGCGGTGGCGTAGTGGCCGGTGACGCCGTCGGTGTCGGGGCGGAAGACGATCAGGGCGACGGTGAGGAAGCGGTCGCTGACGTGCTGGTCGACCAGAGCCTCGTGCAGGCGGTGCAGGACGGTGGCGGGCCGCGCGTGCTGCGTGGCCTCGGCGCGCACCGTGTAGCGGGCCAGCGCGGTGACCTTGGCCGCGTCGATCCCCTTTCCGCAGACGTCGCCCATCACCGCGCACCAGCTGTTGCCGCGGGTGCGGAACAGGTCGTAGAAGTCGCCGACGACCTCGGCGCCGGCCGCCCCGGTGGTGTCCGCGGGCATGTGCACGGCGGCCACGTCCAGGCCCGGTGCGTCCGGCAGCCGGGGCGGCAGCAGGCTGTCCTGGAGAGTGCGTGCCAGCGCCTCGGACGCCTCGCCGCGGGCGCGGGCCTGGCGCAGGGCCTGGCGCAGGGCGATCTCCGAGGAAACCGACCGTGCCAGGGTGCGCAGGGCCTGTGACTGCTCGGGGGTGAAGGGGCGCGCGTCCTTGTCGACCACGCAGAATCCGCCGAGCACGTAGCCGTCGGGTGAGAACACCGGGTAGCCCGCCCAGGCCCCGATCCCCAGGGCGTCGACCGCCGCGAGGTCCTTGATGCGGGTGTCGGTCGCCGCGTCCGGGGCGATGAGTTCCTTGCCGGTGCCGATGAGCAGGTGGCACGGGCTGTCGCGGATGTCGTTCTCCCGTCCGGCCGCCGGTTCCATGCCGATCGCGGATTTCCAGAACGAACGTCGACCGTCGGCCACGGTGAAGAACGCCTTCTGCGCCCCGGTGATCGCCAGAGCGAGCTGCGCCAGGTCGTCGAAGGTGCCCTCCGGCGGGGAGTCCAGGAGCCCGGAGTCGGCCACCGCCGCCAGGCGCGCCGGATCGAGCACCGCCCGCGGCAGCTCCTCCGCGAGGTGGTCCTTCTCCTTGGTCATCAAGCGCCGACTCCCGTCGTCCCCAGGCCTTGCCGAGGAGCGGAACGCCCTGGTGCCAAGTGACCCGACTCCCACCCTAAGCGGCCGTTGCGTGGCCGCCCAAGCACGATTGCGTCACAGCGCCCGCCCGCCCATCGGTCGCCCCGTTCCCCGAGGCCGCGACGTCGTGAGCCGAGCAACTCCGGGTGCCCGGCGCACGACGTCACGGACGGCCGGCTCCGCCGCACGAGCGGTCAGACGATGCTCGGCCCCTTGCCCGCCCCGGTGTCCCCCGGGGAGACGGGGGCGGAGGGGAGGACGTGCTCGATCTCCTCGCGCAGACTCTCCACGCGGCCGTAGCCGGCGTAGACCCCGGTGAGGCGGTACATCTCCCGCAGCCGGTCCCAGGTGCGGTGGGAGGAGGTCTCCCCGATGCTCACCAGTGCCAGCCGCGCGTACCGGTCGGCCTGGTCGGGGTCGTTGCCGAGGAAGCAGGCGGAGGCGAGCGAGAGGTAGTCGAGGATGTTGGAGCGGGTGCGCCGGTCCACGTCGCGGAGCTCCAGCGCGCGTTTGGCGAACCGTTCCGCGACCCGGGCCGCCGTCGGGTCGGTCTCGGCGAGCGTCCGGTACGCCAGCGCCTGCATGCCGTACAGGTCCGCCTCGTCGAAGAGCTGCATCCAGCTGGGCGGGGGCACGTCGCGGCGGTCGGAGACGAAGAGGTCCTCCGCCTGGCCGAGGGTGCGCCGCATCGCCTGCCCCTGACCCAGCGCCGCCTGGGCCCATGCCTCGATCGTGCAGAGCATCGCCCGGGTGCGGGGCAGCGCCTCCTCGCCGGCGCCTGACTTGGCCAGCTGCATCAGGTCCAGCGCGTCGTCCGGGCGGCCGAGGTGGACCATCTGGCGGGCGGCGCGGGAGAGCGCCTCCCCGGCACGCGGCCGGTCGCCTCCCTCACGGGCCGCGTGGGTGGCGATGACGAAGTACTTCTGGGCGGTGGGTTCCAGGCCCACGTCGTGGGACATCCACCCCGCGAGCACCGCCAGGTTGGCCGCCACCCCCCACAGCCGCCGCTGGAGGTGGGCGGGGTGCTGGTAGGCGAGCATCCCGCCCACCTCGTTGAGCTGGCCGACGACCGCCTTGCGTTGCAGGCCGCCGCCGCGGCGGGCGTCCCAGGCGCGGAACACCTCCACGGCGTTCTCCAGGGCGTCGATCTCGGCGGAGCCCACCGGGGCCGCCTCGTAGGGGTCGAGTCCGGCGGGCCCCGAGCCGTCGGCGGTGGGGCGGGGGGTTCCGTCCGATGAGGTTCTGATCCAGTCGTGCAGGGCGTCGCTGAGGGCTGATCCCGCGGCGAGCGCGGCGCCCGCGCCCACCATGCCGCGTCGGTTGAGCATGAGGTCCATTCCCGTGAATTCGGTGAGGACCGCGGCCGTCCGGTCGGGCGGCCAGGGGAGCTTCGCCCCGGCCTTCCCCCGCCCGGACTCGCCGGGACGCCGGAAGCCGAGGTCCTCTATGGTCACGACACGGCCGAGTCGCTCGGTGAACAGGGAAGCCAGCAGCTCGGGCACCGGTTCGCGGGGGGTCTCCCCCAGCTCGATCCACCGCCGCACCCGTGTGGTG
This sequence comes from Streptomyces bohaiensis, assembly GCF_012033785.1. GTDB lineage: Bacteria > Actinomycetota > Actinomycetes > Streptomycetales > Streptomycetaceae > Streptomyces > Streptomyces bohaiensis. Next base: position 4,480 of record NZ_JAAVJC010000216.1, read on the forward strand.
TCGGTGGCGAGTTGGGGGTGGCCCTGGGCCGCCGCCTGCCGGTTGACCAGGCGGGCGAGCTCTCCCTTGGACCACCCCGCGAGCCGGAACAGGTCCGCCAGCCGGGTGTTGGTTCTCTGCGTCACGTCAAGCCCCCAGGATCTCGGCTGACTCGACAGTAGCCCCGCGCGGGACGGCGCTCAGCGATTCGCCAGGGTTTCGCCAGGGTCCGCCAGCTGGTGTGCCAGGGGCGCGCCGCGCTTCGGTAGAAAGGCGCCACCCCGCTCCGGGGACGGCCGGGCACTTCCCCAGGGTGCCCACCGGCCCCGGTACGGGCGGCGCGTCCTCCGTCCGGCGCACGAAGGGACTCGGCTCGCCGATGTATCCAGCACCCTCCCCCGTGTACCCCAGGTACCGCCAGCCGCTCGCCACCCCCGCCGCGGCCGTGCCGCAGCTCGGCGCGCCGGCTCCCGAACGGCCGCGCCGCGCACGGCCGTCGGGCAGGCAGCGCCTGGACCTCAGTGGTGAGCGCGGCGCCGAACTACGGGGCGCGCTCGCCTCCGTGCAGGAGATCTGCCCGGAGTTCGCCCCCGCCCAGCTGCTCCGGCTGGGCACGGAATCCGTGCTGCTCGCCGGCTCTCTCGGGCGCCGCCCCGTCGTCGCCAAGTGCGCGCTGTCGGCGGGCGCCGCCGAGAAGGTGCGGCGCGAGATAGCCGCCCACCGGATCTTCGTGCGGCACCGGCCCCCGGTGCGCGTACCGCGGCTGGTCGGCGCCGACTCCGGCTCCGGGACCCTGGTCATGGAGTTCATCCCCGGCCGTGCCGCCTCGACCCGGCGCCACCCGTTGAACGCACCGGCCGTCGCGGACCTGAGGGCGCTCTTCGCCGGAGTGCGTCGGCTGGGCGAGTGGGCGCCGCCGGGCGACGACTTCGGACCCGCCGTCAACTACCACGCGCTGCTCGGCCGCTGCCACTCCCTGGGCATGCTGACCGACCGGGACCTGTCGGACCTGCGGGCCCTGCTGCACGGGCTCCGGGGCCGGGACGGGGCGCTGCCGCAGCAGTTCTGCCACGGCTCGGTGTACCCCAGCCAGGCGGTCCTCTCCCCGGCCGGCCCCGCGCTGCTGGGCTGGTCGACGGCGGGCTGGTACCTGCCGGGCCGCGATCTCGCGACGCTGTGGGCCGTGCTGGGGACCGCTCCGGTGGCACGCCGCCAACTGAGCCGGCTGGCGCAGCTGGAGGGCCCGCAGCAGCGCGACGCCTTCCTGGTGAACCTGATGCTGGTCCTCACCCGCGAGATCCGGGAGTGCGAGGAGGCGATCCACCGTGCGATGCGAGCGCCCGGCCCCGACCCGGCGGCGGCCGCGTCCCGGCCCGCCGGCTCGCTGGCCTTCGGAGAGGAGCGGAGGCTGCTGCTGCGGCGACTCCACGACGACCTGGCCCTGACCCGGCGGGCAGTCCGTGCCGCGGTGGGGACCCGCTGACGGCTCCGGCCCATCGACCGGTGAGCACCGGGCGCGGGAGAGGTGGTTCCCGCGCCCGCACGACGCGCCCCTCCCGGACGGCGGGGGCGGGGGCGGCTTCTCCGCCCTCCGCACACCCGGAGGGGCGGGAGCCGGCACGACCGCCGCCCGCGCGTGAGCGCGGGAACGCTGCGAGGACGACGCACGTGACCGGCCGGGGCCCGACGGGCCACCGGCCTCCTCTGCTCTTCCTGCCCTCCGCGCCCGGCGGCCCGGACGCCACCGCTGCCCGGACGCCACCGCTGCTTCCGGGAGGCCGGCTACTGCTGCTGGAAGAGTTCCGCCGGCAGCGGCTTGAGCAGCCGGTACAGGTCGTCGGTGATGGGCCGGTCCCAGCTGGCGATCGTCACCAGCACGTTGTCGCTGCGGTCGAACTGCACGCAGGAGACACGGGTCTCGCTGCACTTCACGCGGCGGACGATGAGCAGGCTGTCCTCGTGCATGACCGGGATCTCCTCCGTGTCGGTGGCACGGACCTCCTCCTCCAGTCCGAGCGCCTCCAGCAGGTGGAGCACCTCGAACGGCATCTCGCCCTCGCCCAGCTCACGGGCGGGCGACCCCTCGGGAAGGTTGCCGATGACCATGGCCGGGCCGCGCCCGCCGAACAGGTCGTAGCGCAGGATCACCCCCTGGCAGCTCCCGTCGGGGGCGGGCAGCAGTCCGGCGCCCAGCACTCCCGGCCAGTCGCCCGGGTCCATGGCCAGGACATCGAAGTCCGGACCGGCGGGCGTGGGAGCACTGCGGCGGCGGAGAAACGACATGCCGCCATGGTACGTGGCCCCGGACGCGGTCGAGCGGCGGGCGGGCCGTGGTGCTCCGCGCCGCGGGACGGCGCCGGTGAGCGCCCGTCGCGGTGCGCTTCCGGCTCGGCGCGTGCGGGAGGCCCCACGCCGGGACGCGACACCGGCTACGGCCGTCCGCCACGTTGCCGGAAACGCACGAGGACGCCGCGGCACGAGGGCGCCCCTGCGGCGTGCAGCTGAGAGCAGCTGGCCGCGGCCGCCGCCGCGAGACCATCCGACGCGGCACCTCCCGCACGTTCTCAGTGGGGACCGCCGCCGAGCGCGGCGCTCACCCGGTGCAGCTCCGCGGCCTCGGCGTGGCGGTCGAGCTGCTCCAGGCAGTGCGCCTCGTCGTTGCGGCTGGTGCCGGCGGCCGGGTGTGCGGCGCCGAGGACGCGTTCCCGGCTCTCGCGCACCGGACGGTACTCCCCCAGGGCTTCCTCCCAGCGCCCCAGCCATCCGAGCGCGACCGCGATCTCCCGGCGGCTCACCAGGGTGTCCGGGTGCTCGTCGCCCAGGGTCCGGCAGCGCAGCGCCCACACCTCGCGCGCCTCGGTGAGCGCCTCCTCCCAGCGGCCGAGCCGACCGAGGCTGACCCCCAGGCCGTGGCGCGCGCGCAGGGTCTCGGCGTGGCCCTCCCCGCCCGCGTGGGCGCGGGCGACCGCCAGGGCGCGGTAGACCTCCAGGGCCTCCGCCGCGCGGCCCAGTCTGCCGAGCGCCACGGCCGACTGATGACGGGAGTCGAGGGTCGCCGGGTGGGCCGGTCCCAGCTGCCGCGCGCGAGCCTCGGTCACCCGGCGGTGGCCCGCGAGCGCCTCCTCCCAACGGCCGAGCCGACCGAGGCAGGCGGCTGCCTCGTGGCGGCTGGCGAGGGTCTCGGGGTGCTCCGGTCCCAGCGCGGCCTCGCGCTCGGCCAGGGTCGCCCGGTGGGCCGTCAGCGCCTCCTCCCACCGTCCCGCTCGCCCGAGGTCGACCCCCGCGCTGTGCCGCTCCGCGAGGGTGGCGCCGCCTTCGGGCACGCCGACCGGCGGGGAGGGGTGGCCGCCGGTGGCGACGGTGACGGCGGACCACGGGCCGACGAGGCCGTCGGCGAGCGCCGGGGCCGGCGGGCGGCGGGCCGCCCGGACGGGGGTGCCCGCC
>NZ_JAAVJC010000217.1 GCF_012033785.1 Streptomyces bohaiensis
GCTGCATCCACGACGACGAGTCCGCGGTGACGGCCTGCACGCTGGAGAACGAGCTGATCGGCATCGACGCCGACGGCGCGGACCCGCCGCGGACCGCTACAGGAAGGCGTGGAAGGTGAGGGTGTTCCCGTCGCGCTGGAGCACGCCGGTGGGGCCGACCGTCTCCGGGTCGCGGTCGAACTCCGCAGCGATCTCGCCGGTCGCCGCGTCGATCGCCAGCGGGGTGCCGTCGGGTCGGCCGTACAGGTAGCCGTTGCCCGGCTCCGGGCTGACCCAGCCGCCGTCGGTGGGGATGCTCCAGATGACCGCGCCGTCGGCGTCGATGCCGATCAGCTCGTTCTCCAGCGTGCAGGCCGTCACCGCGGACTCGTCGTCGTGGATGCAGCCGCGGGCCGCGTCGGGCCCCTCCCCGCGGTCGAGGACGACCTCGCGGTCGGAGAGCCGGAGCAGTTGTCCGTCGCCCTGTGTCAGCCCGTCCCAGTCGGTCAGGAGCAGCCACGGGCCGAGCACGGCGGAGCCCTGGTCGGGAACGTCGAGCTCCCAGAGCACCTCGCCGTCGACGGCATCGGCGGCCACCAGTGTTCCCCCGATGATCCCGTCGGAGCCGACCGCGGTGTAGACGACGCCGTCGACGTGTCCGATGAGGGTGTCCTCCAGCTCCCGCACGATCTCACCGGTGGCGAGGTCGACGACGTGGCGTTCGCGGGTGAGGGGAGGCTGCTGATGGAGGAAGTCCCCGTTGGTGCTGGTGACGACCACGTGTCCGTCGTGCGCCGCGCTGAGCGTCAGCGCGGGACGGAACGGGTCGCTCCGCCAGTGCTCCGGGTCGAGTTCCAGATTCCACAGCTCCTCGCCGGTCGCCGCGTCGACGCCCATGAGTGAACCGCGTACGCCGTTGCCGTCCGCTTCGACGAGGTGCGCGGCGAGGAGGACGTCCCGTCCGTCGACCTCGGTGAGCTGCGGCTGCGGGAGGTCGACCAGGTCGGTGGAGAACCGCTGGCGGTCGCCCTCGTCCTCCGGGATGTCGTCCGGCCCGTAGGCGTCGACACCGGGGGCGGCGGGTTCGACGCGGAAGCGCTCGGCCCCGTCGTCCAGCGCGTAGGCGGTCAGCCCGCCGTGGTCGCTGACGAACGCGGTGTCGGCGTCGAGGACGGCGCGCACCAGCCCGGCGTAGTGCTCGGAGAGCGTCAGCGTCGGGTCGGCGGCGAACTCCGCGGAGACCCGGGTGTCGCCCGCCGGTTCCTCCTCGCCCGCCGACGACGCCCGCCGGTCGTCCGTCGACGGCCCGTCGTCGCTGCTGCATCCGGCGAGCGCCAGTGCTCCCGCGAGGCAGAAGGCCGCGGTGCGCACCCCTCGCCCGCCTCCGCTCCGCCCGCGTCCGGTCCTTCGCGCGGTACCGCGCATCTCCCCACCCCTGTTCGTCGGCTGCGCCGGACGGAACCGGCGCTGTCACTCTGTGCGATGAACCTATCAGCGGCAGTCACTCGCAGAGCCCGCCGGGTCACGGTCGGCGATCGCCGGCGCGGCGACGCGGCCTTGCCGCCGGTCGGCGCCGCGCGAGAACCCCCGCCCCCGGAGCGACGCGTCGGCGACCGGCCCCGGTTCCCCGGCGGGCGCAGGGGTCCCCCGGGGCGCCCGGCCGAAGTAGTGTGGAATGTGAGAGTCGTCCCACCGGGCCCCTTGCGCCGCCGGACGGGGCAAAGGGGCCGTAATCTCATCCGATGCGGGCGCGCGAGCTCGCGCACATCGTTGACTAGTTCCTACCCCGCCCCTCGCGCGGGTGCGTGACGTGCAGTGAGAGGGGATACGCACATGGTGTTCTCGGGTGGGCGGGGGTCGCGCCGCGCGCGCGGCACACACGCGGAACAGGCGCGGGGCGCGGTCGGCGGGCACCTTCCCGGGGCGGGCGCCAGATGAGCGGGACCCGGCAGGCCGACTTCGGCGGGCGTCGCCGTGACCGCGACGAGAAGGCCGAACAGCGCCGCCTCCGGAGGACACTGGTCAACCGCTACCGCAAGCTGACCGGCGAGGACCCGGAGCTGCGCTGGCTGTCACCGGCCGCCACCACCCGCGTCTCCCGGGGCTGGGCGCGTCCCGGCGCCGACGGCGAGTTCAGCCTCACCGCGCTCGGCGACCCCGGCCCCTCGGTCTGGCTCCCCTCCCACGGGGGCGGCCCCGTGGCGGGGCTGCAGCCGGGCAACGACCCCGAGCAGTCGGTGACGCTGCTGTTCCGCCACTACCGCCACACCGGCGCCGCCGTGGTCCCGCTGCGCATCGCGCTGTCGCGGGGCGTGCCGCTGGCCTGCGCGGACGAGGACGGGTTCGTCGCCGTCCTCTCGGGCGGCGATGCCGCGCTCTCCGTCGACTGCGACCAGCGGCTGGACACCGTCGAGGTCCAACTGTGGGGCACGGCACCGGAGACGCTGACGCTGCCCGCCCCCGACCTCGGCTGAGGGCGGGCGTCGGAGGGCGCGCCGGGAGCCGTCCGACCGGCTACGGCAGTCGGACGGCGCGCGGCGGGCACCCGGGGTGAGTCCGTCAGGCGTCAGGCAGTCGCGTGCCGCTGCGCCGTCTCCGCGACGACTCGGTCGTCCTCCCGCTCGCCGTCGTGGTACTCGTCGTCGCGGTGCTCCGCCTCGTCCTCGTCGTCCTCGTCCATGGTGCTGAAGTCGGTGAGGAAGCAGGCGAGCGAACCGTCCGCGGCCCGGCCCGTCCAGGTGGCGTAGGCGCCGTCGCCCCAGCCGGTGGAGAACGCGACGACCGCGTGCTCGTCCTCGCCGACGGACAGCGTCACCGGGTCCTCCGCGGGCTCCGGCGGCTCGGCGCCCTGTTCCTCCATGGCGCCCGGGAACTTGGCCGAGAGCACGCGGTTGCCGAAGTCCTGGTCGCCGATGGAGTCGAAGGTCCGGACGTCCATGAACGAGCCCGTGCCGCCGTCGACCGGGTAACCGTAGAACTCGTCGTCGGCCAGGTCGGAGAGCTCCTGACCGCTGGAGAGTGCCAACTCCCAGCTCACCACCGGCTCCTCGCTCACCACCACCCGGGCGGCGGCGACCCGGGTGTCACCGCTGAAGGAGCCGTCGGGCTCGTGGACGTCCACCAGGGAGAGCACCACCGGGTAGGTGCCGGGCTCCACGGTGTCGGTGAACGCCAGCTCCTCGGCGTCGCCCATGCCCGCGCCGAACGGCTCCATGGCGATCAGGCGCCCGGAGGGCAGCGAGAGCGGGACGCCGGGCAGCTCGCGCACCCGGAGCGTCGAACCGTCCTCGAAGAGAGGGTGCACCGAACCGGGCGCCAGGATCTGCGCGAAGTCGGGCGGGGACACAGCCATGTGAACTCCTACTGAGCGGTGGCCGGGAAACGGCCGATCGCCGCGCACGGTAGCCCCGCACCCCCGGGACGCCGCCAACCGGCCCCCGTCGAAGGGCATGCGACCGGCCATCAGCACGTGCGCCGACGACACCGTGCGCCCGCCACCCGGCGGCGTGCCCGGCGTCAGGGGCAGGGCGGCGTCAGGGCCGCGTCTCCGTGACCGGGTACGGCACGAAGGAGCGGCGGTCCGGGTCGATCGCCAGCGCCCCGGCGGCCGGCGGCCGGGCGCGCTGCGCACAGTCCCGCCGCTCGCAGCTGCGGCACCCGAGTCCGATGGGCGTCGCCGCCCGCGGGTCGTCCAGCGCGATGCCGTCGGAGTAGACCAGCCGGTGCGCGTGGCGGAGTTCGCACCCCAGCGCCACCGCGAACGTCGCCCGCGCGGCACGGTGACCGCCGCCGCCGCGGGTCACGGTCCGCGCGATCCAGAAGTGCCGCTTCCCGTCCGGCATCTCCGCCACCTGCGGCAGTACCCGCCCCGGTGTGGAGAACGCCTCGTAGACGGTCCAGAGCGGGCAGGTGCCGCCCAGCCGGGAGAAGTGGAAGTCCGTGGCCGACTGCCGCTTGGAGATGTTGCCGGCCCGGTCGACCCGCAGGAACGAGAACGGCACGCCGCGCAGCCCCGGCCGCTGGAGAGTGGACAGCCGGTGGCAGACGGTCTCGAACCCCACGCCGTACCGGGTCTGCAGCAACTCGATGTCGTACCGCAGCTGTTCGGCGTCACGGTGGAACGCGGCGTAGGGCATCAGCAGCGCCCCCGCGAAGTAGGTGGCGAGCCCGATACGGGCCAGCGTCCGGGACTGCGGCGAGGTCAGCGCGGCGGAGCCGGAGAGCTCGTGCAGCAGCTCCTGCTGTTCCAGCAGGCCGAGTTGGGTCGCCAACTGGAAGGCGCGTTGGCCGTCGGTCAGCCACGGCGACAGGTGCAGCACCCGGCTGTCCGGGTCGTACCGCCGAGCGTCCGCGGGGGCGCCTGGTGGACCGTCGGTCGGGGGAGCGGCGGTGAGGACCCGCACGCCGTGGCGCTGCGCCAGGTGCGCGTCCAGCGCGTCCGGGGCGCGCCCGGGGTAGGGGGCGAGGTCGGCGGCCTGCTGCTCCGCCGCCGCGTCCAGTGCGGCGAAGTGGTTGTGGTGGGCGTAGAAGAAGTCCCGTACCTGGTCGTGCGGTTCGGCTGTCGTCGGGCCCGGCGCCGGCGCGCCGGAGCGGTCGGCCAGCGCGGCCGCCTGCTCGGCGGCGTCCCGGTAGCGGCGGTGCAGCGTCACCAGCGCGCGGGCGAGCGCCGGGTGGTCGCGGACCGCCTCGCTGATCTCGTCGGCGGGGAGCTCCGCGTCGCACGCCTCGTCGCCGAGCGCGGTCCGCAGGTCCGTCGCGAGCCGTTCCTCGTCGGCGCCGGAGAAGAACTCCGGCTCCACGCCGAGGACCTCGGAGATGCGCAGCAGGACGGGGGCGGTGAGCGGGCGTTGGCTGTGCTCGATCTGGTTGAGGTAGCTGGTGGAGATGCCCAGCCGCCGGGCCAGCTCGACCTGGTTGAGGCCGTGCTCGCGGCGCAGCCGCCGCAGCCGCGCGTGCGCCCAGATCTTCCGCCCGCGCTCCCGGCCCGCCGCGTCCCCTGCTGCCATCACCGCTCCCGTCCGCTGCCGTGCGCTGCCGTGGCCGCTCCGCCGGCGGCCGATCGGCCCGTGACCGTCGCGCCCGCCACCGCCGGGTCGTGGCCGCCCGGCGGGTCGCCGCCCGGGAGCCCGGTGGCACGTCGGCCGCGCCTCGTCCCGGCTGTGCGCGGTGAGGCACCGCACACCCGACCGGTCCGTCCGCCCCACCGGCGGACAGTTGCGAAACTACCATCCGCATGTTTCGCAAAGTTCGCCGTTTCGCAGCGACGCGCGGTGCGGATTCCGCAGCCTGGAGCAGTGGCGGCGCCCGCCGCTCCGGGCAACCCTGGGGTGTGTACCGTGCTGTCGCGTACCGTCGAGGAGACCGCGTGATCGACCACCGAGTCCGAGTCCACCCCAGCGCCTCGCACCTGCCCCGTGAGGAGCAGCTGGCGTGGAAGCTCGCCGCCGTGGCGACCGGCACCTCGGCCGCAGAGATCGACGCCGAGTCCGCCGCCATGGCGATCAACCGGGTGATCGACAACGCCGCCGTGGCGATGGCCTCGCTGCGCCGCCGCCCCGTCGCCGTCGCCCGCGCCCAGGCCACCGCGCACCCGGTGACCGGCGGTGGCGCGGGCGCCACCGTCTTCGGCACCGGCCCCGACTTCCGGGTCGCCCCCGAGTGGGCGGCCTGGGCCAACGGCACCGCCGTCCGCGAGCTGGACTTCCACGACACCTTCCTCGCCGCGGACTACTCCCACCCCGGCGACAACATCCCGCCGCTGCTGGCCGTCGCCCAGCACACCGGCCGCTCCGGCGCCGACCTGCTGCGCGGCGTCATCGCCGCCTACGAGGTCCACGTGGCGCTGGTGCGCGCCATCTGCCTGCACGCCCACCGCATCGACCACGTCGCGCACCTCTCCGCCGCCACCGCCTGCGGCCTGGGCGCGATGCTGAAGCTGGACACCGAGGTCGTCTACCAGGCGGTCCAGCAGGCCGTGCACACCACGACCGCGACCCGGCAGTCCCGCAAGGGCGAGATCTCCAGCTGGAAGGCGTTCGCGCCCGCCTACGCCGGCAAGGCCGCCATCGAGGCGGTCGACCGGGCGATGCGCGGCGAGGGCGCGCCGTCCCCCATCTACGAGGGCGAGGACGGCTACCTGGCGTGGATGCTGGACGGCAAGGACGCCGAGTGGACGGTCTCGCTGCCCGCGCCGGGTGAGCCGCGCCGCGCCATCCTCGACACCTACACCAAGGAGCACTCCGCCGAGTACCAGGCGCAGGCCGTCATCGACCTCGCCCGCTCGCTGCGGGAGAAGCTCGGCCCGGTCGACCGGTTCGCGGAGGACATCGAGTCGGTGGTGCTGCACACCAGCCACCACACCCACCAGGTCATCGGCTCCGGCTCGGGCGACCCGCAGAAGTACGACCCCGAGGCGAGCCGCGAGACGCTCGACCACTCCGTCCCCTACATCCTCGCCGTGGCGCTCCAGGACGGCGGCTGGCACCACGAGCACTCCTACGCCCCCGAGCGCGCCCGCCGCGCCGACACCGTGGCGCTGTGGCGCCGCATCAGCACCGTCGAGGACGCCGAGTGGACCACCCGGTATCACCACCCGGACCCCGAGAAGCGCGCGTTCGGCGGCCGGGCCGTGGTGACCTTCACCGACGGGCGCGTGGTGGAGCAGGAGTTGGCGGTCGCCGACGCCCACCCGGCCGGTGCGCGGCCGTTCGCCCGTGAGCAGTACGCGGCGAAGTTCCGCACCCTCGCCGAGGGCGTCGTCGAGCCGGGCGCCCAGCGGGTGTTCCTCGCCGCCGCCGAGAGCCTGCCGGAGCTGGACGCCCGCGGCCTGGACGCACTGTTCCCCGTCTCCGACGACGTCGCCCTCGCCCGGTCAGACGCCGAACTCCCGAAGGGACTGTTCTAGATGCTGCACACCCGGACCACCCCCGCCGAACGGCGCCGCGCCTTCCGCGAGGCGCTGGCGTCCGGGCGGCTGCTGCGGGTGCCCGGGGCGGTCAACCCGCTGTCGGCGAAGCTGATCCAGGAGACCGGCTTCGACGCGGTGTACCTCTCCGGCGCGGTCCTCGCCGCCGACCTCGGGCTGCCCGACATCGGGCTGACGACCTCCACCGAGGTCGCGACCCGCGCCCAGCAGATCACCCGCGTCACCGACCTGCCGGCCTTCGTCGACGCCGACACCGGCTTCGGCGAGCCGATGAACGCCGCACGCACCGTCCAGCTGATGGAGGACGCGGGGCTCGCGGGGCTGCACCTGGAGGACCAGGTCAACCCCAAGCGCTGCGGCCACCTCGACGGCAAGACGGTCGTTCCCGCCGACGAGATGGTGCGGAAGATCAAGGCCGCGGTGGACGCCCGCCGCGACCCGGACTTCCTGCTGATGGCGCGGACCGACGCCCGCGCCGTCGAAGGGCTCGACGCGGCGATCGACCGCGCCAGGGCGTACGTCGACGCCGGCGCCGACGCCGTCTTCCCCGAAGCACTCGCCGACGAGAAGGAGTTCGAGGCGTTCCGCGCCGCGGTCGACGTGCCGCTGCTCGCCAACATGACGGAGTTCGGCAAGAGCGCCCTGCTCGACGCCGCGACCCTGGAGAACCTCGGCTACAACATCGCGCTCTACCCGGTGACGCTGCTGCGGCTCGCCATGGGCGCGGTCGAGGACGGGCTGCGCACCCTGGCTGCCGACGGGCACCAGCGCGCACTGCTGGAGCGGATGCAGACCCGCTCCCGGCTGTACGAGCTGCTGGGGTACGAGGAGTACGCCGCCTTCGACGGCAGCGTCCACGACTTCACCCTGCCGCCCGGCACCTGACCCACCCCTGGCCGGAGCCGACCGCCCTCGCGCGGGCGCGCATCCGACCGGACCACGAACGGCCCCTCGGGGGCGCCGCCTCACCCGGCGCCCCCGAGC
>NZ_JAAVJC010000218.1 GCF_012033785.1 Streptomyces bohaiensis
GTGGACCACGGTGTTGTCCCGTGCCTGCCAGTCGGCCTGGCGGCCGAGGCGGTCGCGCCGCGCGGTCGTCGCCCACACCGTCGTCTCGGTCGGGCCGTACAGGTCCCACACCTGCGCCCCGCCGCGCCGCCGCCTCCCATCAGCGCACCTCGTCCCAGGAGCACACCATGACCACAGCGCTCACCCCCGTCGCACCCGCGGCGGCCCCGACCGCGCCGATCCGGAGTGCGGGGGCGACCGCCCCCGGGCTGCCCGACCTGCCGCCCCCCGCCGACACCGCGGTGTTCGACCGCGGTGAGTCGCGGGTCCGCCTGTACTGCCGCACCTTCCCCGTCGTCCTCCGACGTGCCAAGGGCGCGCGGCTCTTCGCCGAGGACGGCCGGGTCTTCACGGACTTCTTCTGCGGCGCCGGGTCGTTGAACTACGGCCACAACAACGACGGTCTCAAGGCGGCGCTCGCCGCCTACGTGGCCGCGGACGGCGTGGCACACGGCCTGGACATGTACACCGTCGCCAAGCGGGAGTTCCTGACCGCGTTCCGCACCCACGTCCTGGAGCCCCGCGGCCTGGAGTACACCGCGCAGTTCCCCGGCCCCACCGGCACCGACGCGGTGGAGGCGGCCCTGAAGGTCGCGCGGAAGGCCACCGGACGCAGCGGGGTCATCGCGTTCTCCGGCGGGTTCCACGGAATGTCCCGCGGCTCGCTGGCGGTGACCGGCAACGGCCGCGCCCGCCGGGCGGGCGGGGTGCACGGGCAGGACCCGGTGACCTTCGTTCCCTTCGAGGACGGCCCGGGCGGGGCGTTCGACTCGGTGGGGCTGATCGAGCGCCTGCTCGACGACCCCTCCTCAGGGGTCGAGACACCCGCCGCCGTGATCGTCGAGCCGGTGCAGATGGAGGGCGGTGTGCGTCCGGCCTCGGCGGCCTGGCTGCGGAGGCTGCGCGAGGCGACGGAGCGGCGCGGCATCCTGCTGATCTGCGACGAGATCCAGTCGGGCTGCGGTCGCACCGGCGACTTCTTCGCCTTCGAGGAGGCCGGGATCGTGCCGGACGTGGTGACCGTCTCCAAGTCGCTCAGCGGCTACGGACTCCCGATGTCGCTGACGCTGTTCCGTCCCGAACTGGACGTGTGGGAGCCGGGCGAGCACACCGGCACCTTCCGCGGCAACCAGCTGGCGTTCGTCACGGCGACGGCAGCGGCCGGACTGTGGTCGGACGAGGCGTTCCACCGCTCCCGGGCGGAGACCGCCCGCGCGCTCGCGGAGTTCGGCGCCGAGGTGGCGGACCGCGAGCCCGCGATCCGCGTCCGGGGCCGCGGCGCGGTGCTCGGCATCGACCTCGCGGCGAGCGGCGGCGGCGCACGGGCCGCGCACGTCCAGCGGTACGCCTTCGACCACGGACTGATCGTCGAACTCGCCGGACGCGAGGACGAGGTCCTGAAGGTCATGCCCCCGCTGACGATCGACCCGGCCGAACTGGCCGACGGCATCGGCGTCCTGCGCGCCGCACTGCTGAACCGGATCTGAGAGAGAGAAGGGGACCATGCTTCAGGCAACGCAGTCACGGCCCGCGGGGGCGCTCTTCGACCGGCCCGGATACGTCCGGCCCCGGCCGGAGCGGCGCCATCTCATCTCGATCGACGACCTCTCCGGCGCCGAGCTGCGCCACCTGGCGGCGCGCGGAGCGGAGTTCGCCTCCGGGGCCGAGGCCGACGGCCTGCGGGGCCAGGTCGTGGGAGTGCTGTTCCGCAAGACCTCCACCCGCACCCGCACCGCGTTCTCCGCCGGCGCGCTGCGGCTGGGCGGCGGAGTGGTGACCTACGGCCCGGGCGACCTGCAGGAGAACACCGGCGAGGAGGTGTCCGACACCGCCGCCGTCCTCTCGCGGGTGCTGGACGTCCTGGTGGCGCGGACCGCGGGGCCGGAGAGCGAGCTGCGGGCGTACGCGGCGCAGCGGCGCATGGCGGTGGTGAACGCGATGAGCGCCACCGAGCACCCGACGCAGGCGCTGGCGGACCTCACGACGCTGCTGCGGCGGTTCGGCCGGATCGAGGACCTGCACGTGGTCTACGTGGGCGAGGGGAACAACACCGCCACCGCCCTGACGCTGGCGCTGGCGCGCTTCCGCGGGGTTCGACTGACGCTGCGGACCCCGCCGGGGTACGGGGTGCCGGCCGAGTACCTGGAGCGGGCCGCGGTGTACACCGCGCGCAGCGGCGCGGTGGTCGAGCAGCGCCACGACATGGCGGAGCTGCCCGAGGCCGACGTGGTGTACACGACGCGCTGGCAGACGACGGGGACGGCCAAGCCGAGCGCGGACTGGCGGGAGGTGTTCGCGCCGTTCCAGGTGCGCGAGGAGACGCTGACCGCCACCGGCGGCCCGGTGTTCATGCACGACCTGCCGGCCCACCGCGGCGAGGAGGTCACCGGCGGTGTGCTGGACGGGCCCGCCTCGATCGCCTTCGACCAGGCGGAGAACAAGTTCCACAGCGCACGCGCCGTCCTGGAGTGGTGCGCCGACCCGACCACCGAGAGGTACTGAGCCATGAGCGCGGAAGATCGTCAGGACATCAGGCTTCCGGGTGGTCGGTGGCGGTTGTGGGAGCAGTTCTCGTTGCGTGGTCCGGGTTTCCCCGTGGACGGCGTGAAAGAACTCGCACCCGAAGAACTCGCCCTCCACGCAGAGAAGTTCGACCACACCCACCCCCTGACCGGACCCGACTGGGACACCTTCGAGACCACCTTCGCCGACACCGCCGCGCAGACCGCCCGCAAACTCCAGACCTTCGCCGCCACCGACGACTTCACCACCGCCCTCGCCTGGCAGAACCGCACCGTCCTACGCACCGGCATCCGCCCCTTCCTCGACCGCACCCCCACCCCCACCAACCGCTCCTCCATGCCCCGCCAACGCGAAGAACTCGTCGCCCACTACCGCCAACGCTTCTGCGTCAAGAACGACACCATCGGCTTCTTCGGCCCCGTCGGCTGGGGCACCATCAACCCCACCACCACCGGCATCCACACCCACCACGGAACCGGCCTCACCGACCACACCACCACCTTCTTCTCCAGCTGGTCCATCGACGCCCTCGCCAAAACCCTCACCACCCACCCCGGCCTCATGGACTGGATCCCCCCACGCCGCACCCCCTTCGCCCGCATCACCCACCACCACGACCACACCACCGTCACCATCCCCGGACGACCCCCCAAAACCGTCCCACCCCACCTCACCCCCCTCCTCACCCACATCAACGGCACCACCACCCCCCACCAACTCGCCGAAACCACCCACACCCCCCTCGACCACACCCGCCAACACCTCACCGAACTCGCCCGACACCGCTGGATCACCTGGCGCCTCGACATCCCCTCCGGACCCCACCCCGAACAACAACTCCGCACCATCCTCAACCGCATCAACGACCCCCACCTCCGCAACCACGCCCTCACCCACCTCAACACCCTCGAAGACCAACGCACCACCGTCCACAACGCCGACCGCAACCCCCACCACCTCACCCAAGCCCTCCACACCCTCGAAACCCACTTCACCGACATCACCCACACCGCATCCCAACGCAACAAAAGCACCCGCACCGCACCCAACCGCTCCCTCCTCTACACCGACACCCGCCGCTCCACCACCGCCACCATCGGCCACACCATCCTCGACGCGATGGCCCCCCTCGGCCCGCTCCTGGACAGCGCGGCCTGGCTGATGGCCGAGTTGGCGACCGTCGTGCGGCGGGAGGCGGACGAGGTCTTCGACCAGCTCGCGGCCTCGGTCGACGGCGAGGTCGACCTCGGAGCGTTCTGGCTGGCGTGCATGCCGGTGCTGCACGGCGGCGCGCGGAGCGCGGCCGAGGAGGTCGCGGCGGAGTTCCGCCGGCGGTGGGCGCACCTGCTGCCGCTCCCGACCGGGGCCCGGCGGGTCCGGATCGACGGGAGCGACCTGGCCGCGGGTGTCGCGGCCGAGTTCCCCGCGGCAGCCCCCGGTTGGACGGCGGCGCGGTACGTCAGCCCGGACGTCCTGGTCGTCGCCGACAGCACCGGCGCCGTGGCCCGCGGCGACTTCTCCCTCGTCCTCGGCGAGATGCACCTGGCGACCAACACGATGGCGGCCTCACTCTTCGTCAGCCAGCATCCGGACCCCGCCGAGCTGTTCACCCTCACCGACCGGGACCACCCGGCCCCCAGGCTGTTGCCGATGCTGCCCAAGGAGCACTCCTCCCGGCTCTCGGTGCGGGTGCAGAACGTGCTGGTGCGGCCCGAGGACTACTTGGTGGCGCTGCGCGACCAGACGGCCGACCCCTACCGGCCGCGGACGGTCCTCAGCGCCGACGCCTCGGTGGTGCGGCGTGGCGGCCGGCTGCTCACGGTGCTGCCCGACGGGGCGGAGTTCGACGTCCTCGACGTCTTCGGCCATGTGCTGACGACCCTCGCCATGGACCTGTTCCGCCTCTTCCCCGACGCGGACCACGTGCCGCGGGTGACGATCGACCGGATGACCGTCCAGCGCGAGTCCTGGCGCTTCACCGGCGACGACCTCGACTTCGCCGACGAGAAGAACGAAGCCCGCCGCTGGATACGCGCCCGCAACTGGCGCACCCGACACGACCTCCCCCGCTACGCCTTCATCGTCTCCCCCACCGAACCCCGCCCCTTCTACGTCGACTTCGAAGCCCCCGTCTACATCAACATCCTCGCCAAAGCCGCACGACGCCTCGCACGCAACAACCCCGGCGCCACCCTCACCCTCACCGAAATGCTCCCCACACCCGACCAGACCTGGCTCACCGACGAACACCACAACACCTACACCTCCGAACTCCGCTTCGTCGCCGTCGACCAGGAGCACGTCCAGGGAGGTGTCCCCTCGTGGTGAGGTTCCTGGACGACATCCGGGAGCACGCGGAGCGGCGGCCGACGGCGGTGGCGCTGCGGACACCGGACGGGCCCGTGAGCTACGGGCGGTTCGTCGAGCGGGTGGAACGGCTGGCGCGCGCCCTCGCTGCGCGCGGGGTGGGGCCGGAGCGGGTGTGCGCGATCGCGCTGGACCCGGGCGCGGACAGCGTGGTGGCGGTCGCCGCGGTGCTCCGGGCGGGCGGCGCCTTCCTGACGCTGGACCTGACGCAACCCGCCCAGCGGCTGGCCGCAGCCGTCGAGAGCGGCGGTGCCGAGATGCTGCTGACCCGCGGCGCCGTCGCCCGTCGGGGCGCGCTGCCCGCCCCGGGGCCGGTCCTGGACCTGGACGACCTCACGGCGGAGGCCGAGGCGGAGACGGTGCACGAGGCGGCCGGCGGCCCGGCAGCCGCCTGGTGGCCCGAGGTGCCGGGGTCCGCCCTCGCCTACGTCAGCCACACCTCCGGGAGCACCGGAACTCCCAACGCGGTGCTGATCGAACGCGCCGGGCTCGACTCGTATCTGCGGTTCGTGGCGCGTGACTACGCGATGGGCGACTGGAGCGTCGCGCTGCAGGTGGCTCCGGCCGGATACGACGCCTCCATCCGCGACACCTTCGCGCCGCTGGTCGCCGGCGGCACCCTGGTGCTGACCGACCGGGCCTCACTGCTGCGGGCGGACGACTTCCTCTCCACGGTGGAGCGGAACGGCGTCAACACCCTGCTGAGTGTCACGCCGTCGTTCCTGACCTTCCTCTCCCAGCAGGACGACGCCGCCGAACGGCTGCGGGGGCTGCGACTGGTGGTGTGCAGCGGGGAGTCGCTGCTGCCGTTCCTGACCTCCGGGGCGAGGAAGCTGCTGCCGGGCGTGCTCGTCAACCAGTACGGCCCCACCGAGTGCACCATGACCGCCACCCGGCACCGGGTGGCGGAGGAACCCGAGGTCGGCGCCGACGTGGTGGGCGCCGCCATCGACGGGATGTCGGCCCGGCTGGCCTCCCCGGACGGCGTGACGGTCGCGGCGGGGCAGGTCGGCGAGATCGTCCTCGGCGGAGTGGGAGTGGCACGCGGCTACCGCGGCAATCCGGTCCTCACCGCCGACCGGTTCCGGCCCGACCCGCTCGGGCCGCCGGGCTCGCGGGAGTACCGCACCGGCGACCTGGGCCGGTTGCGGCCCGACGGCACGCTGGAGTACCTGGGCCGTTCGGACCGGCAGATCAAGATCCGCGGCTACCGCGTCGACCCGTCCGAGGTCGAGGGCGCGCTGCTCACCCATCCCCGGATCACCGGCGCCGTGGTGACCGCCGACGCGGACGACCGCGGCCGGGTCTTCCTCAGCGCCCACCTCACGGGGGCGTCGCCCCAGGAGGTGACCGACGCCGAGCTGCGCCGGCACCTCGCGGAGACGCTGCCCGCGCACATGATGCCCCGGCGGTTCCACCGCATCGGACGGGTCCCCACCACCACCACCGGCAAGGCCGACCGGTCCGCGCTCCGCGCGGGGGCGAGCGGGGCGGGGACGTGACCGCGCCCCCGGCGGAGCTGCCGCCGGTTCCGGTGCCGGAACCGGCCGACGTCGCGCGGGCCGCCCAGCGGCTGCGGGGGTTGGTCCGCCGCACCCCGCTGCTGCCGGTACCGGGCGTGCCGGGCCTGTTGCTGAAGGCCGAACACCTCCAGCTCGGGGGCTCCTTCAAAGCCCGCGGCGCCGCGAACGCGATCGCCGCCGGCGCGGCCGACTCCGTGGTGACCGGCTCCTCGGGCAACCACGGCATCGCCCTCGCGACGCTGGCCCTCCCCCGCGGCCTGAGCACCACGGTGGTGATGGCGGAGGGCGCCTCACCGCTGAAGGCAGACCGCGTCCGGGAGCTGGGGGCGGACGTCGTGACGGTCGCCGGCGGCGTCGCCGACCGCGAACGGCACGCCCGGCTGCTGGCGGCACGCACCGGAGCGCTGCTGGTGCCGTCGTCCGACGACCCCCGCGTCGTCGCCGGCCAGGGGACCGTCGCCCTGGAGGTCCTCCACGACCTGCCATCGCTGGAGCTGCTGTTCGTGCCGACGGGCGGCGGCGGGCTGCTGGCGGGGTGCTGCCTCGCCGCCGAGCTCGTCGGCCGCCGCCGACCGGTGCGGATCATCGGCGTCGAGCCGATGGACGCCCGCCGCTACGCCCTGTCGTTGGCCGCCGGGCACCCGGTGCAGGTACCACCGTCCCGCACCGTGGCCGACGGGCTGCGGGGACAGCGGCCGGGAGCGGTGACGTTCCCGGTGGTGCGGCGCCGGACCGACGAGCTGATCGCGGTCGAGGACGACGAGATCCTCGCCGCGACGGAACTGCTGCACCGCGGCGGCGTCCCCGCCGAGCCGAGCGGCGCGGTGGCCCTGGCCGGGGCGCTGCGTCGCGGCTTCCACGGCCGGGCCGCGGTCGTCGTCTCCGGCGGCAACATCTCCTTCGCTGCTCTTCCCGCCCGGGGCGCACCCGCCGCCGCGGGCGCCCTGTCCTCCCCGTCCCTCGGGGTGACCGGCGAGACCGCCGTCCACCCGTCCACCGAACCGAACCTCTGGAGCGCACGATGACGACGCAGCAGACCGCCACTCCCGCCGCGGTGACCACCGCCGAGCTGACCGAGCTGATCACCTCGGTCTACCGCGAGGCGCTGCAGGACGAAGGGCTCGACGAGACGAGCGACTTCTTCGAGTGCGGCGGCGACTCGCTGGCCGCCTTTCAGATCACCGGCCGCATCGAGCGCGAGGTGGGCGGCGAGGTCCCGGTGGCCCTGGTGTTCGCCTACCCGACCCCGGTGGAGCTGGCCGAGGCGGTCGCCGAGGAGCTGGGCGACGGGGACGAGCGGACCGATGGCTGAGGGCATCGCACCGCAGGCCGGCGCGGCCGCCGGCACCGCCGGGGGGACGGCGCCGGCAGGCGTCGCCCCCTCGGGCGGCGGCGACCGGGGCGGCACCC
>NZ_JAAVJC010000219.1 GCF_012033785.1 Streptomyces bohaiensis
CCCCCCCCCCCCCCCCCCCCCCCGGACCGGCGCCGCCGCCCGGCGTGACACCACGCCGGGCGGCGCGCGCTTCCTCGCGCCCCGCTCGCGGCACCCCGCGCCCCGCTCCCGCACCGTCGCGACGAGCATCCCCGCGGGCGGCGTCGGCGGTGCCGCCCGGGGCCGAATGGCCGGAAACGGCGAGCGGGCGACGACGCAGCCGGTGCGCGACGGATCCGCCCCGTCGCCGTGGGTGTACGGTTGGCCGCTGCCCGAGAGGACCGCGCGAAAGGGGCAGGGGCTTGGACGTCCGGGAGCGGGAGATCCGCGGTGAACAGGGTCACCTGGACGCCGTCTACCGGAGACTCGAGGAGAAGATCCACGAGGCGGAGTTCCTGGTGAACGACGCCGCCAAACGCGTCCAGGTCGGGACCCCCGGCGCGCTCGCCGAACGCGACGCCCTGGTCTACCGCGCCGGCCGCCACCTCAACCGCCTCAACAGCGAGTTCGAGGACTTCCTCTTCGGCCGCATCGACCTGCTGCGCGGCAAGGACGGCACCCGCGGCCCCGACGGCGCCCAGACCTCCGTCGAGCCCGCCGACGACGCGGTGCGCGAGGAGGCCGCCGGCGCGGTCGCCGACATCGCGGAGACCCTCCACATCGGCCGCATGGGCGTTCTCGACACCGAGTACGTGCCGCTGGTCATCGACTGGCGCGCCCCGGCCGCCGCGCCCTTCTACCGCGCCACCCCGGTGACGCCGGGCCGCGTGGTGCGGCGCCGCGTCATCCGCAGCAAGGGGCGGCGCGTCACCGGGGTCGAGGACGACCTGCTCCGCCCGCGGCTGCGCGCCCTCCTCGACGGGGAGGAACTGCCCGTGGTCGGCGACGGCGCGCTGATGGCCTCGCTCGGCCGCGCCCGGGGCCACGCGATGCGGGACATCGTCGCCTCGATCCAGGCCGAGCAGGACGAGGTGATCCGCGCCCCCGCCGCCTCGGTCACCGAGGTCGCCGGCGGCCCCGGCACGGGCAAGACCGCCGTCGCGCTGCACCGTGCCGCCTACCTGCTGTACCAGGACCGGCGCCGCTACGCCGGCGGAATCCTCGTCGTCAGTCCCACCCCGCTCCTCGTCTCCTACACCGAGGGGGTGCTGCCGTCCCTGGGCGAGGAGGGGCAGGTCGCCATCCGCGCCCTCGGCGGCCTCGTGGAGGGCGCGTCGGCGGACTCCTACGACGAGCCCGCCGTCGCCCGGGTCAAGGGCTCGGCCCGCATGGCGCGCGTCCTCGCGCGCGCCGCACGGGGCGCGCTGCAACGGGACGACCAGCCGCAGACCCTCTCCGTCGTCGCGCTCGGCCGCCGCCTCACCGTGGGCCCCGAGCGGCTGGCCGAGCTCCGGCAGGCCGTGCTGAGCGGCACCGCGCCGGTCAACCTGCTGCGGCCGCGCGCCCGGCGGCTGCTGATCGACGCACTCTGGGACGCCGCCGACCCGGTGCGCGGTTACGAGGACCCCCGTATGCGGGCCGAGGCACGGGAGGCGTTCGGGGAGGACGTCGCCGAGGAGCCCGAGTTCACCGACTTCCTCGACGCCTGGTGGCCGGAGGTCGCTCCGCTGGAGGTACTGCGGGCCATGGCCGACGAGCGCCGGCTCGGTCGCTGGGCCCGCCGCGTGCTCGCCCAGGGCGATGTGCGGCGGCTCGCCCGCTCGCTGCGCCGCGTCACCGCCGACGGCCGGGGGCTGTCCGTCCACGACGTGGCGCTGCTCGACGAGTTGCGCACCGTCCTCGGCACGCCGGCGCGACCCCGGCCGGCGAGCGAGGACGCGGTCCTCGCGGAGTTCGGCGTCTCCGAGGTCACCACCTACGCCGACCGCACGGCGCGCGCCGCCCGCACCGCACCGGAGGAGGGGGAGCGCACCGACTACGCCCACGTCATCGTGGACGAGGCCCAGGACCTCACCCCCATGCAGTGGCGGATGGTGGGCCGGCGGGGCCGCCGTGCGACGTGGACGATCGTCGGCGACCCGGCACAGAGCTCCTGGAGCGACCCGGAGGAGGCGGCGGCGGAGCGGTCCGCCGTGCTCGGTACCCGACCGCGCCGCCTGTTCGAACTGACCGTCAACTACCGCAACCCCTCCGAGGTCGCGGCGGTGGCGGACCGGGTGCTCGCCCTCGCGATGCCCTCGGCCCGGCCGCCGCGTGCCGTCCGGTCGACCGGACTGGTGCCGCGCTACCGCGCCTGGTCCGACGCCCCGGGCGACGGCTCGGGGCCGGAGCTCGGGGCGGTGGTGCGGGAGGAGGCGGCGCGGCTGCTCGGCGAGGTCGAGGGGACCGTCGGGGTCATCGTCGCCATGGGGCGGCGCGAGGAGGCCGCGGAGTGGATCGCCGGCCTGGGGGAGCGGGCCGTGGCGCTGGGCAGTCTGGAGGCGAAGGGGCTGGAGTACGACGCCACGCTCGTGGTGCGTCCCGCCGAGATCGCCGACGAGTCGCCGGCCGGACTCCGGGTGCTGTACGTCGCGCTCACCCGCGCCACCCAGCGGCTGACCGTGGTCGCGGGTCCCGGTGACGAGCCGGACGCCGACGGTGTCCCCTCCCTGCTGGGGGAGCTGGGCGACCTGGCGGAGCTGCGCTGACCGCTGGGCGCGGCGGGCCGTCGGGCCGGGTTCCGCCCCGCGCGGGGCCGGGCGGGCAGCGGTACGGACGGATCCGCGACGCGCGATGAAACTCGGCCGGGTCTTTGTTACCGTGGTGGAGGCACCGGCCCGATCCATGCCCCCGGGCCCAACCATCGTCGCTACGAGCGACCACTTGCCGCGAGGCGAGCTGGCGGGTCGGTGCCACCTTCTGTCTCCGGTCGGGCCGGGGCGCGCCACGCGTCCCGGCCCGACCGCTCTCGACGGCGTCGCCCCCGGACGATCGGGGTGCGACGTCGTCGGTGCTCGGTGTCCTCACCGCTGCCGGCGGGCGGGCGTCGACCGCGGGTCGGGCGGTCGGCGGCGCCGGGCGGCGGCTCCGTCTCAGGCTGCTTCAGATGTTCCGTCGTCCTCCTCCGGGCGCATCGCGCGCTCGTACTCCGTCTTGGCGGTCTCCAACAGCATCCGCCACGACGTGACCGTCGGCCGTCGACGCAACAGCGCGCGCCGCTCCCGCTCGGTCATGCCGCCCCAGACGCCGAACTCCATGCGGCTGTCCAGAGCTTCGGCCAGACACTCCGTCCGGACGGGGCAGCCCGTGCAGACCGCCTTGGCGCGGTTCTGCGCGGCGCCCTGGACGAACAGTTCGTCCGGATCGGTGGTGCGGCAGGCCGCCTTGGTGTTCCAGTCCGTTACCCAGCTCATGCCGGTGCCGTCCTCTCCCGAATCGAGGCTCCCCCACGGCGGCAAGTGGCATATTCACCCTTGCCGATCGAGGACGTTACGGAAGGTAGGGGGACCGCGACACCCCCTCTGGATGCAATCTCAAATGACTCAGAGGGACTAGGCGACGACTTGATGTCACCTGATGGGGTGATAAGGCAGGCGCTCGCATGTGTGAGAGATGCGGGTGAAACCGGCTAATCGGTCAGTGTCGGCCACATGCTCCGCTCCTCGTACTTCACTCCAACGGGTGAGTGGTTTCTTGACGTTGGTGTCAGCTGGCGGGTAGAGGGCGATAAGCGAGCGGCATACGCCACCCCCGGGTGCGCGTGGCGTGCCCCGGCGTGCGCGGCTCGTCCCACGGCGGGTGCCGCGAGGTCCGCGCCGGAACGGGCGTGCCCCGCGGGCAGGGCCGGGTGCGGGTCGGTGCGTCCGCGGGGCCGTCCGGTGCTCCTGCCGGTCTCGGCGCGCCGTTCGGCGGGTGCGGCCGCTTTCGCCGCTGACGGGGCGGCGGTGGGCGCGGCCGGGGCCCGCGTCCTCTCTCGCAGCGCGGAAAGATACTTTCATCACAGGGGGGCGGTTACCGCGTACCAGTCGGTAGGTGGGACCATTCCGGAGCAGTACCCGGAACCACAGGGAAGAACGAAGGAAGTCGGCATGGCAACGGCGCCCAGCGTCTCGTACTCGATGACCGTCCGGCTGGAGGTCCCGGCCAGCGGCACGGCGGTCAGCCAGCTCACCACCGTGGTGGAGTCGTCCGGCGGCCACGTCACCGGCCTCGACGTCACCGCCTCGGGCCACGAGAAGCTGCGGATCGACGTCACCATCGCGGCCAACTCCACCGACCACTCCGACGAGATCGTGCGCAAGCTGCGCGAGATCGACGGCGTGACGCTCGGCAAGGTCTCGGACCGGACCTTCCTGATGCACCTCGGCGGCAAGATCGAGATGAGCTCCAAGCACCCGATCCGCAACCGTGACGACCTCTCCATGGTCTACACCCCCGGTGTCGCCCGGGTCTGCACCCAGATCGCGGCCAACCCCGAGGACGCCCGCCGGCTGACCATCAAGCGCAACAGCGTCGCCGTCGTCACCGACGGCTCCGCCGTGCTGGGGCTCGGCAACATCGGCCCGCAGGCCGCGCTGCCGGTCATGGAGGGCAAGGCGGCCCTGTTCAAGCGGTTCGCAGGCATCGACGCCTGGCCGATCTGCCTCGACACCCAGGACACCGACACCATCGTCGAGGTCGTCAAGGCGATCGCCCCCGGCTTCGCGGGCATCAACCTGGAGGACATCTCCGCGCCCCGCTGCTTCGAGATCGAGGCGCGGCTGCGCGAGGCCCTGGACATCCCGGTCTTCCACGACGACCAGCACGGCACCGCCATCGTCGTCCTCGCCGCGCTCCACAACGCGCTGCGCGTGGTGGAGAAGAACCTCGGCGACGTGCGCGTCGTCATGTCCGGCGCCGGCGCCGCCGGCACCGCGATCCTGCGCCTGCTGCTGGCGGCCGGCGTCAAGCACGCGGTGGTGGCCGACATCCACGGCGTCGTCCACTCCGGTCGTGCCGACCTCGCGGACGCGGACGCCGACACCCCGCTGCGCTGGATCGCCGACCACACCAACCCCGACAACATGACGGGGACCCTCAAGGAGGCCGTGGTCGGGGCCGACGTCTTCATCGGCGTCTCCGCCCCCGACGTCCTCGACGCCTCCGACGTCGCGGCGATGGCCGAGGGTGCCGTGGTCTTCGCGCTGGCCAACCCCGACCCGGAGGTCGACCCGGCCGAGGCCCGGCGCACCGCCGCCGTGGTCGCCACCGGCCGCTCGGACTTCCCCAACCAGATCAACAACGTGCTGGTCTTCCCCGGTGTCTTCCGCGGCCTGCTCGACGCCCAGTCGCGCACCGTCGACGAGTCGATGATGCTGGCCGCCGCCCGCGCGCTGGCCGACGTCGTGCTCGCGGACGAGCTCAACGCCAACTACGTGATCCCCAGCGTCTTCAACGAGAAGGTGTCCGGCGCGGTCGCCGGGGCGGTCAGCCAGGCCGCCCAGCAGTCCCAGGGGGACTGAGCCCCCACCACGGGTCCCGCGGCGCTCCGGGGTCGCCCCTGCGCCGCCGGGACCCGTGCCCCCGGCCCGGAGCGCGAGTGCTGCGGTGTGATGCTCCGCACGCCGCGTGGCCGCCGATGTGCCGCGCGCGGGATGCCGCCGCTACCGGAACGGCCCTCGACCGACGCCTCCGCCGCCGCGGGCGCCCCACCGTCACGCGCCGCCCCGTCGGTCCGCCGCGACCCCGGGGCCCCGGCCGTCACGCCGTCCGCACGCCCGGCGCGCGCCCTGGGACGGGGCGTGCGGGCCCCGGCGGGCGCCGGGTGACGGTGGTGGCCCTTCTCACGGCGGCGCGTCGGGTTGCCCGGCTTCCGGCGCCGCCCTTTAGGGTTACTCGCAGGCCAGAGACAGCGCCGGATTGGCCATAGCGCCCCAGCGGGGGGCAGGATGCGTACCTGGGCGCGAGGGTTCACCAAACGTGACCCGGGTCCAGGAATGTCCGAGGACCCTGGCAGCATCGGCTTCGATCTCACGCCTCATCGGCAAGAAGAACACGGGAGTACGAACTATGAACCGCAGTGAGCTGGTAGCCGCTCTGTCCGAGCGCGCCGAGGTGACCCGGAAGGACGCCGACGCCGTTCTGGCGGCGCTGGCCGAGGTGACCGGTGAGGTCGTCGCGAAGGGCGAGGAGAAGGTCACCATTCCCGGTTTCCTGACCTTCGAGCGCACCCACCGTGCCGCCCGTACCGCGCGCAACCCGCAGACCGGTGAGCCCATCAAGATCCCGGCCGGCTACAGCGTCAAGGTCTCCGCGGGCTCCAAGCTCAAGGAAGCCGCCAAGGGCAAGTAAGCCGCCCGCGCCGCCGCGGCACCCGCGGCCCGGCGCCCCGCGCGAACCGACAGGGGCGGCCGTCCGATCCGGACGGCCGCCCCTGTCGGCGTGCGTGGCCCGCCCCGAACGACGGGGCGGGCCGGAGGAGTTCAGGAAGCAGAGGGCCGCTCGACGCGGGCGCCCAGGCTGACGAGCTTCTCCTCGAAGTTCTCGTAGCCGCGGTTGATCAGGTCGATGCCGTGCACGCGCGAGGTGCCCTGCGCGGCCAGCGCCGCGATCAGGTAGGAGAACCCGCCCCGCAGGTCCGGGATGACCAGGTCCGCGGCCTCCAGTTTGGTCGGTCCCGAAACCACCGCGGAGTGCAGGAAGTTGCGCTGGCCGAACCGGCAGGGGGTGCCGCCCAGGCACTCGCGGTACAGCTGGATGTGGCCGCCCATCTGGTTGAGCGCCGAGGTGAAGCCGAGGCGGGACTCGTACACCGTCTCGTGCACGATCGACAGCCCCGAGGCCTGGGTGAGCGCCACCACCAGCGGCTGCTGCCAGTCGGTCTGGAAGCCGGGGTGGACGTCGGTCTCCAGCGCGATGGCCTTCAGCGGCCCCCCGGGGTGCCAGAAGCGGATGCCGTCCTCGTCGACCTCGAACTCCCCGCCGACCTTGCGGAAGGTGTTGAGGAAGGTCATCATCTCCCGCTGGCTGGCGCCGCGCACGTAGACGCTGCCGCCCGTCGCCAGCGCGGCCGAGGCCCAGGACGCCGCCTCCAGGCGGTCCGGCAGCGCGCGGTGGGTGTAGCCGTTGAGGCGGTCGACACCGGTGACGCGGATGGTCCGGTCGGTGTCCACCGAGATGATCGCGCCCATCTTCTGGAGCACGCAGATGAGATCCTCGATCTCCGGCTCCACCGCGGCGTTGGACAGCTCGGTCACGCCCTCGGCGAGCACCGCGGTGAGCAGCACCTGCTCCGTCGACCCCACCGAGGGGTAGGGGAGCTGGATCTTGCACCCCCGCAGCCGCTGGGGCGCGGTGAGGTACTGGCCGTCCTCGCGCTTGTCGATCGTGGCGCCGAACTTCCGCAGCACGTCGAAGTGGAAGTCGACCGGGCGGCCGCCGATGTCGCACCCGCCGAGCCCGGGGATGAACGCGTGGCCCAGGCGGTGCAGCAGCGGGCCGCACAGCAGGATCGGGATGCGGGAGGACCCGGCGTGCGCGTCGATGTCCGTGACGTTGGCGCGTTCCACCCGTGAGGGGTCCATCACCAGCTCGCCCGGCTCCTCGCCGCTGTGCACGGTCACCCCGTGCAGCTGCAGCAGTCCGCGCACCACGCGGACGTCACGGATGTCGGGCACGTTGCGCAGGCGACTGGGGGCGCTCCCGAGGAGCGCGGCGACCATTGCCTTGGGTACCAGGTTCTTGGCGCCGCGGACCCGGATCTCACCCGAGATCGGGGTGCCTCCGTGCACAAGCAGAACGTCGTCGGTCATGGAACTCGCGATCTGGGCAGACGAATACGGACAGGTGGCCGTATCCGATGGTACGGGTGAGCGAGCCGTCCTCCCGCCCCCCGTGCGCGCCGGGCGGCGGTAACCGGACCCCGGCCGGGGCGTCCGCGGCGCGGGGGCGCACCACCCGCCGGGCCGCGCCCGCCAGGTGGCGG
>NZ_JAAVJC010000021.1 GCF_012033785.1 Streptomyces bohaiensis
CGGCGCGGTACCGCCCGCCCGCCGCCCCGGCGCGGGGGCGGCCGGGTGACGGTGCGCCCGCCGCGGAGCGCCGACCCGGGCGGCGGGGCCGGTGAGGGCTATCGTCGCCCGCATGACCGCCGCACGGTTCAAGGCCCTCGCCCTGGAAGCCCGCGACCACCAGCGGCTGGCCGACTGGTGGTGCGAGGCCCTGGGGTACGAGCGCTGCGCGCCGACCCCTCGGGAGCACTGGCCGCAGGGGTGGCCGGTGCTGATCACCGACCCGCGCGGCGAGGGCCCGCCCATCTGGATCACGCGGACCGCGGGAGAGGAAGCACCCCACCGAGCGGTGCGCCTGGAGGTCTACGGGCAGGTCGCCGACCTGCTGGCGCTGGGTGCCCGGGAGGTGCCCGACCGCCGGCCGCCTCAGGCGCACGGGCACCTGCTGGCCGACCCCGCCGGGAACCGCTTCGGAGTCTTCGCCCCGCCTCCGGAGGGACCGGCGGTCTCGCTCGGCGTGCGGTGAACCGGGGCGCACCGCCGGTGGGTCACCCGGTGCGGCGGGCCCGCAGCACGGCGTCGCGGAAGGTCAGCGGCGTGCCGTCGGGGCGAGTGCCCTCCCGGTCGACGTCTGCGCAGACCTCGACCTCCCACCCTGCTGCGAGCCCCAGCGACTCCCGTACCTCCGCGGCCCCCGGCAGCCGGACCCGGTGGTCGTGCTGCTGCCGCCCGCCGGGCACCTCCGCATGGCCCACCACCAGCAGGGTCCCGCCGGGCAGCACCGCCTGCGCCGCGCGGCGCAGCACCGCCTCGCGGGGCAGCGGGCCCCAGGAGTGGAGGAACTGCGCCGAGACCAGGTCGAACCGGCCCGCGGGGAAGGTGGCGCCGAGGTCGTGGTGCTGCCAGTCGATCCGGTCGGCGACACCGCGTTCGGCGGCGAGCGCCGCGGCGCGCTCCAGCGCCACCCGGGAGATGTCGACGGCGGTGACCCGCCACCCCCGGGCGGCCAGCCACAGGGCGTCGCCGCCCTCACCCGCGCCGAGGTCGAGCGCGGAACCGGGCGCGAGCTCCGCGGTGTGCTCGACGAGCGGGGCGTTGACCCGGCCGCTCCAGATCCGGTCCTCGGCGGCGTAGCGGGCGTCCCAGAACTCGGTCTCCGTCTGCTCGTCGGGCTCCGTCCGCCCGTCGGGCCCGGGCGTCGCGGCGGCGGTCGGGGCGGTCGGGGCGGGGTCGGCGGGCGCGGTGGTCGCGCCGTCGGTGGGGACGGTACCGGGCATGGAGTTCTCCTTCGGGTGGGGTGCGGTCCGGTGCGAAGTGCCGGCGGGGCGGTGAACTGGGGTCACCGGCCGGGTCCGGCGCCGGCTGCCGCGCGGTGGGCGGCGACCGCCCGGCGGGTCTCCGCCGCGACGAGGTCGGCGTTGATGGCGGCGCCCGCGCGCTGCCCGGCGGCGGCGGCGCCGATGACCTGGTCGGTGAGGACCGACACGTTGCCGGCCACCCAGAGCCCGGGGACGGTGGTCGCTCCGCCGGCGTCGGCGGTGGCGTGGGTGCCGACCACGTGGTCGTCGACGGCGAGGTCGGTGAGTTCGGCGCCGAGGTCGGTGAGGACGCCGGACCGGGCGGTCATGCGGGGGCCGGCGACCAGTACCTCACGGGCGACGTGCTGACCGGCGACCCGGACGCCGGTGAGGCGCCCGTCCTCCGCCGTCACCTCGGTCACCTCGCCGGGGACGATCTCGATGCCGCGCGCGGTGAGCTCCTCGGCGGCCTCCGGCGCGAGCGGTTCGGCGCCGCTGAGGAAGAGCAGGTCGGCGGTCCACTGCCGCCACAACAGCGCCTGGTGGACGGAGAGCGGGCCGCTGCTGAGCACGCCGACGGGGCGGTCCCGGACCTCCCAGCCGTGGCAGTAGGGGCAGGCCAGGACGTCGTGTCCCCATCGGGCCGCCAGCCCGGGGACGTCGGGGAGTTCGTCGACCAGCCCGGTGGCGACCAGCAGGCGGTCGGCGGTGACCGCCGTCCCGTCGGTCAGGTCGAGGTGGAAGCGGTCGTCGGCGAGCCGGGTCGCCGACCGTACCTCCCCGGTGCGGTGGTGGCCGCCGTGGGCGACGACCTCGGCACGGCCGGCCGCCAGCAGGTCGGCGGGGGGCGTGCCCTCCCGTCCGAGGTAGCCGTGGACGGCGGCGGCAGGCGCGTTGCGCGGGGCGCCGGAGTCGACGACGAGGACGTCGCGTCGGGCGCGTGCCAGGGTGAGGGCGCCGCTCAGGCCGGCGGCGCCCCCGCCGACGACGACCACCTCGTGGTGACGGGCGGCGGTGGGGGGTGCTGTCTCGGTGCTCATGGTCCTTCTCGGCTCTCTCGCGGTCCGGTCCCCTGCTGGGATGCCCGATGGTGGACCCACGCCCCACCAGGGGCAACTCCGCTTGCCGATCCGGCAAACCCCGCTCGCGCCCCGTTGCCGGAGCGGAGCGGGGCAGGAGCGCGGCGGCGGGGCGGGCGCCGCGGGGGTGGAAGAATCACCGGGTACGACGGACGTGGGCGGAAGGGTCGCGACGGCATGCGGATGATCGACACGGTGGCGTGGGTGTGCCTGGCCGACGGCCGGGTGCTGGGCACCCGGACCAGGGGGCGCGAGCTGTTCTACATCCCGGGCGGGAAGCGGCGGCCGGGCGAGAGCGACACCGACACGCTCTTCCGGGAGGTGCGCGAGGAGGTGGCGGTCGACCTGCTGCCGGGCACGGTGGAGCACTTCGGCACCTACGAGGCCGAGGCCGACGGGCACGGCGCCGACGTGCTGGTGCGGATGGCCTGCTACACCGCGGAGCACCGGGGCGTCCCGGTGGCCTCCGCGGAGATCGAGGAGGTGCGGTGGTTGGAGTACGCCGACCGCGACCTCACCGCGCCGGTGGACCGCGCGGTCTTCGACGACCTCAAGGCCGCCGGCCGGCTGGTGTGACCGGGGGCGGGCCGCTCCGGGGAGCGGCCCCGCCGGGCCACCGGGCGCCCCTCGCCCGGTCTAGGAGACCGCGTCGGCGGACTCGCGGCGCCCCGCGTCACGGCGGAGCAGTTCCGCGTAGTGGCCGTCGCGTGCCAGCAGTTCCTCGTGCGTGCCGCGTTCGACGACGTGCCCGCCGCTGAGGACGACGATCTGGTCGGAGTCGCGGATGGTGGAGAGCCGGTGGGCGATGGTGATGGTGGTCCGCCCGGCGGCGAGCGCGTCGATCGACGCCTGCACCGCGCGCTCGGTGCGGGTGTCCAGCGCGCTGGTCGCCTCGTCCAGGATCAGCACCGGCGGGTCGCGCAGGACGGTGCGGGCCAGCGCCAACCGCTGCTTCTCCCCTCCGGAGAAGCGGTAGCCGCGCTCGCCGACGAGGGTGTCGTACCCCTGGGGCAGCCCGGCGATGTGGTCGTGGATGTGGGCGGCGCGGCAGGCCCGTTCCAGGTCTGCGTCGGTGGCGTCCGGGCGGGCGAAGCGCAGGTTGTCGGCGACGGAGGCGTGGAAGAGGTAGGTCTCCTGGGAGACCACGCCGACCGCGCGCGCCAGGGAGTCGAAGTCGAGCTCTCGCACGTCCACCCCGTCGAGGGTGACCCGACCGCTGGTCACGTCGTAGAGCCGGGGCACCAGGTACCCGAGGGTGCTCTTCCCCGAACCGGTGGCGCCGACGACGGCCAGGCTCCCGCCTGCCGGTACGGCGATGTCGACCGCGGTGAGGACGGGCGGTGCCCCGCCGGGGTCGTAGGAGAAGGTGACCTCCTCCAGCCCGACCTCGCCGCGGGCCCGCCGCAGCCGCACCGGGTCGGGGCGTTCGGTGATGTCGGGAGTGAGGTCGAGGTACTCGAAGATGCGCTGGAAGAGCGCGAGCGACGCCTGGACGTCGACGCCCGTGGAGAGCAGGGCGACGGTGGGGCGGAGCAACCCCTGCTGGAGGGTGACGAAGGCGACCAGGGTGCCGATGGAGGGCGCGGCCCCGCCGAACTGGAACATCAGGCCGGCGGACCAGTAGAGCAGGGCGGGGATGGCGGCCATGATCATGCCGATGGTGGCGAGCCGCCAGCGCCCGGCCATCGAGGCGCGGACCTCCAGGTCGACCAGGCCGGCGGACTCGCGCGAGAAGGCGTCGGTCAGCGAGTCCGACCGTCCCATGGTGCGACCGAGCAGGATGCCGCTGACGGACAGCGACTCGGTGACGTGGGCGGCCATCTCCGCCATCTGCTTCTGCCGCTGGGTGGTGATGCGGCGGCGCTCGCGGCCCACCCGCCGGGCGATGGCGGCGAAGGCGGGGAGCAGGGCGAGCGAGACGAGGGTGAGTCGCCAGTCGAGGGCGAGCATCGCGACCACGGTGGCGACGACGGCCGTGACGTTGGAGACCAACGAGGTGGCGGTGGAGGTGACGGTGGCCTGCATGCCGCCGATGTCGTTGGCGATGCGTGACTGGACCTCGCCGGTGCGGGTCCGGGTGAAGAAGGCGAGCGGCATCTCCTGGAGTCGGGCGTAGACCCGGGTGCGGAGGTCGTGCATGACCCGCTGGCCGACGCGAGTCGAGATCAGCGTCTGCAGGACGCTGAAGACGCTGCTCAGCACCGCGGCGACGATCATGCCGAGGGCGAGCAGGCCGAGCAGGCCGGTGCGCCCCTGGGGGAGCGCGGTGTCGATGATCTCGCGGAGCAGGAACGGGGTGGCCACGGCCACGACGGAGGAGGCCGCGACCAGCGCCCCGACCACGGCGAGCCGCCCCCGGTAGGGGCGGAAGAGGGTGATGATGCGCCGCAGTTCGTGGGGCCTCCGGTCGGCCGCACCGTCGGGTTCCTCCGGCGGCCCGGCCGGCATGTGGTGGTGCAATGGGATCCTTAGGGACGGTTTGCGAGGTCGGGGAACAGTCCAGACTACGGCGACGGCGCCCGCGTCGGACCGGTACGACGGAACTGTTCACCTGCTTACGGAGCCTGTCCCGGTTTCTTCTCTTCGGCCCGCTCGCGACCGCAGTGCGTCGCCGCGCGGTCCGGTCGCGGCGTGCGCTCGGCGCGCGGGGCCTGCGCTCCCGGGCGTCCGGACCGCGGACGGTGCCAGGCGTGCGGCGCGGCTGGCCGGGGGCGGCGCCGCCGTGCTACCAGTCGTCCATGGTCGATCACACCCACTACGACGCCGTCATCGTCGGCGGCGGCCACAACGGACTGGTCGCCGCCGCCTATCTCGCGGGCGCCGGCCGCCGGGTCCTGCTGCTGGAACGTCTGGAGCGAACGGGCGGCGCCGCCGTCTCCACCCGACCGTTCGCCGGCGTGGACGCCCGGCTCTCCCGCTACTCCTACCTCGTCAGCCTGCTGCCGAAGCGGATCGTGCGGGAGCTGGGCCTGCGGCTGGAGCTGCGGCGGCGGAGCGTCTCCTCCTACACCCCGGCGGTGCGCGACGGCCGACCCACCGGGCTGCTGGTGGGCGCGGACGAGTCGGCCACCCGGGAGTCGTTCGAGCGGCTGACCGGCTCCGATCGCGAGTTCGCCGCCTGGCAGCGGTTCTACGCCATGACGGGACGGGTCGCGGAGCGCGTCTTCCCCACACTGACCGAGCCGCTGCCGGACCGGGCGGCGCTGCGGGAGCGGGTCGGGGACCCGGCCGCGTGGCAGGCCCTGTTCGAGCGCCCGCTGGGTGAAGCCGTCGAGGAGCGGTTCGCGGACGACCTGGTGCGGGGCGTCGTCCTCACCGACGGGCTGATCGGCACGTTCGCCGACGCGCACGACGCCTCGCTGCGGCAGAACGCCTGCTTCCTGTACCACGTGGTGGGCGGCGGCACCGGCGACTGGGACGTGCCGGTCGGCGGGATGGGCGCCGTCACGGACGCGCTGGCCGACGCGGCGCGGTCGGCGGGGGCGGAGCTGCGGACCGGGCACGAGGTGACCGGTCTGGCGACGGACGGCCGCCGGACGGAGGTGACCTACCGCCACGGCGACGTCGAGCGGACGGTGGACGCCGAGACCGTGCTGGTCAACGCCTCGCCCCGCGAGCTGTCGCTCCTGCTGGGCGAGGAGCCCGCGCCGACGGAGGACGGCGCGCAGTTCAAGGTCAACATGGTGCTGCGACGGCTGCCGCGGCTCGCCGACGCCTCGGTCGACCCGGCGGACGCGTTCGCCGGGACCTTCCACGTCGGTGAGGGGTACCGGGCGCTGGGCCGGGCGTACCGCGAGGCCGCCGCCGGGGAGCTGCCGCAGGCGCCGCCGTCGGAGATCTACTGCCACTCGCTGACCGATCCCTCCATCCTCGGCGGGGAGCCGGGCGCGGCCGGCTGGCACACCCTGACGCTCTTCGGGCTGCACACCCCGGCCTCCCTGTTCCGGTCCGACAACGCCGCGACGCGTGAGCGGTTGCTGGCGTCGACGCTGGCGGAGCTGGACCGGCACCTCGGCGAGCCGCTGGCGGACTGCCTCGCGCGGGACGCGGACGGCCGGCCGTGCGTGGAGGCGAAGACGCCGGTGGACCTGGAGCGGGAGCTGCGGCTCCCCGGCGGCAACATCTTCCACCGGGACCTGACCTTCCCGTTCGTCGCCGACGACTCCCGGGAGGACGGTCCCGGCTCGGCGGCCGCGCGGCGGTGGGGGGTGGCGACCGGCCACGAGACCGTCCTGCTCTGCGGCGCGGGGGCGGTCCGGGGCGGCGGGGTGAGCGGCATCCCCGGCCACAACGCCGCCATGGCGGTGCTGGGCCGCTGACGCCGCCGTGTTCCCGGTGCGCGGCGCCCGCCGCGGAGGCCGGCCGCGTACCGGGAACGCGTGGTGTGTGCATTGGTATGGACATGTTGAAACGGCCCCAGTAGCCTCGAACTTGGTCTAGACCTTCTCCGTTTGCGCGCGAACACGAGCTCACCCCCCACACACCTGGAGCGAGTCATGCGCACCAAGCTCACCGCTGCCGTCACCGGCCTCGGCCTGGCCGCCGCCACCGTGCTGGCTGCCGCCGGCGCCGCCAACTCCCACGGCTACACCACCTCCCCCACCAGCCGTCAGGCCCACTGCGCGCAGGGCGCCGCGCCGGACTGCGGCAACATCGTCTGGGAGCCGCAGAGCGTCGAGGGCCCCAAGGGCTTCCCGC
Organism: Streptomyces bohaiensis; assembly: GCF_012033785.1. Lineage (GTDB taxonomy): Bacteria > Actinomycetota > Actinomycetes > Streptomycetales > Streptomycetaceae > Streptomyces > Streptomyces bohaiensis. Next base: position 7,055 of record NZ_JAAVJC010000021.1, read on the forward strand.
AGGCAGGCCCCGCCGACGGCGCCATCTGCTCCGGCGGCAACGGCCAGTTCTCCCAGCTGGACCAGCCCCGCAACGGCTCCTGGCCCACGACCTCGCTCTCCCCCGGAGCCGGGTTCACCTTCGACTGGACCATCACCGCGGCCCACAGCACCACCGACTTCCGCTACTTCGTCACCAAGGACGGCTGGAACCCCAACACCCCGCTGACCCGGGCCGACCTGGAGCCCCAGCCGTTCCTGACGGTCCCCATGGACGGCCGGCAGCCCAACTGGTCCGAGAGCCACACCGGAACGCTCCCGCAGAAGAGCGGACGCCACCTGATCCTCGCGGTCTGGGACGTCGCGGACACCGCCAACGCCTTCTACGCCTGCTCCGACGTGCAGTTCTGACCCCGGCACGCGCACCCCTCGCCCCCGTTCCGCCACGCGGCGGGACGGGGGCGAGGCGGGTCCGCCGGCCGGCCGACCCACCGCCGTCGGCCGCGGCCGCCCACCTATGCTGGCCTCCGACCGGCGGGAACGCCCGACGCCCCCGGTCGGAGGGAGACCCACCATGCCGCTGCTGGACCCGGACCCCGCCGCCCTGCGGCCCGCCGCCGGCACCCCCGCCGCCGACCGGGTGCCGCCGGAGCTGGCGGAGGGCACCCCGCAGCCGCTGCGCCGCGACCTGACCGACCTGCTCGGCGCCGAACAGGTCCTCTGGCGCGTCACCGACCTCGTCAGCTACGCCTCGGACGCCAGCCCCTACCGGTTCGTGCCCCGCGTCGTCGTGATCGCGCGCCATACCGCCGACGTCGCCGCCGTCCTCGGGTACGCCCGGCGCCACGGGCGCGACGTCGTCTTCCGGGCAGGCGGCACCTCCCTCAACGGCCAGGCCCAGGGCGAGGACATCCTCGTCGACGTACGGCGCCACTGGGCGGGGGCGACCCCGTCCGCCGACGGCACCCGCCTGCGCGTCCTGCCCGGCACCACCGTGCAGCGGGCCAACGCCGCCCTCGCCCGCCACGGCCGCGTCCTGGGACCGGACCCCGCCAGCGCCATCGCCGCGACCCTCGGCGGCGTGGTCGCCAACAACGCCTCCGGCATGACCGCCGGGACGACCCGCAACAGCTACCGCACCGCCACCTCGATGACGATCGTGCTGCCCTCCGGCACGGTCGTCGACACCGCCGCCCCCGACGCCGACACCGCGCTGGCCGCGGCGGAACCCGACCTCGCGGCGGGCCTGCTGGCGCTGCGGCAGGAGATCCTCGCCGACGCCGCGCTCACCGACCGCATCCGGGCCAAGCACCAGCTGAAGAACACCAACGGCTACCGCCTCGACGCGTTCCTCGACTCCGACTCCCCCGCCGCAATCCTGCGCGGCCTGATGGTCGGGTCCCAGGGCACCCTCGGCTTCCTCGCCGAGATCGTCATGGACACCCTGCCCCTGCATCGGCACGTCCTCGCCGGCCTGCTGTTCTTCCCGTCCCTCGCCGCGGCGGCCGCCGCCGTGCCGCACTTCACCGCCGCCGGCGCCCCGGCGGTGGAACTGATGGACGGCAACACGCTGCGCGCCTCGGTGGCCGTCGACGGCGTCCCCGCCGACTGGGCGGAGCTCCCCACCGGCACCACCGCGCTGCTGGTGGAGTTCCGCGCCCCGGACGAGGCCGCCGCCGAAGCAGCCCGCATCACCGCCGAGCAGCTGCTCGGCGACCTGGAACTGGTCGCGCCGGTCGCCTCGGTCACCAACGCCTTCACCGCCGACCCGGCGGTGATCGCCGGCTACTGGAAGGCGCGCAAGGCCTTCGTCACCGCGGTGGGAGGCGCCCGCCCACCCGGGACCACCCTGATCACCGAGGACTTCGCGGTACCGCCCGAGCGGCTCTCCGAGGCGTGCGAGGCCCTGCTGGAGTTGCAGGCGCGCCACGGCTTCGACGCCGCTGTCGCCGGACACGCGGCCCACGGCAACCTGCACTTCCTGCTCGCCTTCGACGCCGCCGACCCCGCGGACGTCGACCGCTACGCGGCGTTCATGGCCGAGTTCTGCGGGCTGACCGTCGAGCGGTTCGACGGCTCCCTCAAGGCCGAGCACGCCACCGGCCGAAACATCGCGCCCTTCCTCGAACTGGAGTGGGGCGAGCGGGCCACCGCGCTCATGTGGCGCATCAAGCGCCTGATCGACCCGACCGGCGTCCTGGCGCCCCGGGTCGTGCTCGACCGCGACCCCCGCGCCCACCTCCGGGGGTTGAAGTCCATCCCCGCGGTGGAGGCCGAGGCCGACCCCTGCATCGAGTGCGGCTTCTGCGAACCCGTCTGCCCCAGCCGGGACCTGACCACCACACCGCGCCAGCGGATCGTGCTCCGGCGGGAGATGATGCGGCAGCCCGCCGGCTCCGAGGTCGGGGAGAACCTGCTCGCGGACTACGGGTACGCCGCCGTCGACACCTGCGCCGGCGACTCCAGCTGCCGCGTCGCCTGCCCGGTCGGCATCGACACCGGCGCCATGATGAAGGAGTTCCGCTCACGGCGGCACAGCGACCGGCAGGAGCGCGCAGCCACCGCCGCCGCGCGCCGGTTCGCCGTACTGGAACGCGCCGCGCGCCTCGCGGTCACGGCGGCCGCGACCGCGGGCGACACCGTGTCCGGCAAGGCCACGGCCCTCGCCCGCCGCGCCGTCAGCCACGAACTGGTGCCGCAGTGGCTGCCCGGGATGCCCCCGGCGGCCGGCCCCCTGCCGCGCACCCCGCGCGAGGGGGCCACCGCGGTCTACTACCCCGCCTGCGTCAACCGGATCTTCGGCGAACCCGAGGGCCTCACCGGCTCACTGCCACTCCCCCGCGCCGTGGTCGCCCTGGCGCTGCGCGCCGACCGGCCGGTCTGGGTGCCCGAGGACGTCGCCGGGACCTGCTGCGCCACCATCTGGCACTCCAAGGGGTACGAGGGCGGCAACACCCTCATGGCCAACCGGGTCGTCGAGGCCGCCTGGCGGTGGACCGACCACGGCCGGCTGCCGCTGGTCGTCGACGCCTCCTCCTGCACCCTCGGTCTGGCCGAGGAGGTGGTCCCCTACCTGACGGAGGCCAACCGGGAACGCCACGCGCGCCTGACCGTCCTCGACTCGCTCCAGTGGGCCGTCGACCAGCTCCTGCCGCGACTGGCCGTCAACCACCCCGTGGCGTCGGCGGTGGTGCACCCCACCTGCTCGATGCAGCACCTCGGCGACGAGGAGGCGCTGCGGCGGGTCGCCGAGGCGTGCGCCGGGGAGGCGGTCGTCCCGCTCGACGCCACCTGCTGCGGATTCGCCGGCGACCGGGGCATGCTCCACGAGGAGCTCACCGCCTCCGCCACCGCGCGGGAGGCGGCCGAGGTCACCGCCCGCCCCTTCGACGCGCACCTGTCGGCCAACCGCATGTGCGAGATCGGCATGGAGCAGGCGACCGGCCGCCCCTACCACTCGGCGCTGATCGCGCTGGAACGCGCGACCCGCCCGGCGGGCCCCGCCGCGCCCGGGGCGGAGCCGGAGCCGAGCTGAGAGCGGGTGCGGGGCCCCGGCTCCGGACGCCCGCAACCGGGGCTACGGAATCGACGCCGCGCACCCCGGTGGCGGGTAGTCGCCCGCCACCCGGAAGTCGGCACAGGTGAAGAAGTGGTCGTTCCAAGCCCCCACCACCAGGCCGACGGCCGACACCACCGCGACGATCACGACCGAGGCGACCCTCATCCGCCGCTGCGGCAGCGCGAAGTACCCGGGCGCGAGCAGCCGGGCCACCACCCACAGCACCAGGGGCAGCGACAGCACCATCGCCCCGGTCAGCACCCCGTCGACCACCTCGAACGCCCGACCGGGGGCAATCACCGGAGCGAGAAGCCGGAAGACCACCCAGAGCGCCGGAAGCGCGAACAGGAACGTGACCCAGCCGTGTTCGCGCACCTGCTGCCGGAGCGCCCAGCGCCCGAGCAGCACCACCAGCGAGAGCACCAGCAGCTGCGTCGTCCGGTTGTAGAACACGGTCCCGTAGGCGCCCCAGGTGAAGGCCAGGTCCCACCCCACCAGCGCGGCGGAGACCGTCACCGCGAAGAACCCCCGCAGGGCGACCGCCCGCCTGCCGGTCCGGCTGAACCCCTCCAGCAGGTCGTCCTCCTCGTGCCGCGCCGCCCTGCCGTCCCGCTCCGCCATGCTCCGGCACCCTGCCGCACCGCACGCAGCGCCGGGCGCAGACACACGGACGTTACGCCGGGCGGACGCACCGGTGCGCCGGTACCGGGCGCCCGCCCGACCACGCCGAACGCCCCCGCCCCCGGTTCCCCTCCCTAAACCCGTTGAACTGGCGCCCCGCACCGATCAGGCTGTACAGGTTGTGACGGTGGGCCGCGGCCCCGAACCCCAGGGACGCCATGCAGATTCGCGACCTCCCCCACGCCGACCCGGGAGAACCCGACGTCAGGTCGGGCTTCCGGTTCCTGGTGTGGCTCTTCCGCCGCCAGCTCGGCGGCCAGCTGCGAGCGGTGCTGTACGGCGCCCTCCACATGACCGGCGTCGCCCTGCTGCCGGTGGCCGCCGGCGCGGCCGTCCAGGCCGTCATCGACGAGTCGGGGCGGGACCTCGCGCTGGTCGGGGCGGCGCTGCTGGCGGTGGCGCTGCTCATCGCCGGTGCCGACGGCGCGCTGCACCGGGCGGCGGTGACCAACTGGATCACCGCCGCGGCACGCGTGCAGCAGCTGCTCGCGCGGCGCACCGCCGAGCTCGGCGGCATGCTGACCCGGCGGGTGGCCGCCGGCGAGGTGGTCAAGGTGTCCACCGGCGACGTGGAGAAGATCGGCTGGTTCGTGGAGTCGTTCTCCCGGTTCGCCGGTGCCGTGCTGGTGGTCGTCGGGGTCTGCACGGGCCTGCTGGTCTACCAGCCGGAGCTCGGAGTCGTCGTCCTGCTCGGCATCCTGGCCGTGGTGCTCCCCATGCTGCCGCTGCTGCCGGCCGCGACCCGGCGGGCGGACGCGGAGCGGGCGAAGTCGGGCCGTGCGACGGAGCTGGCCTCCGACACCGTGGCGGGGCTGCGGGTGCTGCGCGGCATCGGCGGCGAGGAGCTGTTCCTGAGCCGGTACCGCCGCGCCTCGCAGGAGGTCCGGGGCGCCTCGGTGCACAGCGCCCGTATGTGGGCGCTGATCGACGCCGTGCAGGTGGTGATGCGGGGGCTGCTGCTCATCGCCGTCACCTGGCAGGGCGCGCGGCTCGCGCTGGCCGGGGACATCACCCCCGGTCAGCTGGTGACGGTCTACGGGGCTGCGATGTTCCTGCTGTTCCCGCTGCGGATCTTCCAGGAGGCGGCGATGGCCTTCGTGTTCTCGCGCCCCTCCGCGCGGCGGGCGGTACGGGTGCTCTCGCTGCGCCGTGAGGACGGCGACGCCGTCCCCGCCCCGCGGCAGGGCGACGGCCCACCCGCGCTGCACGACCCGGCGACGGGGCTGCGGGCCGACGGCGGCGCGCTGACCGCGGTGGTCTGCGGGGACCCGGTCACCGCCGAGCGGCTCGCCACCCGCCTCGGCGGCCACGCCCCGCCGGACGAGGGGGCCGACCCCGTGCCCTCCGCCGAACTCGACGGGCGGCCGCTGGACGACATGCCGCTGCGCGCCGCGCGCACCGCGGTCCTGGTGCAGGACAAGGACCCGGTGCTGCTCTCGGGGACGCTGCGCGAGCTGCTCGACGTGCCGTCGTCGGGCCGGGTCACGGTGGACCGGGCGCTGGAGGCGGCGCAGTGCGCCGACGTACTGGCCGCTGTGGCACGCTCCGCCCCCGAGGGCGGCGACGTGCTGGACGCGCGGGTCACCGAGCGGGGCCGGTCGCTCTCCGGCGGCCAGCGCCAACGGCTGGCCCTGGCACGCTCGCTGGTCACCGACCCGGAGGTCCTCGTGCTGGACGAGCCGACCTCCGCGGTCGACTCACACACCGAGGCGCGCATCGCCCGCGGAGTGCGCGAGCTGCGCGCCGGCCGCACCACCGTGGTGATGACCTCCAGCCCGCTGCTGCTCGACCTCGCCGACGCCGTGGTCTTCGTCCACGACGGCGCGGCCCGGCCCGCCGGCTCCCACCGCTCCCTGGTCGCCACCGACCCGGAGTACCGCGCGGTGGTGACCCGGGAGCCGGACGTCCCGGCCGCGTCGCCGCCGGCAGCCGGCACCACGACCACCCGGGGCACCGACCCCGCGCCCTCACCCGCCGAGGAGTCCGTATGAGCCCGCGCATCGGCGTGGCACCGCCGGAGTTCGACCCGGCCGCCGGTGAGCACGCGACCACCCTCCCGGTGGCCGGCGGCGCCACCGTGCGCCGGTACGTCGGCGAGCTGGTCCGCCGCCACCACACCGCCTTCCTGGTGCTGATCGTCGTCAACACCGCCGCGGTGCTGGCCTCCATGGTCGGCCCCTACCTGCTGGGAGGGGTGGTGCAGGACCTGTCCGAGGGGGCGACCGACCTCCCGCTGACGTGGGTGGTCTCGGTCTTCCTCGCCGCGCTCGCCGTGCAGGCGTTCTTCACCCGGCTGGTGCGGCTGCGCGGCGCGATCCTCGGCGAGCGGATGCTGGCCGACCTGCGCGAGGACTTCCTGGTCCGCTCCGTCGGGCTGCCCCCGGGCGTGCTGGAGCGCGCCGGGACCGGTGACCTGCTGGCCCGCATCAACACCGACATCGACCGGCTGGCGCAGGCGATGCGCGAGGCGGTGCCGCAGCTCGCCATCGCGGTGGTCTGGGCCGCACTGCTGCTGGGCGGCATCGTACTGACCGCGCCGGCGCTCGGCATCGGCATCCTGCTGGCGCTGCCGGTGCTGCTGGTGGTCTGCCGCTGGTACTACCGCCGTGCCGGGGCCGGGTACCGCTCCGAGGCGGCCGGGTACGCGGCGGTGGCGGCGGCGCTCGCGGAGACCGTGGACGCCGGCCGCACCATCGAGGCGCACCGGCTCACCGAGCGCCGCGTCGAGCTGTCCGACCTCCGGGTCCGCCAGTGGACCCGGTGGGAGCGGTACACGCTGTGGCTGCGGACCGTGCTGATCCCGACGGTCAACATCTACCACTCGATGGTGCTGGCGGGGGTGCTGCTGATCGGCGGCGCCTTCGCCCTCCAGGGCTGGCTGACGGTGGGCGAGCTGACCACCGGCGCGGTGCTGGCGCAGATGGCCGTCGAGCCGGTCGGCATGATCCTGCGCTGGTTCGACGAGTTGCAGGTGGCGCGGGTCTCGCTGGCCCGGCTGGTGGGCGTGCAGGAGATCGAGGACCCGCCCGCCGACGACACCGAGCGCCCGGCCGGGCGCGAGACGCACGCCGACCGGGTCCGGTTCGCGTACCAGGAGGGCACCGACGTGCTGCACGAGGTGTCGCTGCGGGTGCCGCCGGGGACCAGGGTGGCGCTGGTCGGGCCGTCCGGCGCGGGCAAGTCGACGCTGGGGCGGCTGCTGGCCGGTGTCTACGGGCCGCGGACCGGTGCGGTGACGCTGGGCGGGGCGCACCTGGCGCGGATGCCCGCGGAGCGGGTGCGCGAGCACGTCGCGCTCGTCAACCAGGAGCACCACGTCTTCGTCGGTCCGCTCCGGGACAACCTGCGGCTGGCCCGGCCGGACGCCGACGACGAGGAGATCTGGGCGGCACTGCGGGCGGTGGACGCCGACGGCTGGGCCGCGTCGCTACCGGAAGGCCTCGACAGCGAGGTCGGTTCCGGTGCGCTGGCGGTCGCCCCCGCCCACGCGCAGCAGATCGCGCTGGCGCGGCTGGTGCTGGCCGACCCGCACACCCTCGTGCTGGACGAGGCGACCTCACTGCTCGACCCGCGCGCCGCCCGCGACATGGAGCGCTCGCTGGCCCGGGTGCTGGAGGGCCGCACGGTCATCGCGATCGCGCACCGGCTGCACACGGCGCACGACGCGGACGTGATCGCGGTCGTCGAGGACGGGCGGATCAGCGAGTTCGGCAGCCACGACGAACTGGTCGCCGCCGACGGGACGTACGCGGCGCTGTGGCGGTCCTGGCACGGCTGACGACGTGCTGCGGCGGCCGTCGCCCGGTTCGGGCGGCGGCCGCCGCGGCACACGGCCGGTCAGACCGCGTCGAGTGCGGCCAGTTCACGGGCGAGGGTGTCCACGGGCTGGAAGGTGGCCCCGAGCAGGGCGACGTGCTTCCACCGCAGCACCCCGTCGGGACCGACGAGGAAGACCGAGCGGCGCAGCCCGAGCCCCGGCACGGCCACCCCGTAGGCGCGGGCGACCTCGCGGTCGGTGTCGGCGAGCAGCGGCATCCGCAGGTCGTTCCCGCGGGCGAACCCCTCGTGGCTGTCCAGGTCCTGCGGGCTGATGCCCCACACCGCGGCGCCCAGCTCGGTGAACCGGTCGAGCCCGCCGGAGTAGGAGCACAGCTGCTTGGTGCACACGGCGGTGTTGTCGCCCGGATAGAACGCCAGCACGACGGGGGCGCCGCGGTGCGACGAGAGCGTGTGGTCGGCGCGGTCGAAGGAGCCGTCGGCGAGGACTCCGCCGGGGAGGGTGAAGTCGGGCGCTGGTTCACCGATGCGGGGTGAGGCCACGGGGGTTCTCCTTCGGTGGTGGTGGTGCCGTCCGGTCGGACGGCACGCCACCGCCGCGGCAGCGGCGGGGCGGTGCGGGTACTCGGTGCGTTCGGCCCGTCGTCGGTGGTTCGGAGCGGAACCGTCCACGGACGGGTCACGCTACCGGCACGCGGCCCCGTCCGGCCGTGGTTGGGCCGTCGTCGCCCCCGGCCGAGGTCGGGTTCCCCGGCCGCCGGGGCGGGACGCGCCCGTGCCCCGGCGGCCGGGTGGCGGCAGCCGGGGCACGGGCAGGCGGTGCGGGCGGTGGTTGCGGCGGCGCTCCGCCTCCGCGACCGGCGCGATCAGCTCTCGCGGACCCCGTCGACGCGGCGGGGCAGGCCGAGCGGGTTCTCCTCGCGCAGCTCCGCGGGGAGCAGCGCGGCCGGGGTGCCCTGGTAAACCACCGGGCGCAGCCAGCGGTCGATGGCGGAGGCGCCGACCGAGGTGAACGGGGTGGTGGTGGCGGGGTAGGGGCCGCCGTGGTGCTGGGCGGTGGCGACCGCCACGCCGGTGGGCCAGCCGTTGACGAGCAGCCGGCCGGCGAGCGGGGTCAGCGCGGCCAGCAACTGCGCGGCGTGCCCGGCCTCCTCGGCCGCCTCGTCCGCGCCGATGTGCACGGTGGCGGTGAGGCTGCCGGAGAGGGCGGCGAGGACGGCGGCGATGTCCTCGGTGTCGCGGTAGCGGGCGACGACGGTCAGCGGGCCGAAGCACTCCTCCAGCAGCGTCTCGTGCGAGGGGCGTACGAGGTGGCCGGCGGGGACGGAGACGAAGCCGGGCACGACCGTGCGGCCCTCGCCCGCGCCGGCGGTGACCGGCACGGTGACGTCGGGCAGTTCGGCCCGCTCGCTGACCCCGGCGATGAAGCCGTCGCGGATGCGCTCGTCGAGGAGGACCCCGCCGGCCGCCTCGCCGAGGGCGGAGGTGAGCGAGGTGACGAGGCGGTCCCCCGCCTCGCCCTCGGGCACGAAGACCAGGCCGGGCTTGACGCAGAACTGGCCGGTGCCCAGGGTCACGGAGCCGGCGAGGCCGGCGGCGATCTCCTCGGGGCGCTCCCCCGCGGCGGCCTCGGTGACGACCACCGGGTTGAGGCTGCCGAGCTCGCCGTGGAAGGGCACGGGCACCGGGCGGGCGCAGGCGCGGTCGAAGAGGGCACGGCCGCCGCGGACGGAGCCGGTGAAGCCGGCCGCCGAGACCAGCGGGTGGTCGATGAGGGCGACGCCGGCGTCGAAGCCGTGGACGGTGCCGAGGACGTCCTCGGGCAGCCCGACGGAGGCGGCGGCGCGGCGGATCGCGGCGGCGCAGCGCTCGGAGGTGGCCGGGTGCGCGGGGTGGGCCTTGACCACGACCGGGCAGCCGGCGGCGAGGGCGCTGGCGGTGTCGCCGCCGGGGACCGAGAAGGCGAGGGGGAAGTTGGAGGCGGCGTAGACGGCCACGACGCCCAGCGGCACGCGGTAGCGGCGCAGGTCGGGGCGGGGCGGGGTCAGCGAGGGGTCCGCGTGGTCGATGGCGACGCCGAGGTAGCCGCCGTCCTCGACCTCCTGGGCGAAGGCCTCGAACTGGCCTGCCGCCCGAGCGAGTTCACCGGTCAGCCGGGGCTCGCCGAGGGCGGTCTCCCGGTCGGCGAGCCGAATGATCTCGGCGGAGTCCGCGTTGAGTTCCCGGACCACGGCGCGCAGCAGGGCGACGCGGGTGGCGCGGTCGGCCAGCGCGGCGCGGGTCTCGTGCGCGGCGCGCACCGCCTTGTCGACCGCGGCGGCGTCCGCCTCGGTGGCGGCCTGTCCGTGGCGCTCCCCGCTCCTGGGGTCGACGCTCCACACCGGCTCTGTCATGGGTGCTCTCCTCGTGTTGTGGCGGTCGGCGTCCCGAGCCCGCCGGGGTGCTGCCGTGGTGCCGGGCGGCGGACGCCGCCGGGGTGTCGGCCCGGGCGGCGTCCGCCGGTCAGCTCGGGGCGGGTCCGGTGGAGTCCCGGACGGTGAGACTGGTCTCCAGGGTGGCCTGCGCGGCGGTGCGTCCGCCGGCGACGGCCTGGAGCAGCAGGTCCACGGCGGTGCGTCCCGCCGCGGGTGTGGGCATGGCGATGGTGGTGAGCTTGGGGCGGTTGAGGCGCCCGGTCACGGTGTCGTCGACCCCGACGACGGAGACCTGGCCGGGGACGTCGACGCCCCGTCGGTCCAGCCCCTCGATGACGCCGATGGCGACGAGGTCGTTGTAGGCGATGGCGGCGGTGGCGCCGCTGTCGAGGACCTCGGCCGCAGCGGCGACGCCGCCCTGCTCGGTGGGGGTGTTGGGCCCGGTGACGACGAGTTCGACGCCGAGGCGCTCGGCGGCCGAGGCGGCGGCCCGGCTCATCTGCTCGCTGCTCCAGGAGGCGCGGGGGCCGGGCACCAGCACGATCCGGCGGTGGCCCAGCCCCGCGAGGTGCTCCACCGCCTCGGAGGTGCCGTGGCCGATGTCCATGAGCACCGCGGACAGGCCCTTGACCCGCCGGTTGACCACCACGAACGGCAGGTCCATGCCGAGCCGTTCGATCGCCAGGTTGCTGAGGCGGGGTGCGACGAGGACGACGCCGTCCACCTGCTTGGCGAGGGTCTGGATCAGCTCCTCCTCGGCCTGCGGGTCCTCGTCGGTGTCGGCGACGAAGACGTGGTACTCCCGCTCCCGGGCGTAGGCCTGCGCCGCCTTGATCAGCGGCGGGAAGAACGGGTTGGCGATGTCGGCGACGATCAGCCCGAGGTTGTGCGTGCGCCCGGTGGTCAGGGCGCTGGCCGCCCGGTTCGGGCGGTAGTCCAGCCGCTGCGCGGCGGCCAGGACCCGCTCCCGGGTGGCGCTGTTGACGAGGTGGGGGGAGGAGAAGGTGCGCGACACGGTGGAGACGTGGACGCCGGCGGCCTTGGCCACGTCGCGGATGGTCACCGCCATTCCGTGTCCTCTCCCTGGGCCTGCCGGACGCCCTCGGCCCGCTCGTCGGCGGGCGCCTGTGCGGTGAAGCGGTAGACGGTGGTGGAACGGTACTCCTGGCCCGGACGCAGCACGGTCGGGGGGAACTCGGGCCGGTTGGGCGAGTCGGGGAAGTGCTGCGTCTCCAGGCAGAGTCCGCTGCCGGGACCCCAGACGTGGTCCGCGAGTTTGTTCCCGGAGTAGAACTGCACGCCGGGCTCGGTGGTGAGGACCTCCATGACGCGGCCGGACCGCGGGCCGCGGAGCCGTCCCACGGGGCGGAGTTCACCGGCGGGTGAGCTGAAGACCATGCAGTGGTCGTACCCGCCGGCGGACGCCACCTGCGGGTGGTCGTCGCGGATGCGGGCGCCGACGGCGCGGGGGGTGGTGAAGTCGAACGGGGTGCCGGCGGTGGGCGCCAGCTCGCCGGTGGGGATCTGCCCCTCGTCGACGGGCAGGAAGTGCGCCGCGTCCAGGGTCAGTTCGTGGTCCAGGACGTCGGGGCCGCCGTCGAGGTTGAAGTAGCTGTGGTTGGTCAGGTTGACGTGCGTGGGCGCCTCGGTGACGGCGTGGTAGTCGATGCGCACCTCGGACCCCTCGGGTCCGCCGCTGAGCGTGTAGGTGACGCGTGCCGTGAGCCGGCCCGGGTACCCCTCCTCGCCGTCCTCGCTGACCCGGGTCAGCGTGAGGGCCGCGGGGCCCGCCGACTCCACCGTCCAGACGCGGTTGCTGAACCCGCCGGGCCCGCCGTGCAGGCTGGCGTCGCCGTTGTTGCGCGGCAGGTGGTGCTCGCGGCCGTCCAGGGTGAAGGACCCGCCGGCTATGCGGTTGCCGTAGCGGCCCACGACGGCACCGAAGTACCGACTGCGCGTGAGGTAGTCCTCCATGGTGTCCAGACCGATCACCACGTTGCCGAACGTGCCGCCCAAGTCGGGTACTTCCAGGGACTGGAGCACACATCCGTAGGTCAGCACGCGGGCCCGGACACCCGGGGCAGCGAGCGTGTGGCAGTGGACCGCGTTACCGCCGCTGTCCACGCCGAAAGCTTCTCTCACGCCGTCGTCAGTCACGGCTCACACCCTAGACCGCAATCGGTTGCAGTCAATAGCTGCACGAAGTCTTGACGCGGGCCGATTTCCGAGCGAGAGTTCCGCAACCGCTTGCCGTCGAGGGGAGAAGCAGTTCCGATGAAGGTACTTGTCACCGGTAGTGCCGGGCGATTCGGCCGCAGTGTCGTGGCCGGTCTGGCCGCCGCGGGACACGAGGTGGTCGGGGTGGATCTGCGCCCCGGCGACGCGGGCCCCTGCGCCGCGGTCCAGTCGGCGGACGTGTCCGACGTGGGCGAGGCGTTCCAGGTCGTGGCCCGCCACCGCCCGCAGGCGGTGGTGCACCTCGCCGCCATCGCCGCCCCCTTCAGCCACAGCGGTGGACTCACCTACCGGGTCAACACCCAGGCGGCCTTCGGCATCTGCGAGGCCGCGGTGCAGCTCGGGGTGGAGCGCGTGATCATCGCCTCCAGCCCGACCGTCATCGGCTACGGGGCCCCCGGCGGCTGGACGCCGGACTACCTGCCGCTGGACGAGGACCACCCCGTGCGCCCGTGGAACGCCTACAGCCTCTCCAAGGCCGCGGCCGAGCAGGCGATGCGCTCCTTCACCCTGGCCGCGGCGGGGTCGGTCCGCTTCGCGGCCGTCCGCCCCTGCTTCGTGGTCGCCCCGGAGGAGTGGACGGGCGCCAGCACCCAGACCGGGCACACCATCGCCGAGCGGCTGGACTCGCCGGAGATCTCCGGTCAGGCGCTCTTCAACTACCTCGACGCCCGCGACGGCGCCGAGATGGTGGAGCAGCTGCTGCGGGCGATGCCGGAGATCCCCAACGGCGAGGTCTTCTTCGCCGGTGCCCCCGACGCCCTCTCCCGGGAGCCGGTCGCGGACCTGCTCCCGCGCTTCCACCCGGGCACCGCGAAATTCGCGGAGTCCGTCTCCGGGACCGACCCGGTCTTCTCCACCGCCAAGGCGGAGCGGCTCATCGGCTGGCGCCCCAAGCGCAGCTGGCGGACCGAGCTGCCCGAGCACCACGCGATCCGCACCGACGACGAGGTCCCCAGCACATGAACCACACAGGGCCCTGGGGAGGGTCACGGCGGCGCGGTCCCCGCGCCGCCGCCACCTCCGCCCCCTCGATCCCGGCCCGCGCCGGGATCGCCCCGGCCGCCGTGACGGAGGCGTCATGACCGCCCCCGCCGAAGCGACTGCGGCCACCGACGCCGGGAAGCTCCCCGTCGTCACCGGACTGCGCGCCGGCATCAGCAGCGCCGCGCTGAGCCGCCCCTGGGGGGCGGACGTGCCCGCCAACCACGTGGTGGTCTGCGAGGTCTCCCTCTCGGACGGCCGCACCGGCACCGGCTTCGGCTGGACCCCGCAGATCGGCGCCGCCGCCGTGCTGGCGCTGCTCACCACCGACGTCCGTGACGCCGTGGTCGGGCTGCCCGCCCACCCGGAGACCGTCTGGGACACGGCGTGGAAGCACCTCCACGAGGCGGGCGCCGGCGGCGTCACCACCCTCGCGCTCTCCGCGGTCGACATCGCGCTGTGGGACCTGCGGTCCCGGGCGGCCGGTCTCTCCCTCGCCGACACCCTCGGCCGCCGCCGCGAGACCGTCCCGGTCTACGGCAGCGGCGTCAACCTGCACTACCCGCTCGAGGAGCTGGTCGCCCAGGCGCAGCGGTGGGCGGACCGCGGGCTGAAGGCCGTCAAGATCAAGGTCGGCAGCCCCGACGTCGCGGTAGACGTCGAGCGGGTGACGGCGGTACGGGAGACCATCGGCCCCGACGCCCTGCTGATGGTCGACGCCAACCAGCGGTGGGACCTGCCCCGCGCCAAGCGGGCGCTGACCGCCCTCGAACCGCTGGACCTGCACTGGATCGAGGAGCCGCTGCCGGCCGACGACGTGCAGGCGCACGTCCGGCTGCGGGGCGACACCGGGGTGCCGGTCGCGATCGGGGAGAACGTGCGCACCGTGCAGGGCTTCCGCGACCTGCTGGTCGCCGGCGCCTGCGACGTGGTGCAGCCCAACATCACCCGGGTCGGGGGCATCACCCCCTTCCTGCGCATCGCGGAGCTGGCCCGGGCCTTCTCCGTCCCCCTCTACCCGCACCTGCTGCCGGACCTGTCGGCGCAGCTGGCGTGCGCCCTGCCGCTGCCGGCCATGGTCGAGGACATCGAGGACGCCTCGTTCGCGGCACTGGGACTGCTGCGCGAGCCGTACCCGATGCGGATCGAGGGCGGGTCCGCGCACCTGACCGGCGCGGCCGGTCACGGAATGCACTTCGCCGACGCACCGTGGGAGTCCGCGACGCCATGACCACCACCCAAGAGCCGCAGCGCATCGTCCTCGCGGGCGTGCACGGATACGGGCGCAACTACCTGCCCGTGCTCCGTGAGCTGACCGCGGAGGGCGTCGCCACCCTGGTGGGGGTCTGCGACCTCCGCCCGGTGCCCGCCGACATGCTGGCGGGCCTCGGGGACCCGGTCCACGGGTCCGACCTCGGCGCGCTGGTGCGCGAGACCGGCGCGGACGTCGCCGTCATCGCCACCCCGCTGCACACCCACACCACCCTGGGGCTGGCCGCCATGGAGGCCGGCGCCCACCTGCAACTGGAGAAGCCACCGGCCGTCTCGCTGGCGGAGTTCGACGCGCTGCGCGAGGCCGCCGACCGGCTGGGCCGGGTCTGCCAGGTCGGGTTCCAGTCCCTGGGGTCGGGCGCCCCGGAGCGGGTCCGCTCCCTGGTGCGCGACGGGGCGATCGGTACCGTCCGCGGTATCGGCGCCCACGCCGCCTGGTCCCGGGACACCGCGTACTACCAGCGTGCGCCCTGGGCCGGCCGCCGGCGCCTGGACGGCGTCGACGTCGTCGACGGCGCCCTCACCAACCCGCTGGCCCACGCGGTCGCGACCGTGCTGGCGCTGGACGGCGGATCGGTGAAGTCGGTCGAGACCGAGCTCTACCGGGCCTTCGACAACGAGACCGACGACACCTCGTGCGTGCGGGTCCGCACCTCCGGCGGGCTGGCCCAGGGCCGGCCGCTGGTGGTCGCCGCGACGCTGGCGGCGGCGGAGCAGCAGCCCCCCGTCGTCACCGTCCACGGCGACGGCGGGAGCATCTCCTACTGGTACACCGAGGACCGGGTCCGCCTGACGCGGCCGGGCTCGGAACCGGAGGAGACCACGCACGGACGCACCGTGCTGCTCCGCGACCTCCTCTCCCACCTGGCCGCCGCGCGAGACGGCGCGGCCGAACCGGCCCCCCTGCTGGTCCCGCTGGCCTCCACCGAGGGGTTCATGCGGGTACTGGAGTCGGTGCGCACCGCGCCCGACCCCCGGCAGCTGCCGGCCGAGGACCTGCCGGGTGAAGGGGGTGCCCGTCGCCGGGTGATCCCCGGGATCACCGACGTGGTGACGGAGGCCGCCGACCAGCTCGCTCTCTACTCCGAACTACCGCGGTTCGCCGCACTGGCCGGGAGGGCCGCATGACCGACATCCAGGAGAGGCCGCCCCAGGCGGACCCGGCGGCAGCCCAGGCCTCGGCCGCGGGCACCCCGCCGGGCGTCGTGACCGGCCACCACACCGCGCAGATCAAGAAGCGCCGCCGCAAAGAGGCACTGATCGCGCACCTGTTCCTCGCACCGTGGTTCGTGGGCCTGATCGCCATCACGTCCATTCCGCTGCTGGCGTCGCTGTACCTGTCGTTCACCGACTACCACCTCATCCGCGACTGGGGATGGGTCGGCTTCGACAACTACCGCGTGATGTTCACCGAGGACCCGCGGTTCATCAAGGCGCTGACGAACACCTCGATCTACGTCCTGGTGTCGGTGCCGCTGCAGCTGACGTTCGCGCTGGCGCTGGCGCTGGTGCTCGACCGCGGCGTGCGGGGCCTGTCGATCTACCGCTCGGTCTACTACCTGCCCTCGCTGCTGGGTTCCAGCGTGGCCATCGCCATCCTGTGGCGGAAGGTCTTCGGCGCGGACGGCCTGTTCAACGGGTTCCTCGGCCTCTTCGGCTACGAGGGCACCAGCTGGGTGGGCGACCCGTCCACCGCGCTCGGCACCCTGGTCGTGCTGAACGTGTGGACCTTCGGTTCGCCGATGGTCATCTTCCTCGCCGGGCTCCGGCAGATCCCGCCGAGCTACTACGAGGCGGCCAGCATCGACGGCGCCGGCACGATGCGGCAGTTCTTCTCCATCACCCTGCCGCTGCTGACGCCGATCATCTTCTTCAACCTGGTGCTCCAGCTGATCGGCGCCTTCCAGTCCTTCACCCAGGCGTACGTGGTCTCCGGCGGCAACGGCAGCCCGGCCGACTCCACGCTCTTCTACACGATGTACGTCTACCAGAAGGGCTTCAACTCCTTCGAGATGGGCTACGCCTCGGCGATGGCCTGGGTCCTCGTGCTCATCATCGCCGTCCTGACCGCGGTGAACTTCCTGATGTCGAAGTATTGGGTGTTCTACAGTGACAAGTAACCACGACACCGACCGCGGCGGGCTCAAGGTCAAGGACGCCGACCGCGCGGGACTCAACGACACCGCCATGGCACGCGTGATGCTGTGGTTCCGCGGACGGAGGGTGTTCACCCACATCGGGCTGATCCTCTTCGGCCTGGTGATGCTCTACCCGCTGCTGTGGATGATCTCCTCGTCGCTCAAGCCCGAGGACGTCATCTTCCGCGAGCAGGGCCTCATCCCCACGAGCATCACCTTCGACAACTTCATCGCCGGCTGGAACGCGCTGCGGCACCCCTTCAGCCACTACCTGTTCAACTCCGCGATCATCACCGCGGGCGCGGTGGTCGGCAACCTCCTGGCCTGCTCGCTGGCGGCGTACGCCTTCGCCCGGCTGGAGTTCCCGTTCAAGAAGTTCTGGTTCGCGGTGATGCTCGGCACGATCATGCTGCCGCTGCACGTGGTCCTGGTGCCCCAGTACATCCTGTTCTCGGAGCTGGGCTGGATCAACACGTTCTATCCGCTCATCGTGCCGAAGTTCCTTGCCACGGACGCGTTCTTCATCTTCCTGATGGTGCAGTTCATCAGGACGCTCCCCCGGGACCTGGACGAGGCGGCGCTGATCGACGGGGCGGGGCACTGGCGGATCTTCAGCCGGATCATCATCCCGCTCTCCACGCCGGCGCTCGCCACCACGGCGATCTTCACCTTCATCTGGACCTGGAACGACTTCCTGTCCCAGTTGATCTTCCTCACCAACCCGGACATGCACACCGTCCCGGTCGCGCTGCGGACCTTCCTGGACTCCAGCGGGGATTCCTCCTGGGGACCGATGTTCGCCATGTCGGTCATCGCGCTGGGCCCGATCTTCGGGTTCTTCCTGGCCGGCCAGAAGTACCTGGTCCGCGGTATCGCCACCTCGGGTCTGAAGTAGTTAGAGAATTCAAAGGAGAGTTCAGTGACCACTCACACCAAGCGCCTGACCCGCAGAGTCCTGCCGGCCCTCGCGGTGGTCGGCGCGATGACCCTGACGGCCTGCGGCGGCGGGGACAGCGGCGGCGGCGAGGACGGCGACATCACCCTCCGGGTGGCCTGGTGGGGCAGCGACCACCGCCAGCGCATCACCGAGGAGGCGATAGCCACGTTCGAGGAGCAGAACGAGGGCATCAAGATCCAGCCCGAGTACTCCACGTTCGACTCCTACTACGACCAGCTGACCACGCAGGTCGCGTCCAACGACGCCCCGGACGTCTTCGCCATCGAGATCCGCCGCTTCGGCGAGCTGGCCCGCGGCGGCGTCATGGCCGACCTCGGCGACAAGGTCGACACCGGTGACCTCAACGAGGACCTGCTGGAGTCCGGCACGATCGACGGCACCCAGTACGGCATCCCGACCGGCGCCAACGCCTTCGCCGTCATGGCCAACACCAAGGTCTTCGAGGACGCCGGCCTGGAGCTCCCGGACGACACCACCTGGACCTGGGAGGAGTACCTGGAGCTGAGCGCCGAGCTCAGCGACGTCAGCGACAGCGGCATCTACGGCACCCAGATCAGCAACAACGACGCCTGGCTGCGGGTCTACGCGGCGCAGCGCGGCGAGGAGTTCTACACCGACGGCCAGCTCGGCATCACCGAGGAGACCGTCACCGACTGGTTCCAGTACCAGCTGGACCAGATCGAGCAGGGCGCCTCCCCCGACGGCCCCCGCAGCGTCGAGATCGGCTCCAACGTCGAGACCTCGCTGATCGCCACCAACTCCGGCGGCATGGGCATGTGGTGGACCAACCAGCTGGGCACGCTGTCCTCCGGCTCGGGTGAGAACGTCGAGCTGCTCCGCATGCCGAGCGCCGGCAACGGCGGCAGCGGCGGCATGTTCCTGCAGCCGACGATGTTCTGGGCCGTCAGCGGCAACTCCGCGCAGCAGGACGCCGCGGCCAAGCTGATCGACTTCCTGGTCAACGACCCCGAGGCCGGCGCCATCCAGGGTTCCGACCGCGGTCTGCCCATGAACTCCTCGGTGCTCGACGCCGTCCGCGACGAGCTGCCCGAGGAGGACCAGAAGTCGCTGGCCTTCCTGGAGGACATCAGCGACGAGACCGACACGCCGCCCACCGCCCTGCCCAGCGGCGCCGGAGAGATCCCCAACCTGCTGACCCGCTACAGCGAGGAGGTCTACTTCGGTCGCATGACGCCGGCGGAGGCCGCCGCGCAGTTCGTCTCCGAGGCGAACGGCACCCTCAGCTGACCGGGCCCGGTGGCGGGGGGCGCCGACCGCGCCCCCCGCCCCCGGGGCAGCACCGAAGCCTCTCGAACCACCGCACGAGGAGAGACCACCCGTGACCCGCCGCTACGCATTCGTCGGCCTCGGCCACCGCGCGCAGATGTACGTCGACGCGCTGCTCGGTGACTGGAGCGACACCGGGGAGATCACCGCTCTCCTCGACACCAACCAGACCCGGATGGACTTCTACAACGAGCGGATCGCCGCCACCGGCCGCGCCGCCGTCCCCACCTTCCGGCCCGACGGTTTCCAGCAGATGCTGGAGCACTGCGACGCGGTCGTGGTCACCTCGGTGGACAACACGCACGCCGAGTACGTCGTCGCCGCGCTGGACGCCGGCCGCGACGTCGTGGTGGAGAAGCCGCTGACCGTCGACGCCGCCGGCTGCGAGGCCATCGCCGCGGCCGCCGAGCGCAGCAGCGGAGAGATCGTCGTCACCTTCAACTACCGCTACTCGCCGCGCAACACCGCGCTGCGCGAGGCGATCGCCTCCGGGCGCATCGGTGACGTCACCAGCGTGAACTTCGAGTGGACCCTCGACACCATCCACGGCGCCGACTACTTCCGGCGCTGGCACCGCGACCGGGAGTCCTCCGGCGGTCTGCTGGTCCACAAGTCGACCCACCACTTCGACCTGGTCAACTGGTGGCTGGACGCCCGCGCCGAGATGGTGTTCGCCCAGGCGGACCTGCGCTTCTACGGCGACGGCAACGTCGAGGGCCCGCGCCCCGAGCGCTCCCACGGCGCCCCGGAGCTGGGCACCGACCCGTTCCTGCTGGACATCGGCGCCGACGACCGGCTGAGGCGGCTCTACCTGGACGCCGAGGCCGAGGACGGCTACGTCCGCGACCAGGACGTCTTCGCTCCCGGCGTCACCATCGACGACAACATGGCGGTCCTGGTCCGCTACGACAACCGCGCCCTGCTGACCTACTCCCTCAACGCCCACGCGCCGCACGAGGGGTACCGCGTGACGGTCAACGGCACCAAGGGGCGGCTGGAGCTGGAGGTCTGCGAGCGCTCCTGGACCCCGCCGCAGGACGCCGTGGACCCCTCGGCGACCGGCAAGGCCAACGCCCAGGGCGCCTTCGACCGCCTCACCGTGCAGGAGCACTGGAAGCAGGCCGAGGAACTGCCGATCCGCAACGGCGAGGGCGCGCACGGCGGCGGCGACAAGCTGCTGCTGAACGACGTCTTCCGCGGACCGGGCCAGGACCCGCTGGCGCGGCAGGCCGGCTACCGGGACGGCATCCGCTCGGTGCTGATCGGCGCCGCGGCCAGCCGTTCGGCCCGCACCGGCGCGCCCGTCACGCTCTCGGACTCGGGTACGCGCATGGCGCCGGAAGCGGCCGGCGCGTGACCCCCGGGCGGTGCCCGTGTCCGGGCACCGCCGTACCGCTCCCCCGGTGCCGCCGGCGGCTCCGGCACGTCACCACCGGTGGCCGCCCGGCCCCGGACCGCACGGCCCGACCGACGAAAGGCACCCTATGACCCGGCCCGACCTGCGGCTGACCCACACGCCCGGCGACCGCGTCGAGCTGCGCCACCAGGAGGTCACCCTCTTCTCCTACGTCTACCGCCCCGAGGCGGCGTGGGAGGCACCCAAGCCGTACCTGCACCCGCTGCGTACCCTGTCCGGCGGCGTCGTCACCGACTACCGGCCCAATGACCACCGCTGGCACAAGGGACTCCAGCTGACCTCCTCCCACCTGTCGGGCCAGAACATCTGGGGCGGACGCTGCTACGTGCACCCCGTCGGGTACCAGCCGTTCCCGGAGCGCCTGGGCTCCATGGAGCACGACGGCTTCGAGTCGCTGACGGAGACCGAGGACGGCGCGGTGATCGCCGAGCGGCTGACCTGGCGCAACCACGACGGCGACGGGTGGGTCGACGAGCGGCGCCGCATCGAGGCGCACCGGGTCGACCCGGAGGCCGGGGCATGGACCCTGACCTGGACCTCCACCCTGACCAACGTGCGGGGCGAGGAGCTGCGGTTCGGTTCCCCGACCACCGCCGGCCGGGAGATGGCCGGCTACACGGGGCTGTTCTGGCGGGGCCCGCGCGCCTTCCGCAACGGGAAGGTGCTCGGCCCGCGCGGCGAGGGCCAGGAGCTGATGGGAAGCCAGGGCGCGTGGCTCTCCTACTCGGGCGAGTTCGACGGCATCGACGGCCACGCCACGGTGGTCTTCGAGCACGCGCCGGAGAACGGGCAGGACGGCAGCGGCACGGAGCATCCCTCGCACTGGTTCGTGCGGAGCGACCCGTTCGCCGCGGTGGCTCCCTCGTGGGCGTTCTTCGACGAGCTGGTACTGCCGGCGGGCGAGTCGCTGGTGCGCCGCTACCGCGTGGTGATCGCCGACGGCGCGTGGGAGCGGGAGCAGACCGAGGCGTACCTGGCGCAGCTCGCCTGGTGAGGCGCGGCGGGTGCGGGGCGGTCGGGGACCCGGCTGCCCCGCACCCGCGTCGGAAAGCCGTGGCGGCCGCGGCGCGCACCGGGCTACCGTCCCCGCATGCCTGACGCGATCTTCGCCCATCCGCGGCTCGCCGCGCTCTACGACCCGCTCGATCCCGACCGCGGTGACCTGCTGCCGTACCTGGGGATGGCGCGGGAGTTCGCCGCGCGACGCGTGCTGGACATCGGCTGCGGCACGGGGGTGTTCGCCCTGCTGCTGGCGGAGCGCGGCGTCGAGGTGACCGCGGTGGACCCGGCCGCGGCCTCGCTGGCGGTGGCCCGTGCGAAACCCGGCGCCGACCGGGTGCGGTGGATCGACGGGGACGCCACGAGGCTGCCGCCGCTGCGGGTGGACCTGGCGACGATGACCGCCAACGTGGCGCAGGCGATCGTCGGGCCGGACCAGTGGGCCGACACGCTGCGCGGTGCCCGCGCGGCGCTGCGCCCGGGCGGTCGGCTGGTGTTCGAGACACGGGTGCCCGCCCGCCGGGTGTGGGAGCGGTGGACGCGCGAGCGGACACACCGCGTGTCGCAACTCCCGGGGGTCGGCCCGGTCGAGAGCTGGGTGGCGGTGACGGCGGTCGACGGCCCGGTCGTCTCCTTCCGCTGGCACTACGTCTTCGGCGCGGACGGCGCGACCCTGACGTCCGACTCCACGCTGCGGTTCCGGGAGCGCGACGAGGTCGAAGCGGACCTCGCGGCGGCGGGGTTCTCGGTGGACGAGGTCCGCGACGCGCCCGACCGGCCGGGCGGCGAGTGGGTGTTCGTCGCCCGCCGGTCCGCGCCCGCCGCCTGAGCCGGTCCGCGCCGGGGGTCACGGCGCTGCCGCGGCCTCGACGGGTTCGGTGAAGGCGCCCCAGTGGCCGTCCGGCAGCTTGGCGCGCACGGTCACCGCGTGGCGGGCGCCGGGCTCGTCCACGGTGAGCAGGTGGGTGATCTCGCCGTCCGGTGCCTCGGCGCCCCACAGCAGCGTCGTCGTGAACTCGCCGTCGAGGTGGATCTGGTACTCCAGCACGGCGGCGCCGGTCCGGGGCGGGGTCCAGCTCAGCTCCAGGGTCGCGGGTTCCGCGCCGGGGCGGGCGGTGAGTCCGGCGGGTGCCGTCGCCGTGCCGGTCTCCGCCGCCTCGCCGGTGCCGGGGGTGGTCAGGCGCAGTTCCGGGCCGGGCTCGGAGAGGTTGTCGCCCGCGTCGCGGGCGATCACGGTGAAGAGGTAGTCGGTGCCGGGGCGGAGCCCGGTGACCATGGTGGTGGTCTCCTCGGCCGGGACGCTGTGGATCGCGGTCCCGCTCTGGTGGATCTCGTACCCGGTGACGGCGATGTTGTCCTGGGCCGGCTCCCAACTGAGCGTCGCGGCGCGGGGGCCGTCGGCCGAGCCGGTGAGGGCGCCGGGCGCGGTCGGCGGCTCGTCGTCGTCGGTCTCGGCGCCGAGGGTGGTGGCGGTCACGACGCGGCTGTCGCCGGAGGTGCCGGCGGGTCCCGTGGCGCGGACCGTGAAGTCGTAGGCGGTGGCGGGCCGCAGCCCGCCGACGTCGACCATGTAGGTCTCCGCGCCGACGGTCTCGACCTCCTCACCGTCGCGATGGACGGTGTAGCCGGTGACGCCGGCGGCCGCGTCGGCCCGGTGCCACATCACGTGGACGGTGGAGGAGCTGGTGGCCTGGGCGGTCAGCCCGGAGGGCGCGGGCGGGCGGGCGTGGCCGGCGGCGTCACCGCCGCAGGCCGTGAGAGCCAGGCCCAGCAGCAGGGCGAGGGCGAGCACGGCGGTGTGGGGGGTCCGTGTCACGGTCGTACCTTCCAACCGGGGTAAAGGTCTGGACCACCATGGCGGTTCGGGGGGCGGCACGGCAAGAGGCGGGGCGGCACCCGGCACCGGGCGCCGCCCCGTCGTCGTCCGCGGCGGTCAGTGCAGCCAGGAGTGGTGGCGCACGACCGGCGCCCGCTCCCACGCACTGCCCAGTCCCCAGGTCCGGCCGGCGGCGCAGACGGCGAGCACCACCATGACCAGCGCGTAGACGATGTGCATGTCCACCACCGGGTTGGTCGACATGGTGGGTGAGCCGTCGGCGAGCACCCGGGCCACCGGCCATTCGGCCGTCCACAGCATCAGCATCATGACGGTGCCGCCGGCCGCGGCGAGCCGGAGCCCTATCCCCGCGACCAGGGCGACGCCCAGTCCCAGCATCCCGGCCATGTAGGCGAAGTCCACCCACACCGCGCCGGCCCAGCCGTTGAAGGTGCTCTGGAGCGGGCCGGCCGAGACCCCTCCGAGGTAACCGGCGGCCGGAGCACCGCCGTTGATCCAGGCCGACTCACCGGAGGTGGCGTAGCCGAGCCCCAGCGTCTTGTCGAGGAAGGCCCACAGGAAGACCAGGCCGAGGGCGATGCGGAGCACCGCGAGCGCCCGGGCCGGGACGGAGTGCGGCCGGGGGGCCGCGGTGCCCTCGTCGCGCGTCTCGCGCGGGGCCGCCAGGACAGGCGGCGGAGCAGGCTGGACAGACATGGGGAGGGTCCTTCCGGTCGGGGGGCCGTCTCACGTGCGTTGAACTCCGCCCTGACCAGTCGACTCCGCCCGCCGACCTGATCGCCCCTTCTGTACCCGGGCGCGGCCATCGCACACCTGCGCGATGCGGAGCTGGCCGACGCCGCAGGCGCCGCGACCGGCCCCCGCCGACCTGACCTGCACGAACAGTCCTTCCGGGCGATGGGGCCCGGAAGGGGCGGCGGTGAGGACGACCGAAAACCGCTCACCGTGTGCCGCACACCGATCCACCCGCCGCCCGACGCCCCGTCAGCCGATTCGTCGAGGCAGGTGCGCCGGCCCGGGAGCTCCGGCCCGGGAGCCCGGCCGCGACCGCCCGAGCGGCACAGCGGCGCCGACCCCGGCGGGACGCCCCGGGAGAACCGCCCAGAACTTCGCCGCAACCGACCTCTTGACCAGGGACATGCCTGTACATACGCTGCGCTTGTTCATGGTTGTCCCCATACAAAGCGGGGTGTGCGTTCGATGCGGATCGCAGTGGTCGGGAGTTACGGAGCGGGGCTCACCATGCGGGTGCCCCGGTCGCCCGAGGCGGGGGAGACCGTCTCCGGCGGGGAGTTCGCCGAGGGCCCGGGAGGCAAGGGCTCCAACCAGGCCGTCGGGGCCGCCCGGCTCGGGGCGCGCGTCTCGCTGCTGACCGCCGTCGGGGACGACGCCTTCGGTCGCGCGGCCCGCGACCTCTGGGCCGCGGAAGGGGTGGACGCCACCCACGTGGTGACGGCGGACGCCGCGACCATGGTGGGTTTCATCCTGGTCGAGCCCTCCGGCGAGAACCGCATCGCCATCGCCCCCGGCGCCCTCGAGCGGCTGACCCCGGCCCATCTGGAGCCGTTCCGCCCGGTGATCGCGGAGGCAGACGTCCTCGTGGTCTCCATGGAGATCCCCGCGGACGTCGTCCTCGGGGCGCTGCGCCTGGCGCGGGAGACCGGCACCCGCACCCTGCTCAACCCCGCCCCCGCCCGGCCGCTGGCCGACGAGGTCTGGCCGCTGGTCGACGTGATCACCCCGAACCAGACCGAGGCGCCCGTCCTGCTCGGCCTCGGCGAGGACGCCGCGCCGAGCGACCGCGAGCTGGTCTCCCGGCTCCGTGAACGCACCGGCGGCACCGCCGTGCTCACCCGGGGCGGGCAGGGCGCCCTCCTCGACGACGGCTCCGGTGTACGGGAGGTGCCCGCGCGGCCGGTGAGCCGGGTCGTGGACACCACCGGCGCCGGCGACGCCTTCACCGCGGCGCTCGCGGTCGCGCTGGCCGGCGGGGCCGACACCGCCACCGCCGTCTCCCGCGCCGCGGCGGCCGGCGCCCACGCCGTCACCGTCCCCGGCGTGATCCCCGCCCTGCCCACGCCGGAGCAGCTCACGGCCGTGCCGACCCCCGTCACGGACCGCACCCACGCCGAGAGGAACGACGCCGCATGACCACCACCACCGCGCCGGCGCGGGGGTTCGTCCCCGACCTGCGCAGACTGCTGCACGCCCGGGAGGCGGGGGTCTTCGCCGCCCTGGTGCTGCTCTTCCTCCTCGGCGTGGTGCTCTCCCCGGGGTTCGCCTCCTCCGACAACCTGCTCTCCGTCGGACAGCAGATATCCCAGATCGGGATCATGGCGGTCGGCGCCACCTTCGTCATCGTCAACGGCGAGATCGACCTCTCGGTCGGCTCCGTGTACGCGCTCTCCGCGATCTGCACCGGCATGGCCATCGCCGACGGCCTCGCCTGGCCGCTGGCCGCGCTCATCGGACTGGCCGTCGGGTCGCTGGCCGGTCTGCTGAACGGCCTCGCCGTGGTGCTGCTGGGAGTGCCGTCCTTCATCGTCACCCTCGGCACGCTGAGCGTGTACCGGGGCGTGGCCCTGCTCATCTCCGACGGCGCCCCGATCTCCCTCAACAACGGCATGCCGGGGGTCGCCGAGTTCAGCCTGCTCGGCCAGGGCCGCCTCTTCGGCGTGGTCCCCATGCAGTTCGTCGTCTTCGCGGCGGTCGCCGCGATCGGCGTGGTCCTGCTCTCCCGCTCCCGGCTCGGCTTCAACAGCTACGCGGTCGGCGGCAACCAGGAGGCCGCGCGCCTGGTGGGCATCAACGTGAACCGGGTCAAGCTCAGCGCCTTCGTCCTCTCCGGGTTCACCGCCGCCCTCGCCGGGGTCCTGGGGCTGTCGTTCCTCTCCTACGTGCAGGGCGTCACCGGAAGCGGGTTGGAGCTGACCGTCATCTCGGCGGTGATCATCGGCGGTGCCGCGCTGTTCGGCGGGTCCGGCACGGTCTGGGGCACCGTCATCGGCGTCACCTTCATCGGGCTGCTGCAGAACATCCTCAACATCAAGGGGATCTCCTCCTTCTGGCAGACCGTCGTCACCGGTCTGGTCATCGTCGCCGCCGTCGCGGCCGACACCTGGCAGCGCCGACGAAAGACCCGCGCCTGACCGGCTGCCCCACGCCCCCGCCCCACCTCCTCCCCCACACCGCGCCCGGTCGCTCACGCGTCCCCGCGCCCCCGGAAACCCGCGCATGTGACACAGGAGCCGCAATGTCCCTCCGCACCACCGTCAGAACCGTCATGACCGCCGCAGCCGTCACCGCCACCGCCGCGCTCGCCGCCGGCTGCGGCGCCGTCACCGCCGCCGACAGCGGCGGCTCGGACGGGGCCTTCGAACTGGCCCCGTACATCCAGGAGCGCGTCGACAACGGCGAACCGCTGCGGATCAAGCTGAGCTACCACGACCCGTCGCTCGCCTTCGCCACTCCGATCAGCCAGGGCATGAACCGCGCCGGCGAGGAGCTCGGCGCCGAGGTGCAGCTGATCGGACCCACCGGCGGCGACGCCGGCCAGCAGGTCTCGGAGCTGCAGACCCTGATCCAGCAGAAGTCCGTCGACGGCCTGGCCGTCTCCTCGGCCTCCAGCGACGCCCTGCGTCCGGTGATCGCCCAGGCGTACGACGCCGGCATCCCGGTGATCTCCTTCAACACCGACAACCCCGACTCCCGCCAGATGGGCTTCGTCGGCCAGGACCTGCGCGGCTCCGGCGAGTCCCAGGCCGAGGAGCTGCTCGACGTCCTCGGCGAGGACGCGACCGGCAAGGTCGTCGTCTTCTCCGTCGACACCGGAGCGGGCTGGTCCCACGACCGGTTCGGCGGCTTCCGCGACGGCCTGGAGGGCAGCGGGCTGGAGATCGTGGGGCCGGTGAACGTGGGCAACGAACCCAACGCCGCCTACAACACCGTCGAGTCCACCATGGCCGGGCAGTCCGGCGTGACCGCCATCGCGGGCCTCGACTGCTGTTCCACCACCGCCGCGGCCAAGTGGACCGCCGAGTCGGGCAACGCGGACGGCATCGCCGTGGTCGGGTTCGACGTGCTCACCGCCACCGCGCAGTACATCGAGAGCGGCGTCGTCGACTTCACCATCAGCCAGAACCCCGCCGAGCAGGGGTACCAGGCCGTCAAGGTCCTGCACGACTTCGCGGTCGACGGCACCGAGATCAGCGGCGTCGACACCGGCTCGGAGTTCGTCACCGAGGAGAACCTGGCCGACACCCCGGTGGAGGACTGATGACCGCCCCGAGCACGGCGCCTCCCACCCCCGGGCCGGCGGTGCGGATAGCCGGACTGGGCCGCAACTTCGGCCCGGTCCGCGCCCTCCACGACGTCTCCTTCGACGTGCCCGCAGGCGAGGTGACCGCGCTGCTGGGGGAGAACGGCGCCGGCAAGTCCACCCTGCTGAAGATCCTCGCCGGTCTCCAGCCACCCAGCGCCGGGACCGTCACCGTCTTCGGCGAGGAGGTCACCTCCCACGACCCCGCCACCGTCCTCGCCCGGCACGGCGTCGCCATCGTCCCGCAGGAGCTCAGCCTGCTGCAGGACCGGACCGTCGCGGAGAACGTGCTCTCCGGCGTCGAGCCCGGCGGCCGCTGGTTCCCCTCCCGCCGCGCCATGCTGCGGCGGACCCGGGAACTGCTGGCCGAGCTCGACCTGGACCTCGACCCCGCCGCGTCGGTCGGCTCGCTGGACCTCGCCACCCAGCAGTTGATCGTGGTCGCCCGATCCGTGGCACGCGGCTGCCGGGTGCTGATCCTCGACGAGCCGACCGCCATGCTCACCCCGGCGGAGGCGGAGCGGCTGTTCGTCCTCATGGACCGGCTCAAGGACCAGGGCGTCACCATGCTGTACGTCTCGCACCGCATGCCCGAGGTCTTCCGGCTCGCCGACCACATCCAGGTGCTGCGCGACGGCACCCACGTCGCCGGCTGGGGGCGGGACGAGACGAGCCCCGACCGCGCGGTCGCCGCGATGGTCGGCAGGGAGCTGGCGGAGGTGACCGCCCGCGCGGGCCACCAGGGCGCCCCGGACGGTCCGCCCGCCCTGGTGGTCCGCTCGCTCAGCGGCCGCCGCCACAGCGGGGTCAGCTTCGCCGTGCGGCCGGGCGAGATCCTGGGCGTCGCCGGACTGCCCGACTCCGGGCGGGTGGAGCTGCTGCACAACATCTTCGGCGGCGACCGCGGCACCGGTGGCGAGGTCGAGGTGCTCGGCAGCCCCTACGAGCGCCGCGACCCCATCGCCAGCGTCGGCCGGCGGCTGGCCTTCGTCCCCGGCGAACGCCGCGCCCAGGGGCTGTTGACCACCATGAGCGTCGGCCGCAACGTCGGCGCCCTGACCACCCGGGCGTTCTCCCGGTTCGGTCTGGTCCGGCGGCGGGCGTTCGACCGCAACGCCGCCGACCAGGCGAAGAAGCTCCGGGTGAAGACCGCGTCGCTGGAGCAGCCCATCACCAACCTCTCCGGCGGCAACCAGCAGAAGGCCGTGCTGGCCCGCTGGCTGTCGATCAACCCGGGCGTGCTGATCCTCGACGAGCCGACCCGCGGCGTCGACGTCGGTGCCAAGGCGGAGATCTACGAGGAGCTGTTCGCGCTCGCGGACCGCGGGCTGGCCATTCTCTGCTCCTCCTCCGACCTGCCCGAACTCCTCGCCGTGACCGACCGGATCGCCGTCCTCAGCGAGGGGCGCCTGGTGGAGATCGTCGAGACGGCCACCGCCACCGAGGAATCGATCATGACCCTGGCCACCGGTGCCGCACCCGCCCTGCCGGGCGAGGGGCACCGGACCGCCGGACCCACCGCACCGGAAGGAACCGCACCATGAAGCGCCGAGGCATCCTCAACGACCGGCTCAGCGCCGCCCTCGCCACCCTGGGCCACACCGACCTCCTGCTGGTCGTGGACGCCGGGTTCCCGATCCCCCGCGACGCGGACCGGATCGACCTCGCGGTCACCGAGAACCTGCCCGACCTCCGTACCGTCCTCGGCCTGGTCGCCGACGAACTCGTCGTCGAGGGCGTGGTCCGGGCGCAGGAGGTCCCGACCAACAACCCGCTGCTGGAGACCTGGCTGCACGAGCGGTTCACCGACGCCGCGTTCACCACCCGCGACCACGCCGACATGCTCGGCGAGGTCGCCCGCTCCGCCAAGGTCGTCGTCCGCACCGGCGCGTTCGAACCCTGGGGCAACATCGGCCTGTTCTGCGGCGTCGACGTCCCCCGCTGGTTCGGCGGCGAGGGCGTCGTCGCCCCCGCGTACTACGCCGACAAGCTCTGACACCCCCACAGCCCCACCCCGGCCGCCGGGGCGACGGCCCACCGGCCCCGCCCCGCACCGGCCACCGACAGATGGAGAGAGAACCAGACATGTCCGAGACCTCGACCACCGCGACCGCCGAGCCGGACCTCGCCGCCGCCGACCTGGCGCGGTACATCCAGCACACCCGCATCGACTCCCGCGCCACCCGCGAGGACATGGTCGCCCACGCCCGGGAGGCCGCGCAGTACGGCTTCAACGCGGCGATGGTGCCCGCCTCCTGGGTCCCCGTCGTCAGCTCCGAACTCGCCGGGACCGGCGTGGAGGTGGCCTCCGCCCTGGACTTCCCGACCGTCGGGGTGATGACCAGCGCCGGCAAGGCGGCCGAGGCCGCCGAGATCGCACGCCTGGGCGCCACCCAGCTCGACATCGGCGTCCAGATCGGCTGGCTGAAGAGCGGCCGCCACCAGGAGTTCCGCGACGACATCGCCGGTGTGGTCACCGCCTTCGGCGGCCCGGTCAAGGTGATGCTCGAACTGCCGCTGCTGACCGACGAGGAGAAGGAGATCGCCGTCGAACTCGCCCAGGACGCCGGCGCCGCCTTCCTCAAGAACGCCAGCAGCGGGCAGATCGAGACCGCGAACCCGACGAGCGTTCGGTACCTTGTGGAGCGGGCGCGCGAAGGGGTCCAGGTGAAGGCGTCCGGTGCGATCACCGGGTACCGGCAGGCGGTCGATCTGCTGCGGGCCGGGGCGGTGCTGCTCGGCACCAGCGCCGGGATCGCCCTGGTGACCTCCTCGGCCGACGCCGGGACCAAGAGCTACTGACGCAGGTGACGGGCCGTGCCCAGCAGGGCACGGCCCACGGGTGACTCCCGGAAGGAGCACGGTGAGGGTGACGGCCGACGACGAGGAGCCGGCGGGCATCAAGCGCGATGTCCCGACGGCGATCCACGTCCAGATCTCGGAGCACATCCGTACCCGCATCGCCGCCGGCGAGTGGCCCGCCCACTACCGGCTCAAGAGCGAGCCCGAACTGGCCCAGGAGTTCGGCGTCAGCCGCGGCACGGTGCGGCGGGCGCTGGCCACCCTGATCGCCGAGGGACTGCTGCGGCAGGTGCGGGGGCGCGGCACGTTCGTGACCTCCACCACCATCGAGCCCGCCATCGCGCAGAAACTCAGCACCCTCTCCGAGGACTTCGCCAGCCAGGGCGTGGTCACCGACACCCGGGTGCTGGAGGCGACGACGCTGTCGCCACCCCGGCCCGTCGCCGCCCTGCTGGACCTGGCGCCGGGCGGCAGGGTGCTGAAGCTGGTGCGGCTGCGCAGCACCGAGAGCGGCCCGGTGGCGCTGCTCTTCAACTACGTGCGCACCGACTTCACCCCGGGGATCGAGGAGGTCGACTTCGAGCGCTCCAGCCTCTTCGGAGTGCTGGAGGGCAGCTACAGGCTGAAGATCGACGCGGCGCGCCGGACGTTCAGTGCCGAACCGGCGGCCGCCGAGGTGGCCTCCGCGCTGGAGATCCCCGAGGGGGCGCCGGTGCAGTACCTCCAGCAGGTCACCTACCTCGCCGACGACCGGCCGGTGGAGTACTCCGACGTCTGGATCCACAGCGGCCGGCTGCACCTGACCTCGCTGCTGCGCCGCCGCTGAGGCGGCGGCGCGGACGGCGGCACGGACGGCGGCGCGCGTCCCGCGGGGGTGGGCGCGCGCCGCGAGAGGCGACGAC
>NZ_JAAVJC010000220.1 GCF_012033785.1 Streptomyces bohaiensis
ACAGCGCCGGTGGCGCCGGTCATCGGGCGCCACCGGTGGACGTGCCCGCGGTCCCGCCGGCGAAGCCGAAGCGCTGCGCGCCGTTGGCCTTGCCGCGCAGCCGCCGGCCCTTCTCGGTCGCCTGCTCGTTGAGCCGCTCCTGGAAGTCGCTCATCCGCTCCCGCAGCACCGGGTCGTGGGAGGCGAGGATGCGGGCGGCGAGCAGTCCGGCGTTGCGGGCGCCACCGACCGAGACGGTGGCGACCGGGACACCGGCCGGCATCTGGACGATGGAGAGCAGCGAGTCCATGCCGTCCAGGTACTTCAGCGGCACCGGCACGCCGATCACCGGCAGCGGGGTGACCGAGGCCAGCATCCCGGGCAGGTGGGCGGCGCCGCCCGCGCCGGCGATGATCGCCCGCAGCCCCCGGCCGGCGGCCTCCTCGCCGTAGGCGACCATCTCGCGCGGCATGCGGTGCGCGGAGACGACGTCCACCTCGTAGGGGATCTCGAACTCGTCGAGGGCGGTGGCGGCCGCCTCCATCACGGGCCAGTCGCTGTCGGACCCCATGACGATGCCGACGATCGGGTCCAGGCGGTGCTCGGTGCTCACTCGGTGATCGTTCCTCTGAGGTAGTCGGCGGCGTGCCGGGCGCGCTCGCGCACCTGGGCCAGGTCCGTGCCGTAGGTGGTGACGTGGCCGACCTTGCGGCCGGGCTTCACGTCCTTGCCGTACATGTGGACGCGCAGCCCGGGGTCGCGCGCCAGGCAGTGCAGGTACCCCTGGTACATGTCGGGGAAGTCACCGCCGAGCACGTTGGCCATGACGGTCCAGGGCGCGCGGGGCCGCGGGTCGCCGAGGGGCAGGTCCAGGACGGCCCGCAGGTGGTTGGCGAACTGGGAGGTGACGGCGCCGTCCTGCGTCCAGTGCCCGGAGTTGTGCGGCCGCATCGCCAGTTCGTTGACCAGCACCGAGCCGTCTGGGGTCTCGAACAGCTCGACGGCGAGGTGCCCCACGACGTCCAGCTCGCGGGCGACGGTCAGCGCCAGGTGCTGGGCGCGCGAGGCGGCCTCGGGGTCCAGGTCGGGCGCCGGGGCGATCACGGTGTCGCAGACCCCGCCGACCTGCACGGACTCCACCACCGGGTAGGCCACGGCCTGTCCGTGCGGGGAGCGCACCACGTTGGCGGCCAGCTCCCGGGTGAAGGGCACCTTCTCCTCCGCGAGGACGGGCACCCCGGCGCGGAACGGCTCGGCGGCCTCCGCCTCGGAGCCCACCACCCAGACGCCCTTGCCGTCGTAGCCGCCGCGGACGGTCTTCAGCACCACGGGGAACCCGGTGGCGCCGGCCTCGTCCTCGGCGAACGCCCGGACGTCGGCCGGGTCGGAGACGATGCGGTGGCGCGGGCACGGGACGCCGAGCGCGGTGAGCCGGGCGCGCATGACGCCCTTGTCCTGGGCGTGCACCAGCGCGTCGGGGCCGGGGCGCACGGGGATGCCGTCCGCCTCCAGCGCCCGGAGATGCTCGACGGGGACGTGCTCGTGGTCGAAGGTGATCACGTCGCAGCCGCGCGCGAACTCACGCAGCGTGGCCAGGTCGCGGTAGTCACCGACACGGACGTCCTGGACGACCTGCGCCGCCGAGTCCTGCGGGGTGTCGCTGAGGAGTCTGAAGCGGATGCCGAGGGGGATGCCTGCCTCGTGGGTCATGCGGGCGAGCTGGCCGCCGCCGACCATGCCGACTACGGGAAATGTCACCTGACCAGGATATCGGTCGGGCGGCCCGGGTCGGCCGGGTGGTCGCTCCGCAGCGTGACCGGCCCCGGGCGGCGCGGCGGCGCGGCGGCGCACCGGGGGCGCGGATGACCCGCCGTCGACGGTCGCACCGCCCTAGCATGGCGGTCATGACCGACAGGCTCCCGCTGCCGCCCCGGCTGCGCCGGCTGGCCCGCGAGGCGGCCAGGTTCGGCACGGTCGGCGCCTTCGGGTTCCTGGTGAACGTGGTGGTGTTCAACCTCTGCGCCCAGGCGGCGGGGCTGGGCCCGCTGCAGTCCGGTGTCCTGGCGACGTCCGCGGCGATCTGCACCAACTACCTGGGCAACCGCTACTGGACCTACCGGCACGCGGACAAGACGCGGCGGCGCCGGGAGGCCTCGCTGTTCCTGCTGTTCTCCTGCGTGGGGATGGTGATCGAGAACGGCGTACTGGCCCTCTCGCACTACGGCCTCGGCTTCACCTCGGCGCTGGCGGACAACGTCGCCAAGAACGTGGTGGGGCTCGGGCTGGCCTCGCTGTTCCGGTTCTGGTCCTACCGGACCTGGGTGTTCCGCGGCGCGCGGTCGTCGGCCGGCCCTGTGGGCGGGGAGCCCGCCCGCGTGGACGTCTGACCGCCCGGCCGGTCCCCGCCGGACTCCCGCAGCAGGAACAGCGCGAAGACCGGGGGCTGCCGCTGCAGCAGTTCCAGCCGCCCGCCGTCGGCCTCGGCGAGGTCACGGGCGACGGCCAGGCCGAGCCCGGTGGAGTTCTGGCCGCTGACGGAGCGTTCGAAGACGCGGCTGCCGAGGGAGTGCGGCACGCCGCGCCCGGCGTCGGTGACCTCGACGACGACCTGGTTGCCGGCGGTCCGCGTGCGCAGCGCCACAGTGCCGGCGCCGTGCATGAGGGCGTTCTCGACCAGGGTCGCGAGCACCTGCGCCACCGCGCCGGGGGTGCCCACCGCCCGCAGTCCCGGCTTGCCCGAGTGCACGATGACGCGGCCCGCCGCCCGGTAGGCGGGCCGCCACTCCTCGATCTGCTGGAGGACGACACCGTCCAGGTCGAAGCTGACGGCGGAGCCGAGCCGCGGGTCCCGTGAGTTGGTGAGGAGGCGCTGCACCACGTCGGTCAGCCGCTCCACCTGGGCGAGGGCGATGGCCGCCTCCTCCTTCACGGTGTCGTGGTCCTCCGTCTCGATGATCTCCTCCAGTCGCATCGAGAGGGCGGTCAGCGGGGTGCGCAGCTGGTGCGAGGCGTCGGCGGCGAGCCGCCGCTCGGCGGTGATCATGCGGGCGATGCGTTCCGCGCTGGCGTCGAGGACGTCGGCAACCCGGTCGAGCTCCGCCACCCCGTACCGGCGGTGCCGGGGCCGGGGGTCGCCCGACCCGAGGCGTTCGGCGGCCTCCGCGAGGTCGGTGAGCGGGGCGGCGACCCGGTGGGCCTGCCGGACCGCGAGCAGCAGCGCCGCGGCCACCGCCAGCAGCGAGACGGTGACGATCACCGTGACGGTCCGGGTGATCTCGCCGGCCACGGCGGAGCGGGGCTGGGAGACGGTGACGGTCTCGCCCTGGGCGCCCTTCTCCGAGGCGGAGACGACACGCCCCTCGGGCTCCTCGCCGATGGTGATGATGTCGGCGCCGTCCAGTTCGATCAGCACGTACCGGTCGCTGGGTGCGGAGGTCCGCATGGTGTGCTCGGTGACCGTCTCGCCGGCGACCAGCCGCCCCTCGACGACCGCCACGAGCCGGGCGGCCTCCGACTGGAGGCGGTCGCGGGCCCCGGACTCGATGGCGCGGGTCTCGACGATCCCGAGGGAGATGCCGAAGACCGCGATGACCACCAGGACCACGGCGAGCGTGGAGGTGATCAGACGACGTCGCATCGGGCGGTGGCCCCGCTCACTTCTTCTCGAACCGGAAGCCGACGCCGCGGACGGTGGCGATGTAGCGCGGGTTGGCCGCGTCGTCACCGAGCTTCTTGCGCAGCCAGGAGATGTGCATGTCCAGCGTCTTGGTCGAGGACCACCAGGTGATGTCCCAGACCTCCCGCATCAGCTGCTCGCGGGTCACCACGCGCCCGGCGTCGCGCACCAGAACGCGCAGCAGGTCGAACTCCTTGGCGGTGAGATGGAGTTCGTCGTCGCCCATCCAGGCGCGGTGGGACTCGGTGTCGATGCGCACCCCGTGCACCACGGGGACGGGCGCCGACTCCGCGGTGCCGCGGCGCAGCAGGGCGCGGACCCGGGCCAGCAGCTCGGCCAGCCGGAACGGCTTGGTGACGTAGTCGTCCGCGCCCGCGTCGAGTCCGACGACGGTGTCGACCTCGTCGGCCCGTGCGGTGAGCACCAGCACCGGGAGGGTCAGCCCGTCCGCCCGCAGCCGGCGGCAGACCTCCAGTCCGTCCATGCCGGGCAGGCCGAGGTCGAGCACGACCAGGTCGACGTCGCCGTGGAGCCCGGCCTGGAGGGCGCTGGGGCCGTCCTCCCGGACGACCACCTCGTAGCCCTCCCGTCGCAGCGCCCGGGCGAGCGGTTCGGAGATGGACGCGTCGTCCTCGGCGAGCAGTACGCGGGTCATGGGCCGATGGTAGACCTCGGCGCGGACGTCGGGGGGCGCCGCCGTGGGTGTGGCGCGAGGCCGCCGTCACCGCCTCGGTCCGGGCATGGCAGTGCCCCCGCGGCGACGGCGGGGGCACTCGGGGCGACGGCGGCGGGAAGCTACAGACCGGGGGCGGCCATGTCCGCCCAGACGATCTTTCCCTGGCCGTCGGGGTTGCGGGTCACGCCCCAGTCCAGGCTGAGGCGCTGGACTATGAAGATGCCGTGGCCGCCGGGGCGACCCGGGGCACGGCCTTCGCGGGGCACCGGAGTTCCGTCACCGGGGTCGGTGACCTCCAGTCGCAGCAGCTTGGGACGCCGACCGACCCGGAGCTCGTCCGGGCCCGCGGCGTGCAGGCACGCGTTGGTGACGAGCTCGGAAACGACGAGCAGGACGTCGTCCGCCGCCGCCTCCAGGTCGGGATGGGTGGTGGGCAACCACCCCCAGTCGCACAGTGCCTGTCGGGTGAAACCGCGGGCACGCGCGACCGTTCCGCTCACGCCCAGCAGCTTCAGCCGCCGGACCTGCTGGGTGACCTCGGCAACATGCCCCGGGAACTCTGGGCCGGCTCCTGAAGGAACCGACTGGGCCGCACTCATGTGCTCCTCACCTCACCGATCACCGGGATCTGTTCCCCCGTAACGGACCGGGCTGCCTCCTGGCTCGTCCGATGTGTGACTGGTCTCCTGCCCTGTTGTCCGGGAGGAACACGTGCCGGATCAGGTGAATCCCGCGCAGTGCGCCCCGGACCTGCGGAACCGCTCACTCCGCAGCGAGGTGGGCCAGGGCCTCGTCCACGGTGTCGCGCACGGGGAAGACCGATTCTGCTCCGGTGATCTCGAAGACCCGCGCCACCGCCGGCTGCATGCCGGCCAGTGCGATGGCACCGCCGGCCTCCTCGACCGCCATGCGGGCGCCGAGCAGGACGTTCAGGCCGGTCGAGTCGCAGAACTCCAGCGCCGAACAGTCGACAACGATTCGGTAACGGCCCTCGGCGAGACACGCGTCGAGTGCGTCACGCAGCAGATCGGCCGAATGGTGGTCGAGCTCGCCCTCGACGGCGACCACGAGTCCAGCCCCTGGACGACGCACTTCCACCGCGGCGTTGCGCCGCTGCACGCTGTCGGGCAGGCCGCGCTCCATGCACACCCCTTCAGTCGGTACCGGGTACTCGGTAACTTCGAACATTAGCCGGTGAAATCCCACCAGGACACCCAGCCAACCATGGCATTGGTGACCTTGCGCCCATATCGGACTTGCCTGTTTGGGTACTGGCCCGGTAGGGCTATACGAGACATGATCGCTACGAGTCGGCTTCGGAGGCGCCGCACCCCACTTCGGATCGCGGCTTGGGCAGCCTGAAACGCCGGACTACACACGGAGGACTGGACCATGTCACTGTCACCCGCCCCCCAGACCGAGAACACCCTGACCGCGCCCGCGGACGAGGTGGACGAGACCGCGGCCGTCCTCGACGACGAGCGCGACTCGCTCGCGGCGCTCGTGGACGAGCTCCCCGACATCCCCTTCGACAAGGTCGCCCCCATGGACGCGCGCGCGCTGTCCAAGAACCTCTTCGAGCGCCTGCGCTCGGTGGAGGAGGGCACCGCCGAGTACTCCTACGTGCGGAACACGCTCATCGAGCTGAACCTCGCGCTGGTGAAGTTCGCCGCCTCCCGGTTCCGCTCGCGCAGCGAGCCGATGGAGGACATCGTCCAGGTCGGCACCATCGGCCTGATCAAGGCGATCGACCGCTTCGACCCGGACCGCGGCGTGGAGTTCCCCACGTTCGCCATGCCGACCATCGTGGGCGAGATCAAGCGCTTCTTCCGCGACACCTCCTGGTCGGTGCGGGTCCCGCGCCGTCTGCAGGAGCTGCGCCTGGACCTCGCCAAGGCCGGCGACGAGCTCGCGCAGAAGCTGGACCGCGCGCCCACCGTCGCCGAGCTCGCCGAGCGCCTCCAGCTCTCCCACGAGGAGATCATCGAGGGCATGGCGGCCTCCAACGCCTACACGGCCAGCTCGCTGGACGCGCAGCCGGAGGAGGACGAGGGCGAGGGCGCCCTGGCGGACCGCATCGGCTACGAGGACCACGGCCTGGAGGGCATCGAGTACATCGAGTCCCTGAAGCCGCTCATCGCCGAACTGCCGCCCCGTGACCGCCAGATCCTCTCGCTGCGCTTCGTGGGCAACATGACGCAGAGCGAGATCGGCGAGGAGCTGGGCATCTCCCAGATGCACGTCTCCCGTCTGCTGGGCCGGACGCTGAGCAGGCTGCGTCGGGGGCTGCTGACCGAGAGCTGAGCACCACCGCACCACGCCGTCCGGAGAGTCGGCGGGTGCGTGAGCCGGGCCCGGCGCCGCTGAGGCCGTTCTCCACCGCTCCCGTGCGAAGAGCGGTGAAGAACGCTTTCAGCGCGTCGGGCCGTCGCCGTGCCCGGAAACACCCCGCGCCGCGTCCGTACGCCGGTGCCGCGTCCGTACGCCGGTGCCGCGTCCGTACGCCGGTGCCGCGTCCGACCGACGGCGCCCCGTCCGACCGACGGAAAGGCCGGGCGCGACGGGGGCCGCGCTGGCTAGGCTCGGCGCATGGACTCCTCCTCGGCTCTCTCCCCCCGGATCCTCTCGGTCAACGCGGGCCGGCGGCGCCCGACGGACCACACCAGCTGCCCGGACGGCACGACCGGGATCGACAAGCGTCCCGTCGCGGGCCCGGTCGAGGTCCGGCCGCCGGAGGGCCCCAAGGGCGTCGGCGGGAGCGGCGTCGCCGGGGACGAGATCAGCGAGCTGCGTCACCACGGCGGCTTCGACCAGGCGGTCTACGCCTTCGCTCGGGAGGACCTGGACCGCTGGGAGGCGGCGCTCGGCCGCCCCCTGACCCCCGGGGTCTTCGGGGAGAACCTGACCACCGCCGGGATCGACGTGACCGGGGTGGTGGTCGGCGAGCGGTGGCGGATCGGCGACGAGCTGGTGCTGGAGGCCACCCGGCCCCGCATCCCCTGCCGCACCTTCGCCGGCTGGCTCGGCGAGCGCGGCTGGGTGAAGCGCTTCACCCAGGACGGCGCTCCCGGCGCCTACTTCCGCGTCGTCCACCCCGGCACGATCGCCGCCGGCGACCCGGTCGTGGTGGAGCACCGCCCCGACCACGAGGTCACGATCGGCTTCTACTTCCGCGCGCTGACGCTGGAGCCGGCGCTGCGCCCGCGGGTGATCGCGGCGGGCGACGCGCTGCCGGTGGAGGAGCGGGAGACCGTCCGGCGCTGGGCGGCGGCCGCTTCGGTCTGAGAGCGTGCGTGGGGCCCCGCCGCCGGGTTGTCGGAGACGCCCGAGGACAACCCGCGGTATGAGGGCGCCGCTCCGCCCTGCGGCTGACCGCATCCGATGCCGCGAGCCGATCCGACGCGGGGTCCGGGACACGCGCTGAGGCGCTGGCGGGGCGCGCCGGGTCACGTGGTGACGCGGGGCCGGCGGCGCACGTCCGACGGCCC
>NZ_JAAVJC010000221.1 GCF_012033785.1 Streptomyces bohaiensis
GGCCCGTGGACCCCACGGGCCGGGGCGGCTCGGCCGTGTGCGGCGGGGCGGCCCGTCAGAGCCGGTGGCAGGCGCCGGCGGGGGTCGCGCCGCGGGTGTCGAGGAGCAGTTGCGCCTTGGCGGCGAGGCCGTGCAGGTCGTACACCCCGTGGTGCTGGAGCAGCAGGGTGAGGTCGGCGTCGGCGGCCGCCTCGTAGAGGCCGTGGGCGCGCGGGACGGCGCGGCCGGCCGGGCGGAAGTGGGCGACGTAGGGGTCGTGGAAGGTGAGTTCGGCCCCGAGGTCGCGCAGTCGCGCGGCGATCTCGCGGGCGGGCGCGCCCTCCTGGTCGGCGACATCCGGCTGGTAGGTGACGCCCAGCAGCAGCACGCGTGCGCCGCGCAGGGACTTGCCGTGCTCGTTGAGGAGGGTCGCGACCCGCTGGGTCACGTACCGCGGCATCCGCTCGTTGACCTCCTGTGCCAGTTCGACCATGCGGGGCGGGTGGCCGGGGATGCGTCGGGCGGTCGGCAGGCATCCGGGGTCGACCGGGACGCTGTGGCCGCCGATTCCCGGGCCCGGGCGGAAGACCGGGAATCCCGCGGGGTTGGCCTCGGCGCAGCGCAGCACGTCCCAGAGGTCGACGCCGAGGTCGTGGCAGAGCACCGCCATCTCGTTGACGAAGGCGGTGTTGACGTGCCGGAAGTTGGTCTCCAGGACCTTGACCGTCTCCGCCTCCTTGAGTCCGCGCGCCCGGACCGCCTTCTCGGCGAGGCGGCCGTAGAAGGCGACCGCCGCCTCGGTGCAGGCGGCGGTGAGTCCGCCGATGACGCGGGGCGTGGCGGCGGCGTCCCGCCGGGCGGCGTCGCCACGCGGGGCCTCGGCCCGGGACGGGTCGACCCGGGAGGGGGAGTAGGCGAGGTGGAAGTCGCGTCCGGCGCGCAGCCCCGAGCCCTCCTCCAGCAGCGGGCGGACCACCTCCTCGGTGGTCCCGGGGTAGACGGGGGTCTCCAGCACGACGAGGCTGTGCGGCCGGAGCCCGGGGGCGAGGGCGCGGGCGGCGGTGCGGACGCCGTCGAGGTCGAGGGTGCGGTCCGGGCCGAGCGGCGCCGCTTCGCAGATCAGCGCGGCCCGCACCCGGCTGAGGACGGCGGTGTCGCTGGTCGCGGTGAAGCCGACGGCGAGCATGCGGCGCAGCTCGGCGGCGCTGAGCGACCCCTCGACGGGCGGGCGCCCGGCGCGCAGTGCGGCTGCCTCGCCGGGATCGCTGGTGAAGCCGACGGTGACGACGGACTGGGCGGTGGCGGCCTGTGCGGCGGGGAGACCGAGGTGGCCCAGGCCGAGGATGGCGAGATCTGCGGGCATGTGGGGAGCCCCTTCCGCGATCGAATGCCACAAAGGATCGAATGCATCCAAAGTGAGTAACTGAGTGTCAGTTTAAGCTCCTATATGACAGATGGTCCGCATTGTTCGATGCGCGCGTTCCCCGGGCGCCCCGAGTGCCCCGTGCGCACCGCCGGTTCCGGGCGCGTGATCCGGCGGCGACGCGACGGCTCCGTCGAGCCCGGCCGGACGGCGCTCGCGGGCACTGGCTGAAACGGGCGAGCCGCTGTCCGTGGTGGTGTGTCCTGTTACCGTTCATCCGCCGGGGCAGCGCCGCGATCCGTGACGTACCCGGCGCGGCCGCGGCCCGCCCGCGCCGGGACGCGGAGTCACAGGGAGCCCCCACATGCCCGAACCCGAAGGCCCCGATCCGACGGCCCCCACCGTCGCCCTGGTCGACGACCATCCGGCGGTGCTCGCGGGTCTCGCCGCCTGGTACGCGGCGGCCGAGCCGCCGATCGAGGTGGTGGCCTCCGGCGCCGACCCCGCGGTCGTGCTCGACGGCCCCGGACGGCAGGCCGACGTGGTCGTGCTCGACCTCCAGCTGTCGCGCACCGGGCCCTCCTACGACGCCCTCCGGCAACTGGCCGAGGACGGCCGCGCCGTCATCGTCTACACCATGCTCGACAGCGCCGATGTGGCGCTGACCTCGCTCGATCTCGGCGCGTACACCTACCTCACCAAGGCCGAGGGCGACCGCCACCTGGTGGCCGCCACCCGCGCCGCCGCCCAGAACCTCCCCTACACCCCGCCCGCCCTCGCCGGCGCCTTCGGCAGCGACACCCGGCCGGGCCGCCCGGAGCTGGCACCGCGCGAGGTGGACGTGCTGCTGGAGTGGTTCCAGTGCGAGTCCAAGCGGATGGTGGCGCAGAGCCTGGGGCTCTCCGTCCACACGGTCGCCACCTACCTGGACCGGGTGCGGATCAAGTACGCCAACGCCGGGCGGCCGGCCCACACCAAGGCGCTGCTGGTCGCCCGCGCGCTCCAGGACGGGCTGGTCGCGCTCGAGGAGCTCTGACCGCGCCACCGTGACCTCGACGCGCTGGAACTCCTTGAGTTCGCTGTAGCCGGTCGTCGCCATCGCGCGACGCAGCGCGCCGAAGAAGTTCATGGAGCCGTCCGGGGTGTTGGACGGGCCGGTCAGCACCTCCTCCGTGCTGCCGACCGTGCCCAGGTGCACCTTCTTGCCGCGCGGCACGTCCTCGTGGACCGCCTCCATGCCCCAGTGGTGGCCGCGGCCGGGGGCGTCGGTGGCGCGGGCCAGCGGCGACCCCATCATGATGGCGTCGGCGCCGCACGCCACCGCCTTC
This sequence comes from Streptomyces bohaiensis, assembly GCF_012033785.1. Classification (GTDB taxonomy): domain Bacteria; phylum Actinomycetota; class Actinomycetes; order Streptomycetales; family Streptomycetaceae; genus Streptomyces; species Streptomyces bohaiensis. The sequence goes on from NZ_JAAVJC010000221.1 coordinate 2,671, forward strand.
GGAAGGTCGCCGGACCAACCGACACCGCCGTCGGCGATGACGTGGACGTACCGGCCGCCGGACTCGTCCAGGTAGTCGCGGCGCGCGGCCGCGACATCGGCCACAGCGGTCGCCATCGGCACCTGGATGCCGAGCACGTTGCGGGTGGTGTGGGCGGCGCCGCCGCCGAAGCCGACCAGCACGCCCGCCGCACCGGTACGCATCAGGTGCAGCGCCGCCGTGTAGGTCGCGCAGCCGCCGACGATGACCGGGACGTCGAGCTCGTAGATGAACTGCTTCAGGTTCAGCGGCTCGGCCGCGCCGGAGACGTGCTCCGCGGAGACCGTCGTGCCGCGGATGACGAAGATGTCCACCCCGGCGTCGACGACGGCCTTGGAGAACTGCGCGGTCCGCTGCGGGGAGAGCGCCGCGGCGGTGACGACACCGGCGTCGCGGACCTCCTTCAGCCTGCGGCCGATCAGCTCCTCCTGGATCGGCGCGGCGTAGATCTCCTGGAGGCGCTTGTTGGCGGCGTCCTCGTCCAGCTCCGTGATCTCCTGGAGCAGCGGCTCCGGGTCCTCGTAACGGGTCCACAGACCTTCGAGGTTGAGGACGCCCAGGCCGCCCATCTCGCCGATGCGGATCGCGGTGGCCGGCGAGACGACGGAGTCCATCGGCGCGGCCAGGAAGGGCAGCTCGAACCGGTAGGCGTCGATCTGCCAGGCGATCGAGACCTCCTTCGGGTCGCGGGTGCGCCGGCTGGGCACCACGGCGATGTCGTCGAACGCGTACGCCCGGCGGCCGCGCTTGCCGCGTCCGATCTCGATCTCAGTCACGTTGTGGAACCTTCCGTACGGTCTGCCGTCTGGGCCAGTATCCCCGACGCCCCGGCGGTGGGCCGGGGGCGGGGCGGGCGCGCCGCGGGCCCGGCGGCTGGTGCCGGCCGGGCCCGTGGGGATGACGCCGTGGACGGGCGGGTGCGGACCCGCCCGACGCGTCCGGGGGAAGTGCCCCGTCCGGCTCAGCGCCCCGCGTAGTTCGGGGCCTCGGTGGTCATCTGGATGTCGTGCGGGTGGCTCTCCTTGAGCCCGGCCGCGGTGATGCGGACGAACCGGCCGTCGCGCTTGATGTCCTCGACGGTGCGGCCACCGAGGTAGAACATCGACTGGTGGAGGCCGCCGACCAGCTGGTGCACCACCGAGGAGAGCGGCCCGCGGTAGGGGACCTGCCCCTCGATGCCCTCGGGGATCAGCTTCTCGTCGTCGTTGACGGCCTGCTGGAAGTAGCGGTCCTTGGAGTAGGAGCGGGACTCGCCGCGGGTCTGCATCGCGCCGAGCGAGCCCATGCCCCGGTAGGACTTGAACTGCTTGCCGTTGATGAAGCGCAGCTCGCCCGGGGACTCCTCGCAGCCGGCCAGCAGGCTGCCGAGCATCACGGTGTCGGCGCCGGCGACCAGCGCCTTGGCGATGTCACCGCTGTACTGGAGACCGCCGTCACCGATGACGGGCACCCCCGCCGGCCCGGCGGCCAGCGAGGCCTCGTGGATGGCGGTGATCTGCGGCACGCCCACACCGGCGACGACGCGGGTGGTGCAGATCGACCCCGGGCCGACGCCCACCTTGATGCCGTCCGCACCGGCGTCCACCAGCGCCTGCGCGGCGTCGCGCGTCGCCACGTTGCCGCCGACGACGTCGACGCCCGCGTGGTTGGCCTTGATCTTGGCGATCATGTCCGGGACCAGCTTGGAGTGGCCCTGCGCGATGTCGACGACGATGAAGTCGACCCCCGCCTCCACCAGCGCCTGGGCGCGCTCGTAGGAGTCGCCGGCCACACCGACGGCGGCACCGACGATGAGCCGGCCGTCGGCGTCCTTCGCCGCGCGCGGGTACTTCTCCGCCTTGACGAAGTCCTTGACGGTGATGAGGCCCTTGAGCATCCCCGCGCCGTCGACCAGCGGCAGCTTCTCGATCTTGTGGCGCCGCAGCAGCTCCATGGCGTCCTGGCCGGAAATCCCGACCTTCCCCGTGACCAGCGGCATCGGGGTCATGACCTCGCGGACCTGGCGGCTCCGGTCGGTCTCGAACGCCATGTCGCGGTTGGTGACGATGCCGAGCAGCTTGCCCGCCGCGTCGGTCACCGGGACACCGCTGATGCGGAACCGGCCGCACAGCTCGTCCGCCTCCTGGAGGCTGGCGTCCGGCCGGATGGTGATCGGATCGGTCACCATCCCGGACTCCGACCGCTTCACCCGGTCGACCTGCGCCGCCTGCTCCTGGATGGAGAGGTTGCGGTGCAGCACGCCCACGCCGCCCTGGCGGGCCATGGCGATCGCCATCCGGGCCTCGGTCACCTTGTCCATGGCGGCCGACAGCAGCGGGATGTTGACGCTGACGTTGCGGGAGACGCGGGAGCGGGTACTGATCTCCTCGGGCGTCATGTCGGCCGGGCCGGGGACCAGCAGCACATCGTCGTAGGTCAGCCCCAGTGTGGCGAACTTCCCCGGTACTCCGTCGACGTAATCCGTCATGACACCCTTCCAGCCCTCTTGCTCTGCCCTTCGCCCCATGGTAGTGCCTGGCTCTTCGCCTTCCGCCCGGCCGCAGGGGCCTGCCCGTGGCCCGCGCCCCGCCTCACGGCGGGGGCGCGTCACTCCCGACGGTGCCACGTGCACCGGCCGGCGCGGTAACCGGGGCCGCCGGACTCCCCCGGGACGGCCGGCGGGGGCGCCACGAAAGACGCCGCCGCGATGGTCGCGGCGGCGGGAGGAACGGGCCGGTCAGCCGTGGTCGGCCAGCTCGCGCAGCCGGTTGAGCGCGCGGTGCTGGGCGACGCGGACGGCCCCCGGGGACATGCCGAGCTGCTGCCCCGTCTCCTCGGCGGTCAGACCGACGGCGACGCGGAGCAGCACCAGGCGGCGCAGGTTGTCGGGGAGGTTGTCGAGCAGCTTCGCCGCCCACTCGGCGTCGCTGGTCAGCAGCGCCCGCTCCTCGGGGCCGAGCGAGTCGTCCGGGCGCTCCGGCATCTCGTCGGCGGAGACCACCGTCGAGGCCGGGTGGCGCATCGCCGCCCGCTGGAGATCGACGATCTTGTGCCGGGCGATGCCGACGACGAAGGCGTCGAACGGCCGCCCGGTGTCGCGGTAGTGCGGCAGCGCGCAGAGCACCGCCAGGCAGACCTCCTGCGCGAGGTCGTCGACGAAGTGCCGGGCGTCACCGGGAAGTCTGCTGAGCCGCGCCCGGCAGTAGCGCCGGGCCAGCGGGTGGACGTGCGCGAGCAGGTCGTGCGTGGCGCGGGGGTCGCCCTCCACCGCACGATGCACCAGGGCGCCGATCGCCGAGGAATCGTTGTCGCGCATCCCCCCATGGTGCCTTGCCGCCGCACCGGACGCCCCACCGCGGTCGGAGTTGTGCACCGACTCGTTACCGGACCCGGCCGGCGCGGCCTGTTCGACCTCGCGGACCGCGGCGGGCGCGGCCGCGGGGGCCGGGTCGGACCGCGGCATCGTCTCGTCCCCTGGGAGCGTCATGTCTCCAGCATGCGTCAGACGCGGAGTTTTCAGCCGCGAGGCCGCACGTCACCCCGCCGCGCGGCGCCGGGTGTCAGCGAACCAGCCCCCAGCGGAAGCCGAGCGCCACGGCGTGGGCACGGTCGGAGGCCCCGAGCTTCTTGAAGAGCCGGCGGGCGTGGGTCTTGACCGTGTCCTCGGAGAGGAACAGCTCCCGGCCGATCTCCGCGTTGGAGCGGCCGTGGCTCATACCCTCCAGGACCTGGATCTCCCGAGCGGTGAGCGTGGGGGCGGCCCCCATGTCCGAGGAGCGCAGCCGGCGCGGCGCGAGGCGCCAGGTCGGGTCGGCCAGCGCCTGGGTGACCGTGGCCCGCAGTTCGGCGCGGGAGGCGTCCTTGTGGAGGTAGCCGCGGGCGCCGGCGGCGACGGCGAGCGCCACGCCGTCGAGGTCCTCCGCGACGGTGAGCATGATGATGCGGGCGCCGGGGTCGGCGGAGAGCAGACGGCGGACCGTCTCGACACCGCCGAGGCCGGGCATCCGGACGTCCATCAGGATGAGGTCGGAGCGGTCCGCGCCCCAGCGCCGCAGCACCTCCTCACCGTTGGCCGCGGTGGTCACCCGCTCGACGCCGGGGACGGTGGCGACCGCCCGGCGGAGCGCCTCGCGGGCGAGCGGCGAGTCGTCGCAGACGAGGACGGACGTCATGAGCGGCCTCCGAAGCTGATGCGCATCCCTGGTACCTCCAGGCTGAGTTAAGTCGTCACCGGTGCGGGCGACGGGACTCGGACACCCGCCCGAGTGGTGGACTCCGCCATCCGCCTCGCCTTCTCAACGACGGTCACCCGAAAGAGTTACGGCTTCTTCGCCTGCCCTTCCGCCGCTCTTCCGGCCGCGACCGGCCGCTTCCCGCACAGCGGTGCCGAACCTCCCCGGCACCCCTCACCCACCGAGCACCACCCTATGTGACGACGCGGTGACCAATGTGGCGGCAGTGGCACAACACGCCGGAACGGCGGTTTTAACCCGTTTAGAGCTTCTTGGTTCCCTCACGAGTACATAAAGCTATATTCGGTTAGTAGTCATATTTACATCCACGTTCGTGGCTGTGACCACGTGATTGACCGGATACGCCCTGACACCGCAGAGCGCACGTATCTCGTTCGAGGGGAACCCCCATGGCAGATTTCTCCCGCCTCCCAGGCCCGAACGCCGACCTCTGGGACTGGCAGCTGCTCGCCGCCTGCCGCGGGGTGGACAGTTCGCTCTTCTTCCACCCGGAGGGCGAGCGCGGCGCCGCACGCAGTGCGCGCGAGGCCTCCGCGAAGGAGGTCTGCATGCGCTGCCCGGTCCGCTCCGAGTGCGCGGCGCACGCCTTGACCGTGCGCGAGCCGTACGGCGTCTGGGGCGGCCTGACGGAGGACGAGCGCGAGGAGCTGCTCGGTCGCGCCCGCCGCGGGCTGCCCGCCCGCGGTGATGCCGCCCCGCGCAGCGAGCCGCGGGAGGAGCGGCTGGAGGAGGCGGCCGACATCGGCCACGTCCTGCGCGCCGGCTGAACAGCCCCGCCGCCACCGCGCGGCACTCCAGGGGGGCGTCATCCTGTGCGGATCAGCGCTGTCGGTCATGCACGACCTGCTCGCGGGACAGCAGGCGCTGCGCG
>NZ_JAAVJC010000222.1 GCF_012033785.1 Streptomyces bohaiensis
CGACCACCGGGGCCGCCGCCCCCGGCACGGACCGGAAGCGGCGGCGGCGCGGTCCGCTGCTCGCCGTACTCGGCGTGGTCCTCGCCCTCGGCGCCGGCGTCGGCGGCCACCTGCTGCTCCGCGAGGACGCCGGGAACACCGGGGACACCGACACCGCAGGCCCGGGGCCCGACGGGGGCGAGGCGGCGGACCCGGCGGACGGCCACGACGGGACCGTCCGCGAGCGCCACGCCGGCGTGTGGGAGGGCGAGACGACGTTCATGGGCGGCCTCCCCGCGGGGACCATCACCATCACCCTCGAACCGGGCGCCCCCGGCGACGAGGTGGGGGTCCTCGTCCACACGCCGCTGCTCCCGATCAGCAACTGCGTCGACCGGCTCACCCTCGACCGGGTCACGGAGACCGAGATCGTGCTCGACGCCGAGGTGGTCCCCGAGGAGTCGACCGCCGGCGCCTGCGAGGAGGAACCGTTCCAGATCTTCCTGGGCACCGGCGAGGAGGACGTGCTGCTGTTCAGCACCGACATCCGCAACGGCGCCGAGGGGCCGCTGACCCGGAAGGGCTGAGCCGCCCGGCGCGGCCCCCCGCGGCAACCCCGGCGCCGGCCGGGGTTGCCGCGGGGGCGCTGGCGCTCGACCGGCCGGGGCGGGGGCGTACGCTGGTCCGGTCTTCAGCAACCCGCGGAGGGGACCGACCATGGCCTTCAGCGCCGAGCTCCAGTCCACGCTCGACCGTGCCGCCGACGGCGGCCGGATCAGCGCCGAGGAAGCGCTGGAGCTGTACCGGCACGCCCCGCTGCACGCGCTCGGCCGCGCCGCCGACGCGGTGCGCCGCCGGCGTTACGCCGGCACGGAGCACATCGCCACGTACATCATCGAGCGGAACATCAACTACACCAACTCGTGCGTCACCGCGTGCAAGTTCTGCGCGTTCTACGCCGCGCCGAAGAGCGAGGATGTCTGGGTCCGTGACCTCGACGACATCCTGCGCCGCTGCGCCGAGACGGTGGAGCTGGGCGGCACCCAGATCATGTTCCAGGGCGGCCACCACCCCGACTTCGGCGTGGAGTACTACGAGCGCCACTTCCGCGCGATCAAGGAGGCGTTCCCGCAGCTGGTGATCCACTCGCTGGGTGCCTCCGAGGTGGAGCACATGGCGCGCATCTCCGGCGTCACGCCGGAGGAGGCGATCCGCCGCATCCACGAGGCGGGGCTGGACTCCTTCGCGGGGGCGGGCGCCGAACTCCTGCCGGAGCGGCCGCGCAAGGCCATCGCCCCGCTCAAGGAGTCCGGCGAGCGCTGGCTGGAGATCATGGAGGCGGCGCACACGCTGGGCGTGGAGTCCACCTCCACCATGCTGATGGGCACCGGCGAGACCAACGCCGAACGCATCGAGCACCTGCGGATGATCCGCGACGTGCAGGACCGCACCGGCGGCTTCCGCGCCTTCATTCCGTACACCTACCAGCCGCAGAACAACAAGCTCCGCGGCCGGACGCAGGCGACGCTCTTCGAGTACCTGCGGATGATCGCCATCGCGCGGATCTTCTTCGACAACGTCGCCCACATCCAGGGCTCCTGGCTGACCACCGGCAAGGAGGTCGGCCAGCTGTCGCTGCACTACGGCGCCGACGACCTGGGCTCGGTCATGCTGGAGGAGAACGTCGTCTCCTCCGCCGGCGCCAAGCACCGCTCCAACCGCATGGAGCTGCTGCACCTGATCCGCGCCGCGGGCCGGGTCCCGGCGCAGCGGGCCACCACCTACGAGCACCTCGTCGTCCACGACGACCCCGCGCAGGACCCGGTGGACGACCGCGTCGTCTCCCACCTGTCCAGCACGGCGATCGACGGCGGCACCGCGCACCCGGAGCTGAAGCTGATCGACGCGGGCTGACCGCGCGCCGCACCCGGCACGCACGTCCGCACCGACGCGAAGGACCACCGTGGCACCACGCCGCATCACCACCCGCAACGCCCGCTTCCAGCAGTGGCAGGCGCTGTTGGCCAACCGCTCCAAGCGGCACCGGGGCCGGGAGTTCCTGGTGCACGGCGTGCGCCCGGTGACGCTCGCCGTCGAACAGGGCTGGACCGTGCGGGCGTTGGTGTACGACGCGGACCGGCGGCTGTCCCGCTGGGCGCGGGAGCTGCTGGCCTCGACCTCGGCCGAGTGCTGGGCCATGGCCCCGGAGCTGCTGGCGGAGCTCGGGGAGCGGGAGGACGGCACCGAGCTGCTCGCCGTGGTGGAGATGCCGCCGGACGACTTCTCCCGGATCCCGGTGGGGCCGGAGTTCCTCGGGGTGGCCTTCGACCGGCCCACCAGCCCGGGGAACGTCGGCTCGGTCATCCGCTCCGCCGACTCCTTCGGCGCCCACGGTGTCGTGGTCACGGGGCACGCGGCCGACGTCTACGACCCCAAGTCGGTGCGGGCCAGCACGGGTTCCCTCTTCGGGCTGCCCACGGTCCGCGCCCCGGGCCACCGGGAGGTCGCGGAGTGGCTGGGCCGGGCGCGTGCCGCGGGCACCGCCGTCACCGTCATCGGCACCGACGAGGACGGGGACACCGACGTCTTCTCGTGCGACCTGACCCGCCCCGTGCTGCTGGCCGTCGGCAACGAGACCGCCGGCCTCAGCCCCGCCTGGCGGGAGCTGTGCGACGAGACGGTGTCGATCCCGATGACCGGTTCCGCCAGCTCGCTCAACGCGGCCAACGCGGCGAGCGTGGTGCTGTACGAGGCGGCACGGCAGCGCATCGCCGCCCGGGGCGCGGCCGCGCCGTCCGGTGCGACGGGCGGCGCCGCGGCGGGCTGAACCAGGCGGCCCGCGGCCCGTGCCTCGGAAGCTGCCCGGTCAGCCGATGTCGAGGATCTTCTTGGAGATGTCCACGCCGTCCTGGGCCGACATCTCGGGGAGGGACCCGGCGCTGCTGCTGACCGTCGTCACCTGCACGTTCGGGAGCTGCACGGTCGAGGCGACCATCGTGACACCGCCGGTGTCCACCACCACGGCGTAGGCGACACCGCCCGCGGCCTCGACGGCGCGGTCCGGCACCACCTCCAGCATGTCCTCGTCGGCGAACAGGTCGATCGGCGTGGACTCGCCCGGCCCGCGTTCGATGGTGACGCTGAAGGCGGCCACGTCGGCGACGTCGCTGACGTCGGACCGCTCCCAGTTGCAGACGGTGGCGTCGTCCGAGCTGGTGCGGCCCTCCAGTGGCAGGTTCCCCACGAAGTCCTCGACCAGCGGTTCCACGTCGGAGCAGTCCTCGAACGCCCCGGCGACGTCCGCGACGGACGGGCCCTTGCCGCCGGAGGAGCCGTCGGTGCCGGAACCGGTGTCGGTGTCCTTCTCGGCCTCCTCGCCCGCCGACCCGTCGGCCTCGGCATCGTCGCCGTCCGTGTCCGCGTCCGCGTCGTCCGCCTCGTCGGAGTCCGCCGAGGCGTCGTCGTCGCTCTCGTCGGCCCCTGCCCCGTCGTCGGAGTCCCCGGACCCCTCCGCGGCGTCGCCGGCGCGGTCGGCGTCCTCGTCGTCGTCGCCGCCCGACCCGCACGCGGTGAGCGGCAGAGCGGCCAGGAGCAGGGCTGCGGGAAGGGCTCGGAGTCGTCGCATCGCGGCACAGTAGCAAGGCAGGCACGGCGCGACATCGCGGTGCGACGTCACGGTGAGGCAACGAATCCCGTGCGGTTGCACGGGGCGGCCGGCCGCCCCGCCCCGGCCGTGCCGTGGGCCGACGCACCGCGCGCCGGCCCACGAGCCGGCGCCCGATCGCGGCGGCACGGTGCCGGACCTAGCCTGAGATGCGAGGAGGTGGCCGGGATGGCAGCGGAACAGCGGAGCCCCGGGCAGCGGGAGGCCGGCGAGCAGCAGGGTGACGACGGGCAGCGCGAGATCCTCTCCCGCGTCCGGGAACTCGTCGACACGGAGCGGGAGCTGCGGGGCCGGCTCACGGACGCGACGCGGGAGGGCGACGAGGAGCGCGACCGCCTCGTCGGTATCCAGCGGGAGCTGGACCAGTGCTGGGACCTGCTGCGGCAGCGGCGGGCGAAGATCGAGTTCGGCGACGACCCCGACGAGGCACGGTTGCGGCCCGCGACCGAGGTGCAGCGCTACCTCTCCTGAGGCGCCCCGGGCCCTGGCGTCGGGCCGGCCCCAGCGGCGTCCGGGCAGCTTTCAGAGCGTGGGTGAGACCCCACGCCGGGCCCGCGACGCCGGCTACGGCCATCTGCCGCGTTGTCGAAGGACGCCCGGATACAAGCCGGTACGAGGGCGCCCCTCCGCCGTGCAGCCGACCGCATCCGACGTCGCGAACTGATCCGACGCGGGGTCTCACACGCGCCCTCAGGGCACCCAGGGCCCGTCGATGTACTCGCCGTCCTCGTCGTACGGCCACGCGTTGGCGACGCAGCCGTCCAGCCCCTTGATCTGCTGCATCATGGCCGGGGCCGGCATCCCCTCGCCGGGACAGCCGGAGTGCCCGTGGCCGATGCGGTGGCCGACCTCGTGGTTGACGACCAGCGCCCGGTACTCCTGGATCGGTCCGTCGAACTGCGGTGATCCCTCGACCCAGCGCAGCAGGTTGACCACCACGTCGTCGTCGACCCGGCAGTTCACCTCGCCCCGGGTGTCCAGCCCCCACCGGCCGCACAGCTCGTCCACCGTCCCGGGAGTGGCGATGATGACGTTGAGGTCCGTGTCGTCGCCCGCCACCAACTCGAAAGCGCTGTCGCCGTCGTTGGTCCAGCCGCGCTCGTGCCCGAGGATCGCGTGGACCTCAGCGGCAGCGGTCTCGGCGTCGAGTTCGATGCCGTCCTCCACCTGGACCCGGTACCGGTAGAGCGTGCCGTCGGGGTTGCCGACCGGTGCGGCGTCGGCGGCGGCCGTGGTGAAGGTGCCGGGGCCCGACTCCGGCACCGGTATGGGAGGAGGGGACGGGCGCTGCGTGGCGGAGGCCAGCGGTTCCTCACCGTCGCCGCCCCCGTCGGGGTCCGTGCCCGCCGCGGCCGACCGGCCGTCGTCGGCGACCTCGACGTCGTCGGAACCGCGGGTCGCGATCAGGGTGACGGAGCCGCCGACCAGCAGGCACACCACCAGGATCGTGCGGCGGAGCCGGGCGAGGCGGCGGGCGCTGGCGGGCGTACGACGTGACGGCACGCGGACGAACGCTACAACATGACCATCGGCGCATCCGACGGGACGACCACACGCGCCCCGCGGCCCCCACCAGCGCAGCCCGGGGGCGCACGCGCAGCACAACCGCGCGCCCCCGCCTGCCGCGGCTCGCCCGGCCACCCCGCCGCATACCGGCCCGCCCGACGCGCGACAATGACCGGGTGACCCGCGCTTCCCTGGACAAGCAGCCGAGCGAGGTCGCCGCCATGTTCGACGCGGTGGCCGCGAAGTACGACCTCACCAACGACGTGCTGGCCCTGGGCCAGAACCGCCGCTGGCGCAGGGCGGTGGCCGACGCCGTCGGTGCCCGCCCCGGCCAACGGGTGCTGGACCTGGCGGCCGGCACCGGTACCTCCTCCCTCCCCTTCGCCGACGCTGGTGCCTACACGGTCCCCTGCGACTTCAGCCAGGGGATGCTGTCGGAAGGCCGCCGCCGCGTGCCGTGGATGCCCTTCACGGCCGGCGACGCCACCCGACTGCCCTTCGCCGACGACGTGTTCGACGCCGTCACCATCTCCTTCGGCCTGCGCAACGTGCAGGACGTCGACACCGCCCTCCGCGAGATGCTGCGGGTGACCCGCCCCGGCGGTCGCCTGGTGATCTGCGAGTTCAGCCACCCCACCTGGGCGCCGCTGCGCACCGTCTACAGCGAGTACCTGATGCGTGCGCTGCCGCCGGTGGCACGGAAGGTGTCGAGCAGCCCCGAGGCCTACGTGTACCTCGCGGAGTCCATCCGCGCCTGGCCCGACCAGCCGGGGCTCGCCCGCGAACTGCAGCACGCCGGCTGGACGTCCGTCGCCTGGCGCAACCTGTCGGGCGGCATCGTCACCCTGCACCGCGGGACGAAGCCCGCACCCGCCGACCGGCCCGCGGCCGACGACGCGGCCTGACCACCGCCGGTCCGGGCGCCGCCCGGACCGGCGCCGGGCGGCCGCGCCGACAGGCCGGGTGCCCGGTCCGTACCCAGACTCGGGGACCCTCCCCCTTGCAACGATCGGAGAGCCGCACGTGACCGAGCCGACCGAGCCGACCACGGCGCAGGACAACACCGCAGCGGACCGCGCGGACGTGATCGTCGTCGGGGCGGGGCCCGGCGGCTCCGCCGCCGCCTACCACCTCGCCCGGTCGGGGCTGGACGTCCTGCTGCTGGAGAAGACCTCCTTCCCCCGCGAGAAGGTCTGCGGCGACGGCCTCACGCCGCGCGCCACCAAGCAGCTGGTGTCGATGGGCATCGACATCTCCGAGGAAGCCGGCTGGCTGCGCAACAAGGGGCTGCGCATCATCGGCGGCGGCCAGCGCATCCAGCTGGACTGGCCGGAGCTCGCCAGCTACCCGGACTACGGACTCGTCCGCAAGCGCGACGACTTCGACGAGCAGCTCGCCCGCCAGGCCCAGAAGGCGGGCGCACGGCTGCACGAGCGCTGCAACGTCTCCGGCCCGCTGCTGGACGACCGCACCGGCAGGATGATCGGTGTGACGGCCAAGCTCGGCGAGGAGAAGAAGCCCGTCACCTTCCGCGCGCCGGTCGTCATCGCGGCCGACGGCAACTCCTCGCGGCTCTCCCTCGCGATGGGTCTCCACCGCAACGAGCGGCGGCCGATGGGCGTCGCCGTCCGCACCTACTTCACCTCGCCCCGCCACGACGACGACTACCTCGAGTCGTGGCTGGAGCTGTGGGACCGTCGCGGCACCGAGCCGCGGCTCCTCCCCGGCTACGGGTGGATCTTCGGCATGGGCGACGGCACCTCCAACGTCGGGCTGGGCATCCTCAACAGCTCCAGCGCCTTCCGGGAGCTGGACTGGCGCGAGGTGCTCAAGGCCTGGTGCGCGTCGATGCCCGAGGAGTGGGGGTACACGCCGGAGAACATGACCGGGCCGATCCGCGGGGCCGCGCTCCCCATGGCGTTCAACCGCAAGCCGCACTACAGCCGCGGCCTGATGCTCGTCGGTGACTCCGGCGGCCTGGTCAACCCGTTCAACGGCGAGGGCATCGCCTACGCCATGGAGTCCGGTGCCATCGCCGCCGAGGTCATCACCCAGGCCCACGCGCGGCGCACGCCGGAACAGCGGGAACTCGCGCTGCGCAGCTACCCGAAGGTCCTCCAGGAGACCTACGGCGGCTACTACACGCTCGGCCGGGCGTTCGTGAAGCTGATCGGCAACCCGAAGGTCATGAAGCTCGCCACCGACCGCGGGCTCACCCACCCGATGCTGATGCGCTTCACGTTGAAGATGCTGGCCAACCTGACCGACCCGCGGGGCGGCGACGCCATGGACCGCGTGATCAACGGTCTGAGCAAGGTCGCGCCCAGCGCCTGACGTCACACCGTGCCGCGAAGCCGGTCGGCCCCCGCCACGGGGCCGGCCGGCTTCCGTGTGCCGGCGGCCGTCCGGGCGCGCGGGGCTGGCGCGCGGGGAGGGCGCCGGTCGGCGGTGCGCGCGGGGCACTCGGCTCGGCAGGAGGAGCGGGGGAGGTGCAGTGGTGCGGCGGTGGTGGGGTGACGCCGAGGGGGAGTCGTTCCGGCGCGGAGGCCGGGGACCAGCACGGTCGGTGGGCGGGTGGGTGG
>NZ_JAAVJC010000223.1 GCF_012033785.1 Streptomyces bohaiensis
GTCCGGGGCCGCCCCGGGGCGCCCGCCTCCTGTCGCCGCACGCCGGCCGCGGACGGAGCCCGTCGCCGCCGGTCGGCCCGCCGCGGCGCCCGCTCCCGGGCCCGCCTAGAGTTCGCTCCGACGGGCACACCCCGGAGCCTGCCGTGTCCGGTCGACGCGCCACCGCGCCCGGGACGATCCGCCGGGGCACCGCGCCGGTGCGGTCTCCCGGCGGCGGTCGGGGCAGCACTCGGCAGGTCCGGCCGGCGCGACGACACGGAGAGACGGACGGCATGACGACGGAAACCGACAGCAGCAGGTGGATCCGGTGCTTCCGCCCGGCGCCCGAGGCCCCGCTCCGGCTGGCCTGCTTCCCCCACGCGGGCGGCTCGGCCGGCTACTTCCACCCGGTGGCCCGGGCGCTGGCACCGGCGGTGGAGGTCCTCGCGGTGCAGTATCCGGGGCGTCAGGACCGCTATCGCGAGCCGTGTCTGGAGTCCGTCGCCGAACTGGCGGACGGCGCCGTCGCCGCGCTCCGCCCCCGTGCCGGCCGGCCGCTGGCTCTCTTCGGCCACAGCCTGGGCGCGGTCGTCGCCTTCGAGGTGGCGCTGCGGCTGAGCCGTGAGGGCGTCGGGCCGGTCGGTCTGATCGTGTCGGGCCGCCGCGCACCGTCCCGCTACCGTGACGAGTCCCTCCACCAGGCGTCCGACAGCCGGTTGCTCGGCGAGATCGACCGGCTCAGCGGGACGGCCGCGGGCGTGCTGGACGAGCCCGAGCTGGTCAGGATGCTGCTGCCCGCGCTCCGGGCCGACTACCGCGCGGTCGAGCGCTACCGCAGCCGTCCCGGGGCCGTCGTCCCCTGCCCGGTTCTGGTGCTGACCGGGGACCAGGACCCGTTGACCAGTCTGGACGAAGCCCGGGACTGGAAGGCCCACACCACGGGCGACTGCACCGTGGAGGCCTTTCCCGGGGGGCACTTCTACCTGAACGACCAGGCTCCGCAGGTGATCAGCAGGATCGCCGGCCACCTGCGGGGCCTCGTCGTCGGCGGTTCCTGACCCGCGACCGGTCCGGCGGGCCCACAGCCGCCCCGCGCGCCCCGCGCACCCGTCCCGGGTGGTCGCCCCGTCCGGCGCCCGGGACGCGGCGTGGTCCGCCTCCGGATGCGCCCCGCGGGGGGCCGGGAGGAGTAGCGTCGGCGGCATGGACTTTCGGACCACAGTGGAGCGCGCTCAGCGCCTGAGGGACCTGCACGCCGATCGGGCGCCGCTGGTACTGCCGACCGTCTGGGACGTGTGGTCGGCGCGCACCGCCGCGGCCGCCGGTTTCCCGGCGCTGACGGTCGGCAGCCACCCGCTCGCCGACGCCCGCGGCGCCGACGACCAGGAGGGCCAGACGTTCGAGGAGGTGCTCGCCGCCGTCCGGCCGATCGTCGCCGCGGTCGAGGTGCCCGTCTCCGTCGATCTGGAGTCCGGGTACGGCCACCGGCCCGCCGAACTCGTCGCCGGCCTGGTGGAGATCGGCGGCGTGGGTCTCAACGTCGAGGACACCGTCCACGCGGAGGGCGGCCGCATGCGCAGCACCGAGGAGCACGCCGCCTACGTCGCGGGGCTCCGCGCGGCGGCGGACGACGCGGGTGTCCCGTTGTGGGTGAACGGGCGCACCGACCTGTTCCTCCACGCGACGGACGCGGCCGCGGTCCTCGACGAGGCGATCGAGCGACTGCGGGCCCTCGCCCGCGCCGGGGCGGACAGCGTCTACCCGGTCCGCATCCAGGACGACGACGCCCTGCTCGCCGCGGTGGTCGGGGCGGTCGACGTGCCGGTCAACTCGACCGCGCATCCGGTCACCCACGACCTGGAGCGGTTCCGCCGCCTCGGCGTCGGCCGGGTCACCTTCGGCCCGCTGCTGCAACGCGCCCTGACGGACGCGATGTCGGAGATGCTCGGTCCGTGGCGGCGGTGACCGCCCCCGGACGAGCGGCCCGGTCCGGGGAGGCGCGAGGCCCCGGACCGCGTCGTGCCTCCGGACCGTGCACCCGGGGCCACGATGCGGGCCGGTCGGTGCGACAGTGGAGCGGACCCCGCCGGCTCACAGGAGGACCGATCCGTCTCATGCGCCTGCTGCTCGTCCGACACGGCCAGACTCCCTCCAACGTCCGGAGAGTGCTGGACACCGCCGCCCCCGGGCCCGCGCTGACCCCGCTCGGGGAGAGCCAGGCCGCCGCACTGCCGGCGGTGCTCGCGAGCCACCCGATAGGGGCGGTGTACGCCTCCACCCTCCTTCGCACCCAGCTGACGGCGGCTCCCCTCGCCGCCGCGCTCGGCCTCGCGGTCCGCGTGCGGGACGGCATCCGGGAGCTGGCCGCCGGGGAGCTGGAGATGCGCGGCGACGGCGAGGCCATCAGCACCTACCTGGAGACCGTCTTCGCCTGGTCGGCGGGGGAGACCGGCCGCTCGATGCCGGGAGGGGAACGCGGGGACGAGGCGTTGGCCCGGTTCGACGCGGTGGTGGCGGAAGCCGCGGCCGAGGGCGTCACCGCCGCCCTGTTCAGCCACGGTGCGGCGATCCGGATGTGGCTCGCCGCCCGCGCCGTGAACGTGACGGTCGACGAGGTCGCGTGGCGGGAGCTGGAGAACGCGGGGGTCGTCACGGTCACGGGCTCACCCGGGCAGGGCTGGTGTCTGGAGGGCTGGACCGAGTCCCCGGTCGGCCCGTCCGGGGAGGCCGCCGAGAGCGGCCCGGCGGGGGAGACCCCGGAGGACGCGCCCGAGACTCCGGCCGGCTGATCCACCGCGGTGGCCGGGGGACGTGACGCTCCCGGTACCACCGCGCAGCTCGCCTCGTAGGTCGCGCGGCCAGGCCGCTGCCCCGTGCGCGGGCGCCGACCGGGCGCTGATGAACGGCACGCGCTCGCGCGCCACGTCGAGGAGCTCGCCGCGGCCCACCGGGCCGAGCACGAGGTCCACCACCCCGCGCGGGATCTCACCCGCTTCTCACGCCGCCATGCGGAGACGCCGGCGGTGAACTCCCGGCGGCCGCGGGCGACCGGGCCGCTCGACGCGTACCGGCCGACGGGTGCACCAACGCCGCGCTGCGGGGCGACGGGCAGCTGCGGCTGCTGCACGACCTGCGCCAGGCGCATCTCCATGCCGCAGCCGTCGCGGTGGACCGGGAACCGGTGAAGCAGGCGGCCCAGGCGCTGCGCAGACGGGACCTGCAGCGCCCCGTGGCCGACTGCCGGCCCGAGACGCAGCGGCAGGCGGCCTGGGCGGAAGGACAGAAGCTGTTGCCCCCTCAGCTGCTGACCGTGCGGCCCGGCAGATGACGGGGCGGCGGGGTCAGCCGCCGTCCTCGTCGAGCAATGTGTCGAGCTCCGCCTGGAGTCCGTCGCGCTCGATGCCGGCGAGTCGCTCCAGGACGGCGTAGTCGTCGTCCGAAACGCCTGCGCAGATCTCCGGCTTGCCCGTGGGGGCGGGGTCGGCGGTGAGCGCGTCCCAGCAGGCCTGGTCGCTCTCGCGGGAGGAGGAGCAGCCGATCGCCGTCGTGGCGACGAGGGCGGCCAGGAGCGTGGCGCGGACGGTGCGTGTCATGGGGACAGCGTGGCGCGTGCGGGCGGCCGGCGGTAGGGACGTGGCCGTTCCGTGACGAACCCGCGCAGCATCCGGGGTGATCGCGGTTCGGAGCGTCCGGCCGGCTCAGGGCAGGGCGCGGACCAGGACGAGCGAGCCGCGGAAGGCGGGTTGCTCCCGCAGGTGTCCGTGGTGCCGGTCCCAGCGGCCGGAGGCGAGGTCGCGGCGGAGGTGGTCGACGGCCCTGGCGGCGAGCCCCGGATCGAGGAAGCTCCACGAGGAGCAGGCCAGCCGGGCACCGGGGTCGAGCAGGCGTTCCGGACGGCCGAAGTAGGCCTCGTTGAACCCGTCGGTGCAGCCCGCCGGGATCGGGACGGGCTCGACGGTGACCTCGCCGCCGAGACCGTCGGCGATCGTCTCCAGGGACGGGTAGCGCTCGGCCTCGGTGTCCAGGACCTGCGGCGCGTAGGCATGCAGCCAGAAGTCGCGGACCCGGGACGGGTCGCAGGTCAGGACGACCACGGGACCGCGGGTGACGCGTCGCAGCTGGGCCAGCCCTGCCGTCGGGTCGCGCCACTGGTGCAGGCTGAAGGTCGTCATGGCGGCGTCGAAGGTGTCGTCCTCGAAGGGCAGGTGCTCCGCCACCGCGTCGATCGCGGGTGAGAGGCCCGGCGGCCGCGCGGCCCGCATGGTGCTCGACGGTTCCACCGCTGTGACGCGCGGGCCGACCGGCTCGTACGAGCCCGCTCCGGCGCCGACGTTCAGGACGGTGCCGACCGGCCCCAGCGCGGCGGTCACCGCGGCGGCGATGCGTGGGTCGGGACGCCGGTAGCGGCTGTACCCGGTCCCGATGGTGCCGTAGTCCGCGTCCCCGGCGCTGCCGTCCGGTGTTTGTTCCCGCATGAAACAAAGCCTACGGGGTGCAGGGCGCGGCGTCACGGGGCCCGACCTCGGTCCACCGCGGTCACGACCAGGGGTCGGGCGCGCGTCCGGTGTACAGCGACGGGGTGAAGCTCACCGGCAGCGACTGCAGGCCGCGGATCCACACCCCGGGGTACCACCGCAGCTCCTCCGGCGCGCTGCTGAGGGTGAGGTCGGGGAGCGAGTCCAGGAGTACCTCGATCCCCGCCGCCGCGATGGTCTCCGCCATCTCCCGCGCCGGGTTGGGGCAGCCGTGCGGCCCGTGCGAGTAGGAGAGGTACGCCTGGGAGCCGCGCAGTGCGCGACCGCCGAGCGGGCGGATCGCCGGGTCGCTGTTGGCGGCGGCCAGACCGAGCAGCAGCATGTCGCCCGCCGGGATGCGGACGTTGCCCAGTTCCACGGGCCGGGTCGTCCACCGTCCGGCAGCCACCTGCGTCGGGGTGTCCTCCCAGAGGACCTCCCGCAGTGCCTGACCGACCGGCAGCCGCCCACGGGCGAAGGAGTCCGTGTACCGCGGGTCGGTGAGCATCAGGCGCAGCGCGTTGCCGATCCAGTTGCCGGTCGTCTGGTGGCCCGCGGTCGCCACGACCAGCAGATCCTCCAGCAGCTGGTGGTCGGTCAACCCCACCGGGTGGGTTGCCAGGCGTCCCGCCACGTTGTTGCCCGGTGCGCGACGGGCCTCGGCGACGAGGTCCAGACCGATCAGGCGGAGCCGCTGCTGCGCGTCGATGGCGTCCGGTCCGCCGGAGAGCATCGTGGTGACGCTCTCCAGCAGGTCGTTGCTGCGTTCCGGCGGGAAGCCCATGGCCCAGCCCACGGCCAGGATCGGCAGCCGCAGCGCGTAGGCGCTCATCAGGTCCGCCTCGCCGTCGGCGGCGAACGACTCGACGAGTTCCTCCGCGAACTGCTCGCAGCGTGCCCGGAACTCCAGGAGGTCGCCGTCGAGCGCGTGGGCCACCGCCGCCGAGCGCCGGCGGTGCTCCTCGCCCTCGGTGTACAGCAGGGCCGCGCCGCTCTCCCCGCCGCCGAGCATCGGCCAGAGCGGCCAGTGGGCGGGCAACCGCTCCCGCAGCCGCCAGCGGGCGACGTTCCGGGTGAAGGTCGCGGTGTCCGCCGTGACGTGCTGGATCTCGCGGTGCCCCAGTACCAGCCAGGCGGGGACGTCGCCGGCGAGCAGCACCGGCGCCACCGCGCCGTGCCGGGAGCGGAGCTCGGTGAAGATCTGCGCCGGGTCGGTCGCGTAGCGGGGGTCGCCGAGCCGGAATGCCTCGAGGTGGCTGTCCGGCACCTCCACCAGCGGGGTGTCGTTCATCGTGCGGTCTCTCCGTTCGCGATCGGGCCCGCGTCGAGGGTTCCGGGATGCGGGTCCGCGGGCGGGCGCCGCAGGTGCCGGGGAGCGGTGCGCAATGCGGCGGCACGCGCCCCCGGCCCCGGTGCCGGGCCGGTGGAGCGGGCGCCTCGCGGCGGGCCGCCTCTCACGGCGCCGCCCCGTCGGAGGCGTGGCGGGCGGACGCGTGCCGGACGTGGTCCAGCGCCGTGACCAGCACGTCGCGGACCGAGTTGCGGTCCCGTGCGTCACAGCGCACGACGGGGACGTCGGGGGAGAGGGACAGGCTCTCGTGAATGTCGTCGAGGCTGAAGACGTCGTCCTCGCCGGCGAACACGTTGTGGGCGACGACGAACGGCAGGCCGGCCGCCTCCACCCGGTCGAGCGAGGCGTGCGACGCCTCGATGCGCCGGGTGTCCACCAGCACGACGGCGCCCAGGGCGCCCGTGAACAGGCGCTGCCAGAGGAACTCGAACCGTTCCTGGCCGGGGGCGCCGAACAGGTAGAGCACCAGTTGCTCGTCGAGGCTGATCCGTCCGAAGTCGAAGGCGACGGTGGTGGTCGTCTTCGTCGGGGTCGCGGCGATGTCGTCGACGCCGACGGAGGCCCCCGTCATCTCCGCTTCGGTGCGCAGCGGGGCGATCTCGCTGATGGCCCCGACGAAGGTGGTCTTGCCGACGCCGAAGCCCCCGGCCACCGCGATCTTGAGGCCGCTGCTGGCGGTGGCCGCCAACTGCGGGGGCGCGTCAGAGGTTACGGAGGGCAACGAGAGTCCTTTCCAACACGTGGGCGTCGGGTGGCTGCCATGCGATGAAGCCCGCGCCGCCGGCGGGCGGCGCGGTGTGGGTCCGCGGGTGCCGGACGCTGACGCAGCCCTGGTCCAGGAGTCCGGAGAGGAGCACCATGACCGCCCCCAGCGGCAGCTGGAGGTGGGCGGAGATCTCCACCACCGCGAGCGGCCTCACGCAGGCCTCCACGATGGCGCGTTCCTCCAGGCCGAGTCCGTTCCGACCGGAGTCCTCGGTGACGATCAGGGAGACCGGGTCGAAGACGTGCTCGGGGGCGGGAGCGGTGCGTCCGGACAGCGCCACGAACAGGCGGTCGGGCAGGTCCGGGTCGATCATCAGGAGGGTGCTCCCGACTGCCGGGGCGCTATGCCGAGGTGCTCGGAGAGCCGGTCGATGAGCCGCACCATCTCGGCGCCCACCAGTCCGGGCTCGGCGTCCGCCGCCGCCAGGGCGGTGAGGACGGCGCCGTGGCCGGCGTTGACCAGCAGCAACTGCCGCTCGGGGAAGAGCAGGGTGATGTAGTCGGGGGCACCGCCGCAGTCCAGCTTGTCGGAGGCCTCGGCCGCGAGACCGGCGATACCCGAGCCGATGGCGGCCAGGTACTCCACGCGGTCGCGGACGACGGGATCGGCCTCGGGGTCGGGGTCCAGCCCGTCGTCCCAGTGCAGCTTGAGACCGTCGCGGGAGAAGAGCAGGGCGTGTTCGACCCCTTCCGTCCGGTCGCGGAAGTCGTTCATCAGCCAGGACAGGGAGTTGGGGGTCATGGGGTCTCCGGGAGGTCCGAGGGGGCCGGGGGGACGGCCGGCGTGCTGGGCCGCACGGCGTTGTGGAAGGACGACATGCGCCGCGCCGCCTCGTCCGGCGCGAGGCGGGTGCCGGTGTCCGGCTTCCTGGCCGCGGGACGATCGGGCAGGGTCGAGCCGCGCCGGCGCTTGGGCAGGCGGCGCTCCTCGCGCGTTTCACCCTCCGGCCCCGCGGACACGGTCGCGGACGGGGCCTGCGGGTCGCGGTCGCCGTCCGGCGCCTGCGCGGCGGCGCCGACGGCGA
>NZ_JAAVJC010000224.1 GCF_012033785.1 Streptomyces bohaiensis
GGCGGTCGGCGCGCGCAGCGCCGTCAGCCGGCGGGTGGGTCGAGCGGGCCGCCCGGCCTGCGGCGCTGCCACCACAGGGCGAGCACCGCGAGCCAGGCCGTGGCGAACAGCCAGCCGCCGAGGACGTCGGTCACCCAGTGGACGCCGAGGTAGACCCGGCTCGCACCGACCGCCACGGCCCACGGGACGAGCAGGGCCGCGGCACGGCCGGCGGCCGGGGCCCGTCCGCCCCCGTGGATCAGCAGGGCGGCCAGGACCAGACCGGCGGCGGTGGCCGCGGTGGCGGTGTGGCCGGAGGGGAAGGACCAGTGGGAGGCGTGCACCGCCCACAGGGCTTCGGGGGGCCGCGGCCGGGCGACCGCCGCCATCAGCAGGAACCGCAGCAGCTGTCCGGCGAGCAGCGCGGCGAGGAATCCCGCCGCCCAGGCCGCGGGCCGCGCGGTGGCCCGGCCCGCCCAGTAGCCGGCGGCGAGCACCATGGCGTAGGGCACCGGGCCGGTGCCGGTGTGGGTGACGACGACGGCCGGCTGCCGTGCCGCGTCGGGCCGGTGGGCCGTCGCCCACTCCAGCACGGCGCGGTCCGGGGAGAACGGGCCGCCTGCGCGCACCACCAGGACGGTGAGGACGGCCAGCGCGAGCACGGCGACGGCCGCCGTCAGGGCGGGCAGCGCCGAGCGCGACGCGGCCCGCGGCGGGCTCACCGCCGCCGCCCGACGGCACGGGCGGCGGCGCGGGAGGCGCTCAGCCCTGCCACCTCCCGGTCGTCAGGAAGGCGTCGATGGCGCGGCGGTGCGGCACGATGTCCAGGCCCTGCTCGGCGAGCCAGGCGTCGGAGTAGTACTTCTCCAGGTAGCGGTCGCCGGGGTCGCACAGCAGCGACACCACCGAGCCCCGCTCGCCCCGCTCGAGCATCTCGGCGACGAGCTTCCAGGCGGCCCACAGCCCCGTGCCGGTGGAACCGCCGGCACGGTTGCCGCAGCGGTCCTCCAGCGCCCGCACCGCGGCGACGCTGGCGGCGTCGGGCACGCGCATCATCCGGTCGATGGCGTGCGGCAGGAAGCTGGGCTCCATGCGGGGGCGGCCGATCCCCTCGATGCGGGAGCTGCGGTCGCTGGTGGCGGCGGGGTCCGCTTCGGCCCAGCCGTCGAAGAAGCAGGAGTTCTCGGGATCGGGTACGCAGACCCGGGTGTCGTACTGCATGTACCGGACGTACCGCGCGATGGTGGCGGAGGTGCCGCCGGTGCCCGCGGTGGCGACGATCCACGTCGGCTCCGGGTACCGCTCCAGCCGCATCTGCTGGTAGATCGACTCGGCGATGTTGTTGTTGCCGCGCCAGTCGGTGGCGCGCTCGGCGTAGGTGAACTGGTCCATGTAGTGGCCGCCGGTCTCGGCCGCGAGCCGGGCGGAGACGTCGTAGACGGTGCGGGGGTCGTCCACGAGGTGGCAGGTGCCGCCGTGCAGTTCGATCAGCCGGGTCTTCTCGGTGCTGGTCCCGGCGGGCATGACCGCGACGAACGGGACGCCGATCAGGCGGGCGAAGTACGCCTCGGAGACGGCGGTCGAGCCGGACGACGCCTCGATGACGGGGCGTCCGGGGCGGATCCAGCCGTTGCAGAGCGCGTAGAGGAAGAGCGAGCGGGCCAGCCGGTGCTTGAGGCTGCCGGTGGGATGGGTCGACTCGTCCTTGAGGTAGAGATCGATGCCCCACGCCTCGGGCAGCGGGAAGCGCAGCAGGTGGGTGTCGGCGCTGCGGTTGGCGTCGGCCTGCACCTTGCGCACGGCGTCCTTCAGCCAGGACCGGTAGGCCGGGTCGCTGCGGTCCAGGTCGAGGGTGCGCGGTGCCGTCGGCTGCGGGTGGTCGGTGCTCACGCGACGATCGTATGCGGAACGCCGCCGGTGGCGGCGGCGGCACTGCGCGGGGCGGCGCGGGGCGTTGTCAGTGGGGGGAGGCAGACTCGTCCCATGACGGCGGAGCGGTGGGCGGTGGCGGTCGAGGCCGACGGCTCGGCCCGCTGCTGCCCGCTGACGCGGGAGGGTGCCGCGGCGGCGCACCCCCGCCGCGTCGCGGACACGGCGGCGGCACTGCGGTCGGCGCCGCCGGCGACACGCTGGGTGTGGCGTGCCACGGCCGGGATGGCGGTCCCGTCCACCGGGGTGCACGTCGCCCGGTGCCACGACGTCGAGGCGGCGGAGGCCGTGCTCCTCGGGTACGAGGGCGCCCACGGTGAGCCGCGGGGGCTGCCGGCCGCCTGGGCGCGGCTGCGGGGGCTACCGGTGCCGGACGACCCGCCGGCGACGGCGCCGGGTGACGGGCAGCCGTCGCTCTTCGAGAGCGCCGTGCGCCCGGGGCTGCCGCCGGGGACCGACCCGCTGGCCGCGCTTCTGGAGGTCTACGCGGGCCAGCTGCGCCGGGTCGAGGGTACCGAGCATCCGGGGCGGTTGACGCTGCTGCTGGCGGCGGAGTCCGCGGGGACCCTGGTGGCTGCCGAGATGGACGCCGCCGGGTTGCCGTGGCGCGCGGACGTGCACCTCGCGCTGCTGGACGAGTTGCTCGGCCCGGCGCTGCCGGGCGGGTTGGAGCCGCGCCGGTTGACGGAGCTGGCGGCCGAGGTCTCGGCGGCGTTCGGGCAGCGGGTGCGTCCGGATCTTCCGGCGGAGGTGCTCGCGGCGTTCCGCCGCGCGGGTTTCCCGGTGCGGTCGACGCGCTCCTGGGAGCTGAGGGAGATCGACCATCCGGCGGTGGCACCGCTGCTGGAGTACAAGCGGCTCTACCGGGTGCACACCGCGCACGGCCGCGCCTGGCTGCGGAGCTGGGTGCACGATGGGCGGTTCCGGGCGCGGTACGTGCCCGGAGGCGCGGCGTCGGGCCGGTGGACGACCAACGGCGGCGGCGCGTTGCAGATCCCGCGGGTGGTGCGGCGCGCGGTGCGGGCGGACCCGGGGTGGCGACTGGTGGTGGCGGACGCGGCGCAGCTGGAGCCGCGGGTGCTGGCCGCCGTCTCCGGCGACCGGGCGCTGGCGGAGGTGGCGGGCCAGGAGGGGGACCTGTACGCGGCGCTGTCGCGGCGGCTGTTCGCCGGTGACCGGGAGCGGGCCAAGCTGGCGGTGCTGGGCGCGGTCTACGGACAGACCTCCGGGGAGGGGCTGCGCCACCTCGCCGAACTGCGCGCCCGGTTCCCGCGGGCGGTGCGGTACGTGGACGAGGCAGCCGAGGCCGGGGAGCGCGGTCGGCTGGTCCGGACCCACCTGGGGCGGACCTGCCCGCCGGCGGGATCGGCGGACGACGCGGGTGCCGGGGGCGCGGGGTCGGCCGACGCGTTCCCCGAGAGCGGGGAGGCGCCGGCGGGCCGAGGGGCCGCGGCGCGGGCGCGGGGGCGGTTCACGCGGAACTTCGTGGTGCAGGGCAGCGCCGCGGAGTGGGCCTTGCTGATGCTGGCTGCGCTGCGGCGCTCGCTGGCGGGCACCCCCGCCGAGCTGGTGTTCTTCCAGCACGACGAGGTGATCGTGCACTGCCCGGCGGAGCAGGCCGAGGAGGTGGCGGCGGCGGTGCGGGCGGCCGGGGAGGCGGCGGGCCGGTTGGCGTTCGGTCCCTCCCCGGTGCGGTTCCCGTTCACCGTGGCGGTGGTGGAGAGCTACGCGGACGCCAAGGGGTGAGGGGCGCCTGACCGCGGCGGCGTGCACGCGCGGGTCGTTCCCGCGTCGGGTGCGCGGTCCGGCACCCGGCACGCGAGCCGGTACGACCGGCGGGCATCAACCGATCGGTTGACCCCGACGAGCTCGACGGGCGATGTGGCGACCCGGCCCCTCCTGGAACCGTGCGGGGTATGACACTCATCGACGTGCGCGACCTGCGCAAGAGCTACGGCGGGCGCCCCGTCGTGGACGGCGTCTCCTTCGCGGTGGAGGAGGGCGAGATCTTCGGGGTGCTCGGCCCCAACGGCGCGGGCAAGACCACCACGGTCGAGTCCGTCCTCGGCCTGCGTGTGCCGGACAGCGGCACGGTTCGCGTCTGCGGGCTGGACCCGTTCGCCGACCGCGCGAGGACGACGCTCGTGGTGGGCGCGCAGCTGCAGGAGAGCGAGATGCAGGGCAAGCTCACCGTCGCGGAGTCGCTCCGGCTGTTCGCCGCCTGCTACCCGCGCCCCGCCGACTGGCGCGCCCTGGCTGCTCGCCTCGGCCTGGAGGAGAAGCTCGACACGCGTTACGCGCGGCTGTCGGGCGGTCAGAAGCAGCGGCTGGCCATCGCGCTCGCCCTGGTCGGCAACCCGCGGGTCGTCGTCCTGGACGAGCTGACGACCGGGCTGGACCCGGTGGCGCGGCGCGAGGTGTGGGCGCTGATCGAGGACGTCCGCGCGGGCGGCGTCACCGTTCTCCTCGTCACGCACTTCATGGAGGAGGCGCAGCGGCTGTGCGACAGGGTCGCGATCTTCGACCGGGGGCGGGTCGCCGCGCTGGACACCCCGTCCGGGTTGGTGGCGCGGACGGCGAGCAGCACCGTCATCTCCTTCACCCCCTCCCGCCCGTTGGAGGAGGACGTCCTCGCCGCCCTCCCGGGCCTCGCCTCCGTCGCGCACCACGACGGGAGGGTCACCCTCGCCGGGACCGACGAGACCGTCAACGCGGTCATCGGCCTGCTCGCCCGCAACCGGGTGAGCGCCCACCAGTTGCGGGTCACCGACGCCACCCTCGACGACGCCTTCCTCGACCTGACGGGAGCCGACGCGTGAGCGCCGCCACCGCATCCCCGGTACCCACCGCCGCCACCACCCCCCGTCCCGGGCGGGCCGTGATGCGCGCGGAGCTGCTGCTGTTCTTCCGTGAGCCCGGCTCGGTGTTCTGGGTGATGGCCTTCCCCACGCTGCTGCTGCTGGTCCTGGGCTTCATCCCGTCCATGACGGAGC
Source organism: Streptomyces bohaiensis (assembly GCF_012033785.1). Classification (GTDB taxonomy): domain Bacteria; phylum Actinomycetota; class Actinomycetes; order Streptomycetales; family Streptomycetaceae; genus Streptomyces; species Streptomyces bohaiensis. Next base: position 4,902 of record NZ_JAAVJC010000224.1, read on the forward strand.
CCATGGACGAGATGGGCGGTCTCTCCACCGTCGAGGCCTACGTACCCGTCGCCGTGCTCCTTTCGATGATCATGGCGGGGCTGATGGCCATGCCTCCGGTGATCACCGGCTACCGGGAGCGCGGCGTCCTGCGGCGGATGTCGACCACGCCGGTACGCCCCGCCGCCGTCCTCGGGGCCCAGGTGGGACTGCACGCCGTCGCCTCGCTGATCTCCGCAGGGCTCACCCTCGCGGTGGGGCGCGTCCTCTCCGACGTCGCCCTGCCCCGCCAGGTCGTGGGCTACCTGCTGACCCTGCTGCTCGCGGTGGTGTGCGTGCTGGCGCTCGGCGCGCTGATCTCCGCGCTGTCCCCCACCACGAAGATCGCCCAGGCGGTCAGCATCTCGGTGTTCTTCCCAGCGATGCTCGCGGCCGGTGTCTACATGCCCATCCAGCAGATGCCCGACCTGATGGCCGGCATCATGGAGGCGCTGCCCTTCGGTGCCGCCGCCCAGGCCCTGAACCAGGCCGCAGCCGGCGACTGGCCGGACTGGGCCCACCTCGCCGTCCTGGCGCTGTGGACGCTGCTGCTGTCCGGCACCGCAGCACGTTGGTTCCGCTGGGAGTGACCGACGTGTCAGGAGACGCTTCCCGCACCGTGACCGACACTGGGGACGTGGCAACCACCGCTTCCCTCCCGGTCACGGAGCCGGGGACCGACCACCCGGCGCAGCCGGGGGCGCTCCTTCGCTTCAGTCCGCCCGCCCTGCTGCTCCTCGGTCTGGTGCTCGCCGCGGCGACCTCGTCCCTGGTCGGCATGGACGGCGGCGACTGGGTGGCGGCGGGGGTCCTCGCCACCGCGGCGCTGGCGCTCCAGCTGTGGTGGGACCGGACGGCACGCAGCAGGCCCGGCCCCTCCGGGGTCGGCGCCGCGTACTACGGCCTGCGATCGGTGCTGGCGTTCGGTCTGGCCTGGCTGAACCCGTTCCTCGCTTTCTACGCAGCGGTCGGCTGCTTCGACGTCGAGCGGCTGGTGCCCCGCCGGTGGATTCCGGTCGGTCTGCTGGCCACGGCCGCGACGGTGGCGGGCGCGCAGATCGGAGGTCTGCCGCCCGGCGACACGGCGGGGCGGGTGTTCTACGGCATGTTGGTCGCCGCCAACCTGGGCATCTTCCTGACGGTCCAGCGGGACGCGGGCAAGGCGGAGGACCGCTCCCGGCAGCGGGTGGCCGCCATCCGCGAACTGGAGCACGCCAACCTCGCCCTGGAACGGGCCATGGTGGAGAACGCCGCGCTCCACGACCAGCTCCTCCTCCAGGCGAGGGAGGCCGGGATCGCCGACGAGCGCCGCCGGCTGGCGGCGGAGATCCACGACACCGTCGCCCAGGACCTGACCGGGGTCATCGCCCAGCTCCAGGTCGTGACCGAGACCCGGGAACAGGACGCGGCGCGCGTCCACGTGGAACGGGCCCTGCGGTTGGCCCGCCACAGCCTCGGCGAGGCGCGCCGGGCGATCGCCAACCTCGCTCCGGTCGCGCTGGCCGAGGACGATCTGCCCGAGGCGCTGGGGAAGACCGTCGTCCGCTGGTCGGAACGCACCGGTGTGAAGGCCGAGTTCACCCTCACGGGCGTCACCGAGCCGCTGCACGACGAGGTGGAGGGGACCCTGCTGCGGATCGCGGCGGAGGCGCTGTCCAACACGGCACGCCACGCGGCGGCCACCCGGGTCGGCGTCACCCTCTCCTACATCGGCGACCAGGTCGTGCTCGACGTGCGGGACGACGGTCGGGGGTTCGACCTGTCCGCCCTGCCCGAGCGCGACACCGCGTCCGGGTTCGGGCTGAAGGGCATGCGGGCCCGCGCGGAACGCCTCGCAGGAGAGCTGACGGTGGAGTCCGAGCCGGGCCTGGGCACCGCGGTGTCCGCACGCGTACCGTCGGTGCCCTATGAGCGCTGAGAACGACGGGGTGATCTCCCTGCTGATCGTCGACGACCACCCGGTGGTGCGGGACGGTCTGCGCGGCATCCTGGACCCTGCGGAGGGCTTCACCGTGCTCGGTGAGGCGGGCGGCGGCGCGGAGGCGGTGGAGCTGACGCTGCGCCTGGACCCTGATGTCGTCCTGATGGACCTGCGCATGCCGGCCGGTGGCGGCGTCGAGGCCATCGCCGAGCTGACCCGACGCGGCGCCCGCGCCCGCGTGCTGGTGCTGACCACCTTCGACACCGACTCCGACACCCTGCCCGCGATCGAGGCCGGGGCCACGGGGTACCTGCTGAAGGACGCGTTGCGCGACGAGTTGTTCGATGCCGTCCGGGCTGCGGCGGCGGGGCGCACCGTGTTGTCGCCTGCCGTCGCCTCACGCCTGGTCACGGCGGTGCGCCGCCCCGCCGCGCGGCCCGACGACGGCACGCTCTCCCCCCGGGAGGTGCAGGTGCTGGAGCAGGTGGCGCGCGGTGAGTCGAACCGGGAGATCGCTCGGGGGCTGTTCATCAGCGAGGCCACGGTCAAGACGCATCTGACCCACATCTACGGCAAGTTCGACGTGCGGGACCGGGCCGCCGCGGTGGCGGTCGCCTACCGGCGGGGCATCCTCGGCTGACCGCCGGTTGGGAGGAGGCGTGCCGCGCCGCGCCGCCCCGGCCCACGCTCCGGCGACAGCTCGCCCACGGAGCGGGCGGGGCCAGGCGGGGGCGAGTGGGTCCGGGCCGGGGGCGAGCGGAAACAGCCGGCTGCCGGCAGCACCGGCC
>NZ_JAAVJC010000225.1 GCF_012033785.1 Streptomyces bohaiensis
GACCGGGGCGGCTCGCCGCCCCGGTCAGCCCTCGCGTCCCAGCGCGCGCCGCCGGGCCACGCTGTTGGGCAGCGACACCACGCCGTGCCGCTGCCGCCACATCTGACGGGTGATCCAGATGTCCAGGACCCCCCATGTGGAGAGGATCACACTCAGCAGCGTGCTGAAGACCATCGGTACGGCCAGCCAGGAGCCCGCCAAGGCGCTGAGCACCAGCACCAGCAGCTGAACCAGCGTCACCGCCACGAACAGCACCGCGCGGACCGCGGCGTCACGCACCGGGTCCGGCATACGGGGTCTGGGGTCCATCCTCCTGCGCTCCCCTGCACGGCGAGATGAACGACGAGATGCGCGGAAATGTCACGCGCGACCATCGTAGAACGCCTTGCACGCCCGCAGGTGAACAGTAAGGATGAGGCGCGCCGCACATCCATCCGGCCCCCGCCGTTTCCCATCCGGGGCCCGGGGAGAGAGGATGTGGTCCGGCACAACGACTCGGTTTCGCCACGGACTTAGGGGAGGTCATGCGCTTTCGGGGGAAGTCCGTCCGGCGGAAGATCACGGCACTGCTCCTGGTGCCCCTCACGTCGCTGGTCGCGCTCTGGGCGTTCTCGGTCGCGATCACGGCGCAGGAGGCCCGCGAGCTGCTCGCCGTCTCCGCGGTCTCCGACAGCCTCGGCCGGCCGGCCGAGACCGCGGTCCGCTCGCTGCAGCAGGAACGGCGCCAGACCATGGTCTACCTGGCCGACCCGCGCAACCAGGCCGACCTGCGGCGCGCCCGCACCATCACCGACGGCGCGGTGGCGCGACTCCGCGTCGCCGCCGACACCGGTGCCCGGGGCGACCTCAACGACGGGGCGCAGCAGCGGCTGGACAGCCTGCTCAACGGCCTCGACCGGTTGGAGCAGATCCGCGGCAACGTCGACGCCAACACCACGACCCGCACCAGCGCGTTGGAGGCGTACAACGGCCTGGCGGAGCCCGGTGTCCGGTTCGTCTCGGCGCTGCACCTGCTGGAGAACGTCGACCTCGACCGCCACGGGCGGGCGGTCTCCGGGCTGGGCCACGCCGCCGAGTACCTCTCCCGCACGGACGCGCTGATCGCGGGCGCCCTGGTCGCGGGCACGGTCACCGACACCGAGCAGCGGAGGCTGACCGAGGGCGCCGCCGAGCGCCGGCAGGCCTTCGCCACCCACCTGCCCGACCTGCCGCTGGACGACCGGCAGGCCCACGACTACTTCTGGCAGGTCGGCTTCGGCCACACGCTCACCGTCACCGAGGAGAACCTCATCTCCCACGGCGAGGCCTCCATCGGCCCCGAGCGCTGGGAGGACGTCACCTCGACCGCCGCCACCGAACTCCGCGAGCTGGCCGACGCCGCCGCCGACCGCTACCAGGACGAGGTCTCCCCGGCCGCGACGGCGGTGCTGACCCGCGCGGCGTTCGCCGGCGTCGCGGGGCTGGCCGCCGTCCTCGTCTCGGTGTTCGTCTCGATCCGTGTCGGCCGCGGGCTCGTCCGGGACCTGCGGGCGCTGCGGCGCGAGGCGCACGAGGCCGCCGACGTGCGGCTGCCCGCCGTGATGCGGCGCCTCGGTGAGGGCGAGACGGTCGACGTGGAGACGGAGGCCCCGAAGCTGGAGTACGGCCGGGACGAGGTCGGCGACGTCGGCCGCGCCCTGAACACCCTCCAGCGCGCTGCTGTCGAGGCCACGGTCCGCCAGGCCGACATGCGCCGCGGCGTCTCCGATGTCTTCGTCAACCTCGCTCGTCGCAACCAGGTGCTGCTGCACCGCCAGTTGAGCCTGCTGGACACCATGGAGCGCCGCACCGACGACGCCGACGAGCTGGCCGACCTCTTCCGCCTGGACCACCTGACCACCCGGATGCGGCGCCACGCCGAGGGACTGGTCATCCTCTCCGGCGCGGCCCCGCCCCGGCAGTGGCGCAAGCCGGTCCAGCTGATGGACGTGGTGCGCGGCGCCGTCGCCGAGGTGGAGCAGTACGAGCGGATAGAGGTGCGGCGGATGCCGCGGCTGTCGGTGGCCGGCAACGCCGTCTCCGACCTCAGCCACCTCATAGCCGAACTGCTGGAGAACGCCACGGTGTTCTCCCCGCCGCACACCGCCGTGCACGTCCAGGGCGAACGCGTGCCCCAGGGCTTCTCGCTGGAGATCCACGACCGCGGCCTCGGCATGACGCCCGCCGCACTCGCAGCCGCCAACGACACCCTCGCCAACAGCCCGGACTTCGAGCTCTCCGACACCGACCGCCTGGGACTCTTCGTCGTCTCCCGACTGGCCCGGCGCCATGCCGTCCGGGTCACGCTCGCCCCGTCGCCCTACGGCGGCACCACCGCGGTCGTGCTGCTCCCCGGAGAACTGCTCAGCGACGCCGTCGCGGACGACACCGACCACCGCGCGCCGCTGCCCGACCGCCCCTCACCCCCGGCTCTCCTCAACGGACCCGTGGACGGCCCCGTGGAGCTGGACGCGCCCGTCTCGGTGCACGGCCCCGCCGAGCTGGACATCCCGGTCCCGGCGCACGGCCCGGACCCACTGCGCGAGACCCTGGCCGCGTCCGGGCGCCGTCCCGGTCCGGACGTTCCCTTCCCGTCACGAGGGGCTGCGCCCGAGGTCGACGACGCCCCCGGCAGCGGCCGCCACCGTGCCCCCGACGGCGCCGACGATCCGACCGCGGACGGGGCCGAGCACGGCGACTCCCGTGACGAGACGCCGCCGACCCCGCTCCCGCAGCGCCGCCGTGCCCCGGTGCTCATCGCCGAGAACGGCCGCCGGCTGCACGGCCCGCCGGGGGACGAACCCGACCTCCCCGCGACCGGCCCGGTCCCGACCGCCCACCCCGCCGATCCCGCCACGGACGGCACGACGGCGGGACTGCCCCGCCGGGTGCGACAGGCCGGCCTCGCGCCGCAGCTGCGGCGCGCCGCGCCACCGCTCTCGGGCGGCTGGGATCCGGCACCCGACGCGGACGCCGAGTCGGTGCGGGAGAGGATGTCCTCGTTCCAGCGCGGCTGGGAGCGGGGACGGGAGGAGATGGACAGCCGGTCACGGGAGAACCCGCCCGGTACCGACGGACGTGAGGGACGAGAGTGATGACGGCACCGCAGACCGAACACGACAGGGGGCCCGGCCGCAGCGCGGAGCTCGACTGGCTGCTGGACGACCTGGTCTCCCGGGTCGGGAGCATCCAGCACGCGCTGGTGCTCTCCGGTGACGGGCTGGCCCGCGGGTCCTCGCAGGGGCTGGACCGCGAGGCGGGCGAGCACCTGGCGGCGGTGGCCTCCGGATTCCACAGCCTGGCCAAGGGCGTGGGCCGCCAGTTCCAGGTCGGCTCGGTGCGGCAGACCATGGTCGAGCTCGAAGAAGCGTTTCTCTTCGTCGCCGCCTCCGGGTCGGGCAGCTGCCTGGCTGTCATGACCGGGCCCGGCGCCGACGTCGGCCAGGTCGCGTACGAGATGACGCTGCTGGTGCGCCGGGTCGGCGACCACCTGGGCACGGCTCCCCGCCTCGGCGCGACCGACCCGGCGTGAGGCCGGCGGTGCGATGACCCAGGGTTGGTTCGACGAGGACGCGGGGCCGGTGGTGCGCCCCTACGCGATGACGCGTGGGCGCACCCGGGTCGCCGGGGGAGAGCGCCTCGATTTGATCGCCCTGGTGACCGCCCTCATCGGGGGCGGCCAGGAGCTGCCCCCTGACGCCACCCTCCCCGGCGGTCAGGGGCTCGCCCCCGAGCACGGCGAGATCCTGTACCGGTGCCGCAGGGTCTCCGAGTCCGTCGCGGAGCTCGCGACCGGACTGGACCTGCCCGTCGGTGTGGTGCGGGTCCTCATCAGCGATCTGCTGGAGGCCGGCCTGGTCCGGGTCAGCCACCCGATCCCGGCCGCTCAGCTACCGGACGAGAACATTCTGCGTGAGGTGATCGATGGTCTCCGGGCCCTCTGACATAGCAACGGCGGCGCCCGACCCGCTGGCCCTGAAGATCCTGGTCGCGGGTGGCTTCGGAGTCGGCAAGACCACCCTGGTCGGGTCGGTCAGCGAGATCCGGTCCCTCCAGACCGAGGAGCGGCTGACCGAGGCCGGCCGGCCGGTGGACGACACCACCGGGGTCGCCGCCAAGCGCACCACCACGGTCGCCATGGACTTCGGCCGCATCACCATCAGCGACGCCCTGGTGCTCTACCTGTTCGGCACGCCCGGCCAGGAGCGGTTCTGGTTCCTCTGGGACGAGTTGGCGCAGGGGGCGATCGGTGCCGTGGTCCTCGCCGACACCCGCCGGCTGGCGGACAGCTTCGCCGCGATCGACTTCTTCGAGAGCCGGGGGCTGCCGTTCGCCGTCGGGGTCAACTGCTTCGAGGGGGCCGATCGCTACCCGCCCGAGGCGGTCCGCGCGGCACTCGACCTCGACCCGGACATCCCGGTGGTGCTCTGCGACGCCCGGGTGCGGTCCTCGGCCCGGGAGGCGCTGGTCGCCGTCGTGGAGCACGCGCTGCGGCGGTCGGCCGCGGCGCGCAGCGCCATGACCTGACCCGCCGGCCGCCGCGGGACGGCGAAGCGGTTCCCCACCCTGGTGCGGCCGGGCGCGACATGGCAGGGTCGCGCTGTACCGCGTCACGCGCACACCCCCGCACGTGCGCGGGGCCACGCACACGACGCGTACCTCACCGGGAGCCGAGAATGACCACGACATCCGCCGACCAGGCCGCCGCGCCCGAGCCGCTGTGGCGCCCGTCCCCGGAGCGCGTCGAGGCGGCGCGCCTGACCCGGTTCCACCGGTTCGCCGCAGCGGAGCACGGCGCCCCGTCGCCCGCCGGGGACGACCCGGCCGCCGACTACGCGGCGCTCCACCGGTGGTCGGTCGGCGAACCCGACGGGTTCTGGCGGGCGGTGACCCGGTGGTTCGACGTGTCGCTGGGCCAGGGCGCCGACCGCGCCCTGGCCGACGCCTCGCTGCCCGGCGCGCGCTGGTTCCCCGGCGCCACCGTCAACTACGCCGCCCACGCGCTGCGATGGGCCGACGACCCCGCGTCGGCGGAGGAACCGGCGCTGCTCGCCGTCGACGAGGGACAGCAGCCCCGGCCGGTCAGCCGGCGCGAGCTCCGCGACCGCGTGGCGGTGCTCGCCGAGGAGATGCGCCGGCTCGGCGTGGCACCCGGCGACCGGGTCAGCGGCTACCTGCCCAACATTCCCGAGGCCGTCGTCGCCTTCCTCGCGACCGCGGCGGTGGGCGCGGTGTGGACCTCCTGCGCCCCGGACTTCGGCGCCCGCAGCGTGCTGGACCGGTTCCAGCAGGTCGAGCCGGTGCTGCTGTTCACCGTCGACGGCTACCGGTACGGCGGCAAGGAGCACGACCGGAGGGCGACCGTCGCGGAGCTGCGCCGGGAACTCCCCTCGCTGCGGGCCACCGTCCACATCCCGCTGCTGGGCAGCGAGCCGCCGCCCGGTGCGCTGTCCTGGGAGGAGCTCACCGCTCCGGGGCCGAACCCGCCCCGGCCGGTCTACCAGCAGGTCCCCTTCGACCACCCGCTGTGGGTGCTGTACTCCTCCGGCACCACCGGTCTGCCCAAGGCGATCGTCCAGTCGCAGGGCGGCATCCTCGTCGAGCACCTCAAGCAACTCGGCCTGCACTGCGACCTCGGCGCCGGGGACCGGTTGTACTGGTACACCTCCACCGGCTGGATGATGTGGAACTTCCTCGTCTCCGGCCTGCTGGTGGGGGCGACCGTGGTCGTCCACGACGGCGGCCCGGCGTATCCCGCCGCGGACGCGCAGTGGCGCATCGCCGAGCGGACGCGTGCCACGCTCTTCGGGACCTCCGCCGCCTACATCACCGCGTGCGCCAAGCAGGACGTCCACCCGGGCCGGGACCTGGACCTCAGCGCGACCCGCTGCGTCGCGACCACCGGTTCCCCGCTGCCTCCGGACGGTTTCCGCTGGCTGCACGAGGAGGTCGGCGCCGATCTGTGGATCGCCTCCGTCAGCGGCGGCACCGACGTGTGCAGCTGCTTCGCCGGCGCCGTGCCGACGCTGCCGGTCCACGTCGGCGAGTTGCAGGCACCGTGCCTGGGCACCGACCTCCAGGCCTGGGACCCGGCCGGCCGGCCGCTGGTCGAGGAGGTGGGGGAGCTGGTCGTCACCAACCCGATGCCGTCGATGCCGGTGCGGTTCTGGAACGATCCGGAGGACCGGCGCTACCGCGAGAGCTACTTCGAGACCTACCCCGGAGTCTGGCGTCACGGCGACTGGATCACCGTCACCCGGCACGGCGGTGTGGTCATCCACGGCCGGTCGGACTCGACGCTGAACCGACAGGGCGTCCGGATGGGCTCGGCGGACATCTACGAGGTCGTCGAACGCCTGCCCCAGGTGCGGGAGTCCCTGGTGGTCGGGGTGGAACTGCCGGACGGCGGCTACTGGATGCCGCTGTTCGTGCAGCTCGCCGAGGGGGTCGCCGACGACGACGCCCTGCGCACCGCGATCGCCGCGGCCCTCCGGACGGAGCTGTCGCCCCGTCATGTCCCGGACGACGTGGTGGTGGTGCCGGGCATCCCGCACACCCTCACCGGCAAGCGGCTGGAGGTCCCGGTGAAGCGGTTGCTGCAGGGCACCCCGCTGGAGCGGGCCGTGAACCCGGGATCCGTGGACGACGTGGAGCTGCTCGCCTCCTTCGCCGCGCTGGGCGCCCGGCGGACGGGCGGCTCGCCGGGGGAGAACCCCGGCCGCGGCGCCGCCGCGCGGGGCTGAGCCCGCGCCGTCCGCCCGCGGACCGGGGCGCACCTGGCGACCACTACGACCGTCACTGTCAGTGGTCGTGATTACGCTGCGTGGTGATCGTTCGTCGAGGCCTCGGCCACCGGAGGAGCACCATGCAGCAGACGCCCCCGCCCCACCCGCCGGACCGGCCCGCCGCCACCGCGGCCGGCTACCGCGCGCTGACCGTCAGCACCGTCCTCGTCGCCGCACCCCCGCCCGCACCGGGCGGGGATGCGGGCGACCCCGCACCCGCCGACGCGTCGGGCGCCGGCGGGCAGGCGGCGGGCGACGCCTACCTGCGCGGTCTCGAACGCCATCTCCGGCAGCTCGCCCGCCGCGGCGGGCCCGTCCGCCTCGCCCTCTTCGACCCCGACGACTACCTCGACCGCTGCCGCCGCACCGGGGCCGACCCCGACGCCCCCGCCGTCCGTGCCGCCTACACCGGAGAGCGGGCGGCCGACGCCGCCACCGTCGCCTACCGGGGCCAGCCGCTGGACCGCGCCCTCTCCCAACTGGCGGCAGCGGAGCACGCCCGACGGACCTGGGAGCGGTGCGCCGACCTGCTGGCCGCGGCGGCCCGCTGCCCGCGGTGCGGCGGCCCCGGAGCGGAGTGCGCGTTCCAACAGGCCGCGGACACCGTGACCGAGCTGCTGCGGCGCGCCGGGCCCGGGGAGCAGCGCCTGGTGTGCACCCTCGGCGACGGGGCGGCCGAGCTGAGCGCCACGCTGCGCCGGGCCGGTGGGAACCCCGGGGCCGACGTGGCCGCGGGCGACCCGCTGCCCGACCTCGCGGCGTCCCCGGC
>NZ_JAAVJC010000226.1 GCF_012033785.1 Streptomyces bohaiensis
CTCCGGGGGCGCGACGGGATCGGCGGCGGTGTCGGCGGCGGGCCGGTCCCGGTCGCCGCCGACGGGCCGCCGCTCGGACCCGGCAGCCTGCCCGGCCGGGGCGGAACGCTCGGGCCCGGTGGTCACCGGGCCGGGGGCCGGCAGGATCCGGCCGGTGTCCTCCTCGGCCATCAGAGCCCCGCCGACCGGGACTCGCCCAGTTCGGTCAGCCGGTCGCGCAGCCGCTCCGCCTCGTCCGGGTCCAGTCCCGGGATGGTGGCGTCGGTCGCGGCCGCCGCGGTGTGGAGCTGAAGGCGCGCCAGGCCGAACTTCCGGTCCAGCGGCCCGGAGGTCACCTCGACTAGCTGCATGCGGCCGTACGGGACCACGATCATCTGCCGCCACAGCACGCCCTTGCTGATCAGCAGGTCGTCCTCGCGCTCGAGGTACCGCCAGGAACGCTGATGACGGCCGACCACCCACCACAGCCACACCCCCGTCAGCAGCGGCGCCAGTGCCAGCAGCGACCACGAGGGCGCGCCCAGCACCGCCGGCAGGACCGCCGCCACCAGCAGCGGCGGCACCACCCACATCACCAGCACCAGTCGCCAGACGGTCAACAGGGCGGGCTTGACCCGCTGCCACTTCTCGGCCGGAGGGTCCACCGGCTCCCGCACCATGCTGTCCATGCCACGAGCTTACGGCGCTGCGCCCGGCTTCAGCAGGGCGTCACGGACCGGCCGGGCGCCGGGGGCTCCCGCACCCACGTGAAGCTGCCAGACTGACCGCATGCCGCAGACGAGCACCGGGGCCGGGGCCCCGCACCCCGTGACCGGACCGCACGGCGCCGGGGACGCCGACACCACCACGGTGGGCGTCGGGGGAGCGGCCGAGAGCACCGACATGGTGCTCAACATCGGCCCGCAGCACCCCTCCACCCACGGCGTGCTGCGGCTGCGGCTGGTGCTCGACGGGGAGCGCATCACGCGCGCCGAACCCGTCGTCGGCTACATGCACCGCGGCGCGGAGAAGCTGTTCGAGGCCCGCGACTACCGCCAGATCATCGTGCTCGCCAACCGCCACGACTGGCTCTCCGCCTTCTCCAACGAGCTGGGCGTGGTGCTGGCGGTCGAGCGGATGCTCGGCATGGAGGTCCCCGAGCGCGCCGTCTGGCTCCGCACCCTGCTGGCCGAGCTGAACCGGGCGCTCAACCACCTGATGTTCCTCGGCTCGTACCCGCTGGAACTGGGCGGCATCACTCCCATGTTCTACGCGTTCACCGAACGGGAGGACCTCCAGCACGTCATGGAGGAACTCTCCGGCGGCCGGATGCACTACATGTTCAACCGGGTCGGCGGGCTCAAGGAGGACCTGCCCGCCGGCTGGACCGACCGGGCGCGGGGGGCGGTGGCCGGCGTCCGGGGTCGACTCGGTCGCTTCGACGACCTGGTCCTCGGCAACGAGGTGTTCCGCTCGCGGACGCGCGGCATCGGCGTGCTGGACCCGGCCGTCGCCCGCTCCTACGGCGTGTCGGGGCCGATCGCCCGCGCCAGCGGCGTGGACTTCGACCTCCGCCGCGACGAGCCCTACCTGGCGTACGGCGACCTGGGCGACGTGCTGCGCGTTGCCGTCCGTTCCGAAGGGGACTGCCTCGCCCGGTTCGAGGTGCTGCTCGACCAGACCCGCAACGCCCTCGAACTCGCCGACGCCTGCCTGGACCGGCTCGCCGAGCTGCCGTCCGGGCCGGTGAACCAGCGGCTGCCGAAGGTGCTGAAGGCCCCGGAGGGCGCCACCTACGCCTGGACCGAGAACCCGCTCGGGCTCAACGGCTACTACCTGGTCTCCAAGGGGGAGAAGACCCCGCACCGGCTGAAGCTGCGCTCCGCCTCGTTCAACAACATCCAGGCGCTGGTCGACCTGCTGCCCGGGACGCTGGTCGCCGACATGGTCGCGATCCTGGGGTCGTTCTTCTTCGTCGTCGGCGACATCGACAAGTAGGCCGCCGGCACCGGCCGACAGCTCCGAACCGTCCCGAGGCGACGCGAACCGTCCCGGTCCGGGGAGGCTCAGCGGGCGGTCGGCCGGGCGCCGGCGCCACGCAGCAGCCGCAGCTGGCCGATCTCCGCCGCGTTCTTCATCAGCTCGGCGTTGACCCAGGCGGCGGTGTCGGCACCAGTCCGGTCGGACCCCGGCGGCCATGGGAACGGCGCCTCCGCGTCCAGGGCGCCCGGTGAACCGTCCGCCAACGCCGCCGCCCACTCCCCGCGCAGCGCACGCAGCCGCGACACCGCCGCCGCACCGTCGCCCGCCCAGACCACGGCCTCCCGGGCCGGCGGCTCCTCGCCGCGCAGCAGCCGCAGCGCGGTGGTCCACCACCAGTCCACGTGCCAGGTCAGCCAGGCGACGGTCGGCACCGGTACCGGGTCGGGCTCGGCGTCGGCCCAGTCCGGCACCCATCGGCCGTCGTCGTCCTGCCGCACCGCCCAGCACAGCGGCGCCGGCTCCCAGTGCACATCCGCCTCCACCAGCCGGTCCAGGTGGTACTCCAGCAGCGCCCAGGTCAGGTCGAACTGGTTCCGCAGCAGGGCGAGGCGGGCGGCGTCGGCGCGGTTCTCCATGGCGGGCACCCTGCCACCCGGGGCCGCGGGCGGCCAGCGGTTATCGCGGGCGCGCACCGGCCGCCACCGTGCCGTGCCCGCCGGCGCTCGCGGCTCGAACGGCCGTGAGGTCCGGGCCGGTGGCAGGCGACCGAAGGACGCAGGCGACCGACGGCCGCTGCAGCGCCGCACGGTCGGCAGGAGCGGGGCGGCGCGGCGCAGGTCCAGACGCCGCGGCCGACAGCGTCACATCCCGCCCCCGACAAGGCCGCCAAGCCCGACCAGACGATGCGGGGGCCCACTCGGACAGGGCGATCGCGGCAGTGGTGACCGGTCGATGCTCATGGCGGGTCGCCTGCTCCGTCGGGCGGGTCGGTGCCCAGGACTGTGGCAGTGAAGCCCGCCAACTGAGCGCGCATCTGCTCGCGCGGCACGTGCTCGCGATCGGCCAGGTGCTCGACGAGATCGGCCCGGACCGCCGCGAGCAGGGCGTGGGCGGTGAACCCGGTGTCGGCCAGGCCGGGAATCTGCTCCAGCACACTGCGCAGCAGGCCGTGCCAGCGCTCGTAGTGCGCTGCCTTGTACGGGCTGGTGCTGTCGCTCTCCTCGAAGGCCAGCGCAAGACGCCGGTTGTCCAGCTTGAAGCGCAGCGTCGCGTCGAGAAGGGCGGGCACGCGCAGCAAGGGCGGGGTGGCCGGCCCGAGGGGCGGCGGGCCGGATTCGGCCGCTTCCCTGAGCGGTTCGAGCCGCGTCTCGTACAGGGCGCGGAGCAGCCCGGGGCGGTCGCCGAAGGCTCTGAAGAGCGTGCCCTTGCCGACCCCGGCCGCCGCCGCGACGTCGGCCATGGTGACGTCCTCGGGGTTGTCGCAGTCGGTGAAGAGGCGGTCGGCAGCGGCGAGGACGGCCTGCCGGTTGCGAGCGGCGCGCCGCCCCCGGGCGACCCCGACCCGGCCGCGGTCATGCTGCCGTTCCTCCGGCAGGCCCGCGCCGCCGGAGTACGCCGCGCGGTGCTCCTCAGTGCCTCCGTCCTCCCCGAAGGCGGACCCGGCGTCGGCCTGGTCCACCGCGACCTGCCCCGACTCTTCGACGAATGGGCGGTACTGCGCCCCTCGTGGTTCATGCAGAACTTCACCGGCACGCACGTCCACGCCGCGAGCATCCGCGACGAGTGCGTCATCCGGACCGCCACCGGGAACGGCCGGGTCGGCTTCGTCGACGCCGAGGACATCGCCGCGGTCGCCGTCCACGCCCTGACCGCCGAACCCGCCCTCAACACCGACCTCGTCCTCACCGGCCCCCAGGCCCTGAGCTACGACGACATCGCCGCCGCCGTCGCCGAGACCACCGGCCGGCCCGTCACCCACCTCCGGCTCACCACCGCACAGCTCCGTGAACGCCTCGCGGAGCACCTGCCCGCGGAGTTCGCCGAGCTGCTGGCCGACCTCGACACCGCCATCGCCGGAGGGGCCGAGGACCGCGTCACCGACACCGTCGAGCGCGTCACCGGCCGACCCGCCCGCACCTTCCGGACCTGCCTCGACACCGAACTGCCCCGCGACGTCCTCGCCCGTCCATGAGCGACGGCACCTCCGTCTCGCCACCGGGTTTCGCTCCCCGACCTGGCTGCTGACCGCCCGGTTCCGCACCCGCGCGCCGACCTGTCCGGCGCCGGTCCCGCGCGACCGGCCGGTCGCGCAGGACCGACCGGGCCCGGTTCGACCGCGTCATGCGCCTCCGGAAGCCGTCGAGGATGCACGGCGTCACAGGCCGGCCACCCGGGCACGGCCCGGAACGGGCAGAACGATCGCCGCGGACGCGTGGCGACCGGTCAGCGCTTCTCGCGGGAGCGGCCCATCGGCGCGCGGACGAGCGTGTCGTCGATGAAGCAGAACCGCCAGTCCTCGCCCGGCTCGGCCGACTGGATCACCGGGTGCCGCGCCTCCTCCGCGTGGCGCCGCGAGTGCTGGTGGGGGGAGTCGTCACAGCAGCCGACGTGCCCGCAGGTCGTGCACAGCCGCAGCTGCACCCAGTCGGTGCCGAGCTCCTCGCACCCGGGACATGTCACGGCGTCGGTGCTGGTCACCCGGATCTGGTCCAGATGCGTGCAGGAGGTGCTGATGGTCTCCTCCCGCACATAGGTCCAGTCCGACCGCAACAGCCGGTCCGGCATCACCCGCGCCAGGTAGCGCGACCCGGCCGCCAGCGGCGGCGCCGTCACGGCGAGCAGCAGCACGTAGAGCGCGACGAACGGGCCGAGCCGTGCGTCCAGCCCGGCGGCGATGGCCAGCGTCACCAGGATCAGCGAGAACTCGCCCCGGGCCAGCACCGTCAGCCCGATGTTGGCCGCGCCCCGCTGGTTGAAACCGAAGAGCCGCGCCGCCAGGACTCCGGCCGTCACGTTGGTGAGCACCGTGACGCAGACCGCGAGCACGGCGGGCACCGCCACGCCACCCAGGTCGCCCACGTCGATGGTCAGGCCGAACGCCACGAAGAAGACGGTGGCCAGCACGTCCCGCAGCGGCAGCACGATCCGCTCCACCCGCTCCCGGAACCGGGTGCGGGAGACGACCAGCCCCACCATGAGAGCACCGATGGCGTCCGAGACGCCCACCTCGTCGGAGAGGCCCGCCACCAGCACCGCCAGCCCGATCGCGGCGACCGCCAGCAGCTCGTCCTCACGGCTGCCGATCAACCCGCCGACCGCCCGCGCGCCCCAGCGGGCCACCGCGAACAGCACCACCAGGAAGCCGAAGCTGAGCGCGATGTGCCCGGCGAGCGCCCCCGGCGAGTCCGCCCCGGAGAGCACCGGCGAGAGCAGCGCGAGATAGAAGGCGAGGAACAGGTCCTCGATGACGATGATCCCCAGGATGACCGGGGTCTCGGCGTTGGTGAGCCGCCGCAGCTCGATCAGCAGCTTGGTCGCGATGGCGGAGGAGGAGATGCCGAGCGCGCCCGCCACCACCAGCGCCTCGGCGCCGCCCCAGCCGAGCGAGAAGCCGAAGATCAGCCCCGCGGTGATGTTCAGCCCGATGTAGCAGGCCGCCGCGAGGAACAACCGCCGCCCGCCGCCCACCACCTGCTCCAGGGGGAACTCCACACCCAGGTGGAACAGCAGCAGCACCAGCCCCAGCGCGGCGAGCACCGAGAGGTCCTCGGGATGCTGGATCAGCACCGGGCCGGGCGTGCCGGGCCCCAGCAGGATCCCGACCAGCATGTAGCAGGGGACCGAGGGCAGACCCACCCGCCGCGCGCCGCGCGCGACCAGCGCCGCCAGCAGCAGCACCGCACCCAGACCGACCAGGTCGGCGTGCACCGTGCGGCCTCAGCCCTCGTAGAAGGTCGCGGAGAGGACCGCGGCCAGCTTGCGGGCCTGCTCGTCGGTCAGCTCCAGGACCGCGGTCGGCTCGGCCGACCGGGTGGCGAAGACGTACAGGTAGCGGGTGCCGCCGGGGCGCACCACCACGGACACCCGGTTCTCGTCGTCGGTCAGCTCGACGTCGTACCGGGTGCCGACCCCCGGCAGCTCGGTGACGTGCACGCCCTGTCCCATCGCAGCTCCTCGGTGCGGACCGGGTGCCCGCCGCGGCCACCCGGGCTCGGCCGGTGGCACCGGTCGGCGAGCGGGGCTGCCGCACGCCGAGGGGCACCGGGCGGCGGACCACGCGCCGCACGATGAAGCGTCCCACCGAACGGGGCGTCCCGCCGGTCGGCGCCTGACCCGCCGCGGGGGCCGGCTCCCCCACGGCTCCCGCCGAGGCGTCGGGCGGTCCGAGCCTGCCGGGGTGCTGCCGGGCGGGCCACGCCGGTGCGAGCCCCCGGAGCGCCCGGGTGCTCCGGCTCAGCGCGGCCGCGCCGGCTCCGCCGCGAGCGGGGACGGGACCGCGACCGGCTGCACCAGCCACGTGAACCCGCCGAACCCCCGCGGGTCCGTCAGTTCCGCCGCCTCGCCCGACCGGGCCAGCGCCCGCAGGTACGCCGCCGGGTCGGTCCGTGCCAGCTCCAACGGCGGGCGCCGCCCGTCCGTCCCCAACCGGTGCAGCGCCGTCCGCTGCGTCAGCAGCTGCGGCGCGCCCGCCCCCGGCACGGCGGCGCCCGCCGCGGCGCAGGCGTCCAACGCGACGTGCGCGGTCAGGTCGCAGCCCCCGTCGGGCACCGGTGCGACCTGCCGGCCGTCCCGGTACCCGGTCAGGCTGCCCAGCGGCGGCCGGGCGTCGCGCGTGTGCCCGTAGTCCACCGCCACCGCGACGCCGCGGCGGAGTGCCCGTACGGCGCCGGCCCAGGCCGCGTCGCGGGTCCGTCCGATCTCCGCCCGCTCGCCCGGGGCGGAGGACGTGGGCCACCAGCGCCGCAGCCATGCCGCGTCCTCGCCCGTGACGGGCTCGCCGTGGCGCTCCCGGCCGTCCGGGCGGACCAGCACGTGCCGCGGCCGGCCGGTGTCGTCGTTCTCCGCCACGTCCAGCGGCACGTTGTCCAGCCACTCGTTGGCGAACAGCAGCCCGGTGGTCCCCGGCGGCGGGTCGGTGGACCAGGCGACGCGGTCCGGCAGGCCGGCCGGGCGCGCGGCGCGCTCCACCGCGCACGGCCGGACCCGGGCGGCGACCCGCTCCGGCAACGCGGCCAGCACGCCCGTCAGCAGCTCGCCGCGGCCCGCGCCGACATCCACCAGATCCAGGACCGGTGGGTGGCCGAGCGCCTCGTCGGTGCGCACCAGCAGCACCGCCACCGCCGCCGCGAACAGCGGCGAGGCGTGCACGGCGGTCCGGAAGTGCGCGGCGGGCGCCTCGCGGAGGAAGAACCCGGCGGAGCCGCCGCCCGGGCCCGGGCCGCCCGGAGCGGCGAAGGAGGGCGGTGCGCCGTAGAGGGCTCGTTCCGCCGCCGCCCGCCAGCCCGACCAACCGCCCCGGTCGCCGCTCGCCGCCGCGGTGTCGCCCGGGCTCGCACCGTCGTCGCCGGGGTGCGCGCCCCCGCCGGTCACCGGGGCGCCCGTGCCACCGC
>NZ_JAAVJC010000227.1 GCF_012033785.1 Streptomyces bohaiensis
GTCGGCGCCCGGCGCCGTTTCGGTGACAGGGCGTGCGGAGGCGCCCGCCCGCGCACGGGGCGGGCCCGCGGGTCAGTCCTCGGGCAGCATCACCGGCTCGATGGCGTCGTACACGTCCCCGGGGCCCGGGTTGGCGGCGTCCGTGGCGCCACCGAAGTGGTGCATCACGCCCCATACCGCGTTGAGCGCCGTCTGCACCGCGCCCTCCGCCCAGCCCGCGGTCCACGACACGTCGTCACCGGCGAGGAAGAGCCCGCGCCGGTCCGCGGGGAGCCGGTCCTGCACGAAGTGCGTGAACAGCCTGCGCTGGTAGCGGTAGTGCCCCGGCAGGTTCGCCTTGAACGCCCCCATGAACCACGGCTCGTCCTCCCAGGAGACCGTCACCGGGTCGCCGATGATGTGGCGCCGCACGTCCACCCCGGGATAGATCTCCCGCAGCGACTTCAGCATGACCTCCAACCGTTCCGAGGCGCTCAGCGGCAGCCACTTCGAGCTGTCGTCGCACCAGGTGTAGGAGAGGCACATCGCCGCCGGGCGGTCCGGGCCGTTCTCCAGCAGGTAGGTGCCGCGCGTCATGCGGTCGGTCAGCGTCATCGACATGGTGTCGCGACCGGTGGGCCGCCCGTCCGCGCCGATCTCGGGATCGCGCCAGAAGGGGCGGTCCACGGGGACGAACAGCTTCGAGGACTGCATGTAGTGCGTGCGCTCCACCGCCGTCCAGTGGTCGATGGGCAGCAGCGACTCGTCGCAGTCGATCCTGGCCAGCAGCAACCAGGACTGCGCGGTGAACACGGCGGCCGGGTAGGTGCGCACCGCACCGGAGGCGTCCGTCACGGTGATCGCCGTCCGGCCGTCCGGCGCGGCGGTACGGGTCAACCGCGTGACGGCGGGCCGGGGTTCACCGCCGTGCAGCGACCGCAGCGAGGTGCCGTGCGGCCAGTGCACCGTCTTGGCCGGGGCCCGGTCCCACAGCCGCTCCGGCAGCTGTTGGCTCCCCCCGACGATGCCGCGGTGGTCGTCGTCCGCACCGGTGTACACCACCCGCAGGATCTCCAGCACGGAGTTGGGGAAGTCGGTGTCCCAACCGCCGGTGCCGAAGCCGACCTGCCCGAAGATCTCGCGGTGCCGGAAGGAGGCGAAGGCCGGCGAGGCGCAGAGGAAGCCGTAGAAGGTCTGGTTGTCCAGCCGTTCCACCAGGCGCGACCAGATCTCCCGCAACCGCGCCACGTCCCGGTGCCGGATCGCGTGCTGCACCGCGGCGAAGTCCGCACCCTCCTCCAGGCAGGTGTTCCACGCCGCCATGACCGTGCGGTAGACCTCGGGCAGGTCGTCGAGAGTCCTGGCGTAGTGCGACGTGCCCTTGAGGTCCACCACGGTCGACGGAGTGGCGGGGGCCAGCGGGTTGGGGAAGGGCTCGGTGTGCAGCCCGGTGAGCGCGATGTAGTGGGCGAGCGCCGTGGAACTCGGCGGGAAGCGCATCGCGCCCATCTCCGCGGTCAGTTCCGGCGGACAGCCGGGGAAGGTGTCGGTGCGCAGCCGGCCGCCGATGCGGTCCGCCTCGTACACCACGGGCCGCAGCCCCATCCGCATCAGTTCGTGGGCGGCGACGATCCCCGAGAGGCCGCCGCCGATGACCGCCACCTCACGCCCGTGGGCGGTGGCGGGCACCTGCCCGAGCCCGGCGGGATGGGCGAGCCAGTCGTCGTAGGCGAACGGGAAGTCGGGCCCGAACATGGTCAGCGGCGGCTGGTCGGCGTCGGCGGTGTGCTGGTCGTCGTGGACGGCGGTGGGCACCGTGGAGGTCATGGTCGGCTCTCCTGGCACGGGTGGGACGGACAGGGCACGGCAGGTGCGAGGGACGTGGGGGCGGCGAGCGCGCCGATCCGCGGAGCCGGGCCGCACGGACGGAGGCGGTCAGCCACCCCGGGACGCCCGGTCCGCGTAGAGCGCGGGGCGGCGGTCCGCGAGGTAGGGGTTCTCCGCGCGGGAGGCGGCAAGCAGTTCGGGGTCGACGGTGCCGAGGAGCAGCTCCGCCCCCTCACCGGCACGGACGGGGGCGGTGCCGTCGGGCGCGGCGAGAGCGCTGAGGCCGGTGAACCGCAGGTCGCCCTCGGTGCCGCAGCGGTTGGCGTAGGCGATCCAGAGCTGGTTCTCCCAGGCGCGGGTCGGCACCAGGGTGCGGGCCACGAAGGCGTAGGGGCGCATCAGCGCGGTGGGCACCAGCAGCAGGTCGGTGCCGGCCAGGGCGTGGGCGCGCACCGCCTCGGGGAACTCCACGTCGTAGCAGACGAGCAGGCCGACCGTCAGGCCGCCGAGCTCGGCCTGCACGACCAGGTCCTCGCCGGGCGTGAAGGCGCCGCGCTCGAACTCGCCGTAGAGGTGCGTCTTGCGGTAGGTCGCCGCCACCCGGCCGTCGGCGCCGGTGAGCTGCACGGAGTTGTGCACCGCTCCCGTGGCGGGGTCGCGCTCGGGGAAGCCGTGGACGACGGCGATCCCGTGCTCGGCGGCGGCCCGCGCCACCCGGGCGGCGCCGGGGCCGTCGGCGGCCTCGGCGCGGCCCTGGACCGAGTCGCCGAGCGCGTAGCCGGTGAGGGACAGCTCGGGGGTGACCAGCAGCCGGGCCCCGGCCTCGGCGGCGCGGGCGATCGCGTCGCCGAGCCGCGCGGCCCCCGCGGCGTTGTCGACGGGGGTACCGGACGGGCCCTGGAGCAGGGCGATGCGCAGCGGCGTCAGCGGCGACGTCAAGGCGACCTCACGGAACGGGTGGCGGCGGGTGCGGGGTACACCGTTGACGGTACGGCGCCGCGCTGACCTGCGACAAGGTACGTGTGCGGCACGCGGTGCGGCGATCCGTTGCGTCTGCGCGGTACGTGACGGCGATTCGTTGCGCCGTGGGTCCCGAGGGCTGCCGGGGTCAGCCCGGGGGGCCGGCCGCGTGGCGGCGCAGCAGCGGCGAGAGCACCAGCACCGACTTGGTGCGCTCCACGAAGGGCTCCCCGGCGATGCGCTCCAGCACCTGCTCGAAGTGGCGCATGTCGGCGGCGAGCACCTGCACCACGGCGTCGGCCTCCCCGGTGACGGTGGACGCCGACACCACCTCGGGGTAGCGGGCCAGCGCCTGCCGGATGTCCTCGGGGGCGGTCCGGGAACGGCAGAACATCTCGATCATGCCCTCCGTACGCCACCCGATCGCCGCCGGGTCGACGGTGACGGTGAAGCCCGTGATCGCCCCGTCGGCCCGCAGCCGGTCCACGCGGCGCTTGACCGCGGGCGCGGAGAGACCCACCTCGGCGCCGATGTCGGCGTAGGAGCGCCGGGCGTCCTCGGCCAGCGCGTGGACGATCCGCTCGTCCAGTCCGTTCAGTCGCACCCCGGCAGTACACCACGACCGGCGGCCGAGGGCCGCCGGTCGGGGGAGCGCGGGCGCGGGCGCGGCTGCCCCCACGCGCCGCGGGAGGCCGACGGGCTGCTACTGCCAGCTGGCGTGCAGCGGCTTGCCCTCGGCGTAGCCGGAGGCCGACTGCACACCGACGACGGCGCGCTCCCGGAACTCCTCCAGCGAGTCCGCGCCCGCGTAGGTGCAGGCGGACCGCACCCCCGCGATGATGGAGTCGATCAGGTCCTCCACCCCGGGACGGGCCGGGTCCAGGAACATCCGCGAGGTGGAGATGCCCTCCTCGAACAGTGCCTTGCGCGCCCGGTCGTAGGAGGACTCCTCGGCGGTGCGGTTGCGGACCGCGCGGGCGGAGGCCATGCCGAAGCTCTCCTTGTACAGCCGTCCGTCGGCGGCCTGGAGCATGTCCCCGGGCGATTCGTGGGTGCCGGCGAACCAGGAGCCGATCATGACGTTGGAAGCGCCGGCCGCCAGCGCCATCGCGACGTCGCGGGGGTGGCGGACGCCGCCGTCCGCCCAGACGTGGCGACCCAGCCGACGGGCCTCGGTGGCGCACTCCAGCACGGCGGAGAACTGCGGCCGGCCCACGCCGGTCATCATGCGGGTGGTGCACATGGCGCCCGGGCCCACCCCGACCTTGATGATGTCGGCACCGGCCTCGACGAGGTCACGGACGCCCTCGGCGGAGACGATGTTCCCGGCGACCACGGGGACCGAGGGATTGAGCGAGCGCACCGCGGCCAGGGCGGCGATCATCGACTCCTGGTGGCCGTGGGCGGTGTCGACCACGATCGCGTCGGTGCCCGCCTCCAGCAGCGCCGCGGCACGGCCCGCCACGTCGCCGTTGACGCCGACGGCGGCCGCGACCCGCAGCCGCCCCGCGTCGTCGGTGGCGGGGGTGTACAGGGTGGCGCGGAGCGCGCCCCGGCGGTTGAGGATGCCGACCAGCCGGCCCTGGCCGTCGACCGCCGGAGCGATCCGGCGGTGGGCGGCGTCGAGCTGGTGGAACGCCTCGCGCGGGTCGAGCCCGGCGTCGATGAGCAGCAGGTCGCGGGACATGACCTCGGAGAGCCGGGTGAAGCGGTCGACCCCGGCGAGGTCGTGCTCGGTGACGATGCCGACGGGCTTGCCGTCGGCGACGACGACCGCCGCGCCGTGGGCGCGCTTGGGCAGCAGCGACAGCGCGTCGGCCACCGTCTGGGTCGGCGCCAGCGTGATGGGGGTGTCCAGCACCAGGTGGCGGCTCTTCACCCAGGCGATGACCTCGGCGACCACCTCGATGGGGATGTCCTGCGGGATGACGGTCAGCCCGCCCCGCCGGGCCACGGTCTCCGCCATCCGGCGGCCCGCGACGGCGGTCATGTTGGCGACGACCAGCGGCACCGTGGTCCCGGTGCCGTCCGGAGTCGCGAGGTCCACGGACTGGCGCGAGCCCACGGCTGAGCGCGAGGGCACCATGAAGACGTCGTCGTAGGTCAGGTCGTACGGCGGCACGGTGTCGTTGAGGAATCGCATGCTGGGCTCTCTCACCTGCGGTTGGGTGTGTCTCGGCGGGTGGGAGGCCGGTGCCGTCCGGTGGCGGGTACGCCGCTCGACGCGGGCCGGGCTGCCGTGGCTCCTACATCAGTATCCCAGGCCGCCGCGCGGAACGGGGAACCGGCGTACCTCCGCACCGCCCGCGCCCCGCGCCGCCCGGGGCACGACGGGGCCACGGACGACCGGAGGTCAGGGCCGGTCGGAGGTCAGGGCCGGTCAGCCGGAGGTCAGGGCCGGTCGGGGTCGACGCGCTCCAGCGCGGGACGGCTGCCGGGCGCCGTACCGAGCAGCTGGTCGGCGGCGGCGGTGTCCGTGACGAGGCTGGTGACCAGTCCGGAGCGCAGCACGGCGGCGATGGCCTCCGCCTTCCGGCTGCCCCCCGCGATCGCCACCACCTCGGGCACCCGGCGCAGCCGGTCGGCCTCCACGGTGATGCAGCGCTCGCCGAGGTCCCGGCCGATGCGACGGCCGTCGCTGTCGAAGAGGTGCGCGGACATCTCCGCGGCGACCCCCAGCGACGCGTAGTGGGCGCGCTCCTCCGCGCTGAGCATGTCGTGCACGGTGGAGATGCCCGGCTCCCAGGAGCCGATGGAGACGGCGGCGACGGTGACGCGGTCGAAGTACTCGAACGCCGCGGCGATCGCCGGCTGCCGGCGGAGCGCCGCCGCGGTCTGCCGGTCGGGCAGCAGCATGGGCGCGTAGATCGGGTGGGCGCTGCCGCCGGAGACGGCGGCGGCGCGGCGCACCGCCTCGACCGAGCCGCGCTCGGCGGTACCGGCGTCGTACACACCGGTCAGCTGGACGACGGTGCACGGCGAGAGCTGCCGCAGCGCGGCGGCCATGTGGATGGTGGAGCGGCCCCAGGCGAGGCCGAGCACGTCGCCCTCGTCGACGAGCTCCCCCAGCAGGTCCGCGGCGACCTCGCCGAGGTTCTCCGGGTCCGGGGTGTCGTCGGGTGCGTCGGCGGGCGACTCGGCGACCACCACGTGGCGCAGCCCGAACCGGGCGCGCAGCGCGTCCGAGCGGTCGGCGTCCAGTTCGGCCGGGACGCGGATCTCGATCCGCACCAGGTCGTGCTCGACCGCCGACTCCAGCACGCGGGCGACCTTGAAGCGGCTGACCCCGAACTCGTCGGCGATCTGGATCTTGGACTTGCCCTCCAGATAGAAGCGGCGTGCCATTGCCGCCGCCTGCATCAGCTCGGCGGGGCCCATCCGTGTGGCTGACCTTCCGGCCGACACCGCACTCACCTCACAGTCATCCGGCTGGTGCCGCTCGTGTTCCGCTGGTTCCCGGGTCGTTGCGCGTCCTCATCCTCGCAGACTCGGCGACCCCCGCGAGCCGATCGCTGCAGTGCGCACGGGTCGTCACACCCCTGCCGCGCACCGGTCGTTCCCCGGCCACGGCCCGGCGGCCGCCGGGTCAGTGGCGGTGCGCGGGGGCGGCGCGCTCCGCCTGCTCCCGCAGCGCCGCGACGGCCCCGGCCGGGTCGTCCGCGTTGTAGACCGCGGACCCGGCGACGAAGACGTCCGCCCCGGCCTCGGCGCACCGCTCGATGGTGGACGCGGAGACCCCGCCGTCCACCTGGAGCCACATCTCCAGCCCGTGCCGGTCCATCATCCGGCGGGCCCGGCGGATCTTGGGCAGCATGATGTCCAGGAACGCCTGCCCGCCGAAGCCGGGCTCGACGGTCATGATCAGCAGCATGTCCAGTTCGGGGAGCAGGTCCTCGTACGGCTCGATCGGGGTGGCCGGTCGCAGCGCCATGGCGGCGCGCGCTCCCTGGGCGCGGATCTCCCGCGCCAGCCGCACCGGCGCGGCGGCGGCCTCGACGTGGAAGGTGACCGAACCGGCGCCGGCCTCGGCGTAGGCGGGGGCCCAGCGGTCGGGCTGCTCGATCATCAGGTGGCAGTCCAACGGGGTGTCGGTCGCCTTGCGCAGCGACTCCACCACCGGCAGCCCCAGCGTCAGGTTGGGGACGAAGTGGTTGTCCATGACGTCGACGTGCAGCCAGTCTGCGCCGGCCACCGCCTGCGCCTCCTCCGCCAGGCGCGCGAAGTCGGCGGACAGGATGGAGGGGTTGATCTGTGCCATGCGGCCAGTATTCAGCATGGCCGGCGGCGGCGGGCCGCGGGGCGGGCCCGTCCGCCGCAGCCCGCCCCGCCCCGGGTCAGCCGGTGCGGCGCAGCAGGGAGAGGTACATGGCGTCGGTGCCGTGCAGGTGCGGCCACAGCTGGACGTCGGGACCGTCCCCCAGCTCCGGGACCCCCAGCAGCAGCGGCCGCGCGTCCACCGGCTCGGCGGGGGTCTCCCGGCGGGTGGCGCGCAGCACGTCCTGCACCACGGCGCGGGTCTCGGCCGGGTGCGGGGAGCAGGTGGCGTACGCGACGACCCCGCCCGGCCGCACCGAGCGCAGCGCCTGGCGCAGCAGATCCCGCTGGAGCGGGGCGAACCGCTCCAGATCGGCGGGGCGCCGCCGCCACCGCGCCTCGGGGCGGCGGCGCAGCGCGCCGAGCCCGGTGCAGGGCACGTCCACCAGGACGCGGTCGAAGGAGCCCGGCGCCCAGGCGGGGCGGGTGGTGTCGGCCGTGACGACCTGGTGCTCCCCCGGCGCGCCGGCCAGGGCACGGG
>NZ_JAAVJC010000228.1 GCF_012033785.1 Streptomyces bohaiensis
CGCCGCGACCACGAGCTGCTGCTCGACGGGCACGACCACCCGGCGGGCGGCCGCTGGAACTACGACCACGACAACCGCGAATCGCCGCGGGGGGCGGGGAGCCCGGGGGTGACGGGGCGGCCGGGGGCGGCTGCCGGGTCGGCACTCGCCGAGGCGGTCCCGGCGTCCTCGGCGTCGGTCCCGGGGTCGGCGTCCTCGGCGTCAGCGTCGGAGTCGGGGGCCTGCTCCGCGTCGGCGCCCTCGGCTCCGCCACCGGCCTCCTCGCCGCCGTCAACGGGTGCGTCGGGGTCGTCGGTGTCCTCGTCCGCGTCCTCGTCCTCGTCCTCGGCGCCGGAATCCGCGCCGGCGCTCTGGTCCGGGCCCGGCTCCGCCTCGGGCGCGGGGCCCTCGACCGGCTCCTCCTCCTGCTCCTCCGGCGGTGGTGCCGGCTCGGGGTCGCCGAGGAACGAACCGTCGGGAGCGAGGAAGACCGGAGGACCACCGGGGACGAGCCCCAGCTCACGGGCGCGCTCCGCGAGGGCGTCCGGCGCGGAGAAGCCGTCGACCTCGGCCTGCAACGACTGCTGCTCGTCGCGCGCGTCCTGGGCCTGGCGGCGCAGTTCGCTCAGCTCGAAGGAGCCCTGGTTCAGCGCCGCGTTCAGCAACAGGAGCGAGAGCATGCCCGCGCCGAGCAGCACCACGATGAGCAGCACGAACGGGGTGCGGGCGGCCGCGTTCGACGAGGAGGAACCGCCCCCGAGGCCGGTGAGCCGTGCGAGGCGGGCCTGCGCGCCGGTGGCCGGCCCCTTGCCCGCGGGAGTCACGCCCGGGCCTCGCGGACGCGTTCGACGGCGCGCAGTCGGGCCGGCGCCGCACGGCGGTTCTCGGCGATCTCCGCCTCACCGGGCAACTCGGCACCTCGGGTCAGCAGCCGCAGCCGGGGCTGGTACTCCTCGGGCACGACGGGCAGTCCGGGCGGCGCCGTGGAGGCCGCGCCGGCGGCCAGGACCTTCTTGACCAGCCGGTCCTCCAGGGACTGGTACGACAGCACCACCATGCGTCCGCCGACCGCGAGGGCGCCCACCGCCGCCGGGACCGCGCGTTCCAGCACCGACAGTTCGCCGTTGACCTCGATCCGCAGCGCCTGGAAGGTGCGCTTGGCGGGGTTGCCGCCGGTGCGCATCGCGGCCTGCGGCAGCGCCTCCCGGATGAGGGCGACCAGTTCGGCGCTGCCGGTGAGCGGCGCGGTCTCCCGGCGGCGCACGACGGCTTCGACGATCTTGCGCGCGAACTTCTCCTCGCCGTAGGCCCGCAGGATGCGCACGAGGTCACCGGGCGGGTAGGTGTTGAGCACCTCGGCGGCGCTGAGCCCGGTGGTCTGGTCCATCCGCATGTCCAGCGGCGCGTCCTGCGCGTAGGCGAACCCGCGCTCGGCCTCGTCCAGTTGCATCGAGGAGACCCCGAGGTCGAACAGCACCCCGCGGACGGGGCCGACGCCCAGTCGCGCCAGCACGTCGGGGAGTTCGTCGTAGACGGCGTGGACCAGGGTGGCGCGGTCACCGAACCGTGCCAGCCGTTCCCCGGCCAGCCGGAGCGCCGAGGGGTCGCGGTCCAGGCCGATCAGCCGGGCGCCGGGGTGGGCTTCGAGCAGGGCCTCGCTGTGGCCGCCGAGCCCGAGCGTGCAGTCCACCACGGTGGCGCCGGGCTCTTCCAGGGCTGGCCCGAGCAGCTCCAGGCAGCGCCGGAGGAAGACGGGGCGGTGCCGGTCTGCTGCCGGCCGGTCGTTGGTGGTGGACATGGGCCTTCCGAAAAGGTGACCGCCGGGGTCGGCGAAGGGGAGAAAAGCGACACGGACGACGGGTGTGCGCAACCCTAGTCCACCTGATTCCGGGGTCAATCACTGCGCCGGACCCGTGTGGCGGGCGCGTCCGGGCCCGCCCGGCGCCCCGCCGCCCGGCGCTCCCGGGCCCCGTGCGCACCGGGGTGATCCCCGTCACCCGGGCGCGCCGCGGGCCCGGTCGTACCCGGACGCAGCAGGCGGCCGCCGCGCCGCACGCACGGGCGCCGGGTGACCGGGGGGCGGGAGCGGCGCCGTTCCGTACTAACGTCTGCGGCATGTCTTCATCGGTCACCGATCAGCTGGTAGAAGCCAACAGGCGGTACGCCGCGGGGTTCACGGACCCGGGCATGGACGCCCGCCCGACCCGCAAGGTGGCGATCGTCGCCTGCATGGACGCCCGCCTCGACCTGCACTCCGCCCTCGGCCTCGACCTGGGCGACTGCCACACCATCCGCAACGCGGGCGGTGTCGTCACCGACGACATCATCCGCTCGCTCACCATCAGCCAGCGCGCGCTGGGCACCACCTCCGTGGTCCTGATCCACCACACCGGTTGCGGCCTGGAGAAGCTCACCGAGGACTTCCGCACCGAACTGGAGCTGGAGGTGGGCCAGAAGCCCAGCTGGGCGGTGGAGTCCTTCACCGACCTCGACCAGGACGTGCGCCAGTCGATGAACCGTGTGCGCCGCTCGCCGTTCCTCCTGCACACTGATGACGTCCGCGGGTTCGTGTTCGACGTGACGACCGGCCTGCTCCGGGAGGTCCCCGCGGCCAGCCCGTCGCCCAGCCGGTGACGCCGGACGCGATTGTGTGAAGAATGCTCTCGCGCGGTGTGCGCCCCCGGCAGGGCGGCGCACACCGACCAACGACGGCCCGCCCCGCCGGGGCGCGGCGGAACGGCGAGAGGGGCCGAGGAGAACCGGTGACGACCTACGAGGGCCAGAGCACACTCGGTGAGCTGGGCGCGACCGCGGACGCGGTGCGACGCGCCATGGAAAGCGTCATCGAGGGCAAACCGGAGGTCGTGCGCGTCTCGCTGACCGTCCTGCTCGCCGGCGGGCACCTGCTGCTGGAGGACGTGCCGGGCGTGGGCAAGACCATGCTCGCCAAGGCCCTGGCGCGCTCCGTCGACTGCTCGGTGCGCCGCATCCAGTTCACCCCGGACCTGCTGCCCTCCGACATCACGGGTGTCAGCGTCTACGACCAGGAGCGCCGCGAGTTCGAGTTCAAGCCCGGGGCGGTCTTCTCGCAGATCGTCATCGGCGACGAGATCAACCGCGCCTCCCCCAAGACGCAGTCCGCGCTCCTGGAGGCGATGGAGGAGCGGCAGGTCACCGCGGACGGCGAGACCTACGCGCTGCCGAAGCCGTTCATGGTCGTCGCGACGCAGAACCCCGTCGAGATGGAGGGCACCTACCCGCTGCCGGAGGCGCAGCGGGACCGCTTCATGGCACGGGTGTCGATGGGGTACCCGTCGTTCGAGGCGGAGCTGCGGATGCTGGAGGGCCACGGCGAGTCCTCCCCGCTCGACGCGCTGCGGCCCGTCGTCCAGGACCACCGGTTGGTGAAGCTGATGGAGGCCGTGCGCGGCATCCACGTGTCCGACCCGGTCCGCCACTACGCGCTGAACCTGCTGGACGCCACCCGCAACTACCCCGAGGTGCGGCTCGGCGCCTCCCCGCGGGCGGGGTTGCAGCTGCTGCGCGCGGCCAAGGCCTCCGCGGCGCTCCAGGGCCGCGAGTACGTCCTCCCGGACGACGTGCAGGCGCTGGCGGTGCCGGTGCTGGCCCACCGCCTGCTGCCGACGGCGCAGGCCCAGCTCAACCGCCACACCACCGAGGACCTCGTCGGGGAGATCCTGACCCACACCCCGATGCCGGACGTGTACGCGCAGCGCCGGGGCTTCTGATGCCGCCGTCCGGCGACCCGGACCGGGGTCCGCTGCGGGCCGCGTTCGGCGGGCTGACCACACGCGGCCGGTCGTTCCTGGCGGCCGGCGCGGCAGCGGGCGTCTGCGCCTACCTGCTGGGGCAGGAGGACCTGCTGCGCATCGGAGCGCTGCTGGCGCTGCTGCCGCTGCTGTGCGTGCTGGTGCTGCACCGCACACGGAGCCGGGTGACGGCGGCACGGCAACTGAGCCCGGCCCGGGTCCCCGCGGGCTCGGAGTCCCGGGTCCGGCTGCGGCTGGAGAACACCGCGCGGGGCGTCCCCACCGGGCTGCTGATGCTGCAGGACCGGGTGCCCTACGTGCTGGGCCCGCGGCCGCGGTTCGTGGTGGACCGCATCGAGTCGGGCGGCAGGCGCGAGGTCACCTACCGCGTCCGTTCCGACCTTCGGGGCCGCTATCCGCTGGGGCCGCTCCAGCTGCGGCTGACCGACCCGTTCGGCCTGGTGGAGCTGAACCGGTCGTTCACCGCCTTCGATGTGATGACGGTGCTGCCGCGGACCGAGCCGCTGCCGGCGACCGCGCTCGGCGGGGACGCCGCCGGGTTCGGCGAGGGCGGGCGGCGGTCGACCGCGATCACCGGCGAGGACGACGTCATCCCGCGCGACTACCGCCACGGCGACGACGTCCGCCGGGTCCACTGGCGGTCCACGGCCCGCCGGGGCTCGCTGATGGTCCGCCGCGAGGAGCAGCCCCGTCAGGACCGCTGCACGGTGCTGCTGGACACCCGGCGGCGCGGCTGGGAGCAGGAGAGCGGGGACCCGGCGTTCGAGCGGGCCGTCTCCGGCGCCGCCTCCGCCGTGGCGCACCTGGTGGCGCGCGGGTACGCGGTGCGACTGGTGACGGACACCGGGGCCGTGCTGCCCGAGGGGGAGGGCGACCAGCCGGACCCCACCGAGATCGGGGCCCTGGTGATGGACGGCCTGGCTTCGGTGGAGCACTCCGACGGTGAGGGGTTCGAGGGCGCCCGTGAGGCGATGCTGCGGCGTGACCCCGGTCTGCTGCTGGCCTTCCTGGGGACGGTGGCGAAGGAACCCGCGGGCGAGCTGACCGCGCTGCGGCGCGGCGGCGCCCCGTCGATCGCGTTCGTCGCGGCCGGCCAGTTGGACGGCCGGTTGGAGGAACGCCGCATGAAGCGGCTGGAACAGGGCGGCTGGACGGTGCTGGCGCACCATCGCGACGCCTCCCTGGCAGAGTTGTGGCGGGCGGCGTCACGCGCGTCGCTCGGACGCTGACCGCCGGCAGGACGGACCACCGCGCGCGACCGGGCACGGGCGACGCGCCGGACAGTGGGTCGAGGAGAGGGATCATGGGCGGACGAGGCCGGATCACGGTGGTGGCCGGGGCTGCGACGATGGCCACCGCGTTCGCGCTGCTGCCGCTGGTCGAGGACCCCGGGTGGTTCCTCCAGGCGGGCCTGCTGCTGGCGATGGTGAGCGGTGTCGGCGCGCTCGCGCGCTGGGGCGAGCTCAATGCCGCGCTGACGACCACGGCCCAACTGCTCACCGCGGTGCTGCTGCTCACGCTGGTCACCGTGCCCGAGTACGCGCTGCTCGGCGTGGTGCCCGGGCCGGAGGCGATCGCCGAGCTGGGCGTGCTGTACGAACTCGGCGCGCAGGACGTCGGGAGCTTCGCCTCCCCCGCGCCCGTCACCGAGGGCATACGGCTGATGCTGCTGACCGGCGTGCTGGGCGTCGGGCTGGTCGTCGACCTGCTGGCGGTGACGCTGCGCAGTGCCGCCGCGGCCGGACTGCCGCTGCTCGCCATGTACTCGGCCGCCACCGGCATCGCCCAGGAGGCCACCGCCTGGATCCACTTCGTCGTGGCGGCGGGCGGGTTCCTGCTGCTGCTGCTCACCGAGAGCAGCAGCCGGGTGGCGGCCTGGGGACGGTTCTTCCCCGGGCCCCTCGGTCGCGGCGGCGGCGAGCCGGGAGCAGCGCGGCAGGACGTGCCGAGACTGCGGACCGGGCACCGTATCGGCGCGGCCGCGCTCGGCGTCGCGGTCGCCGCACCGCTGATGCTGCCCGCGCTGGGCGAGGGTCTGATCTCACCGCCCGAGCGCGGTGGGACCAGCTCCGGCGGCCACGACATCGGCACCATCGCCGTCAACCCGGTCGTCGCCCTGCAGGACCAGCTGAACCAGCCGGCCGATCGGACCGTCCTCACCTACGAGACGGACAGCGACCGCCCGCGCGACCTCTACCTGCGGCTGGTCTCGCTGGACCGGTTCGACGGCAGGCGCTGGTTCTCCAGCGAGAACGTGCTCGACTCCGTGCCGCAGACGCCGTGGCCGGTCGCCGGTCTCAGCGACGCGGTGGAGCAGACGGAGGCCGTCACCACCATCACCGCGGAGCCCGACTACGCGCAGCGCTCGCTGCCGGTGCCGGTCCCCGCGCAGGACATCGCGGCGGAGGGCTCCTGGTCCTACGACGCCTACTCGCGCACGCTGGTGGCCGGGCGCAACCAGACCGCCGCCGGCCTGGAGTACGAGGTGCGGCACCTGCTGATCGAGCCCACCGCGGCGCAGTTGGCGCAGGCGCCCGAGCCGGTCAGCACGGTGATCACCGACGAGTTCACCCGGCTCCCGGCCGACCTGCCGCCGCTGGTCGCCGAGACGGCGGCCGAGGTGACGGCCGACGCCACCAGCAACTACGAGCGGGCCGTGGCCCTCCAGCGGTGGTTCACCACCGAGGGCGACTTCACCTACAACACCGATGTCGCCTCCGGTACCGGCACCGAGGCCGTGGCGAACTTCCTCCAGGCCCGCGAGGGGTTCTGCATCCACTTCGCCTTCGCGATGGCGGCGATGGCGCGGACCATGGACATTCCCGCCCAGGTCTCCGTCGGGTTCACCCCCGGCGCGCGCCAGGCGGACGGCAGCTACGCCGTCGGGCTGCACAACGCGCACGCCTGGCCCGAGCTGTACTTCGAGGGCGTGGGCTGGACCCGGTTCGAGCCCACGCCGGGCCAGGGCAGCGCCCCCGCCTGGACGCGGCCGGACGCGGCGAACGCCGACCGTCCGGAGGTCGAGGACGAGGAGCCGGACGCGGGGTCGGCCGCGCCGGAGGGCGAGGAGGAGGAGCCCGCGGCTGCTCCCGAGGAGCCGCCCCGCTGCGACCCGATGCTGGAGCCGGAGGCCTGCGAGGTGCCGGTGACGGCCGACGCGTCGGGCGGCCGGGACGCCGCGGTGGCCTTCTGGCCCTGGGTCTGGGGTGCGCTGGCCGCCGCCGCGCTCGCCGCGCTGCTGCTGACCCCCTGGCTGTGGCGCCGGCGGGAACGCCACCGCCGGTTGGCGCCGCAGGCCGGGGTACTGGCCGCCTGGGACGAACTCCTGGACAGCGCCTGGGACATCGGCTCGCCACCCCTGCCCGAGGAGACCCCCCGGCAGGGGGCGCGGCGCGTGGTCCGCGCGGGACAGCTAGCCGAGGAGTCCGCCGCCGCCGTCCACCGGGTCGCCGACGCGGTGGAGCGGGAGCTGTACGCACCCCGCGGCGCCGCCGGGGTGGACGGCGCGGCGGTCGCGGACGACGCACGCACCGCTGTCGCGGCGCTGCGCGCCGTGCACGAGTCGCCGGCCGCGCGGAGCCGGGCGGCGCTCTTCCCGCCTTCGGCCGTTCGGGTGACGCAGGCGGCCTCGCTCCGGGCCCGCGCGGCGCGGGCGGAGGCCGCGGAGCGGACGCGCCGGATGGTGCCGCGACTGTCCCGCTCCCGGGGCTGAGGCACGAGCGGCGTCCCGCTGAGGGGCGGGGCCCGCGCGGGGCGGGCG